>NZ_AKIY01000072.1 GCF_000282615.1 Bradyrhizobium sp. YR681 | reverse complement strand
CGGCGGCCGCGTCGCCGCCGAGCGCCTCGATCTCCGCCACTACGGCGTTGCCGGGCTCGGCATCGAGATCGTTGACGACGACCTTGGCGCCTTCGCGCGCGAGCTTGAGTGCGATCGCGCGCCCGATGCCGCGGCCCGAGCCGGTGATGAGCGCGACCTTTCCTTGCAGTTTTGCCATTTGCATGTGTCCTCTTGTTGTCACAGCGCGACGACGGCGCGGCCTTCGAGCTTGACCTCGCCGCGCTCGTCCCTGGTCGTGAGCGCGAGCCTTGCGCGCCGCTCGCCGTCTTCGGCGAAGAGCTCGGTCACGGTGCCTTCACAGGTCAGCTTGGCGCCAAGCTGGGTGATGGCGACGAACCGGGTCGAAAAACTGCGGAGCCTCGACGGTGGCACCGCATCGGTGAGCGCCTGCCCGAGATAGGCCATCACCAGCATGCCGTGCGCGAACACATCCGGAAATCCGGCCGCTTTGGCAAAATCGATATCGACGTGGATCGGATTATGATCGCCCGATGCGCCGCGATAGAGCGCGAGCGTGTGGCGGGTGATCGGCGGAAAGACCTTGTGAACGAGACGGTCACCGGCCTTGATGTCTCCGGGTGCCGTCATGACGCCACCTCGTTGCGGACGACGATAGTGCGCGCGGTATCGGCGACATGCACGCCGTCCTGATTGGTCACCTCGCAACGGATGCCGATCAGCGTCATCGCGCCGCCCTTCTTCTCGGTCACGCTGGTCAGGCTAGGCCGAAACGTCAGGGTGTCGCCGACCAGAACTGGCGCATGATAAACGAAGCTCTGCTCGCCATGCAGTACGCGCGCGAGGTCGATGCCGAGCGCGGTGAACATTTCGAAGGGGTCGTCGACGTCCATCATCTCCAGGCAGAACAGATAGGTCGGCGGCACCGGCATGCCGATAAATCCGGCCGCCCGCGCGGCATCCGTGTTGCGGTAGACCAGATTCTCTTCACCCAGCGTATTGAGGAAGTAGCGAAGGCGACCCGGCTCCACGCGCGCGGTGACGGGCGTGAAGCAGCGTCCGACGGCTGACTGATCGACCATGGAGGTCAATGCCGCATGTAGAGCGTAACGACGCAGGCACCGCCGAGGCCCAGATTGTGCTGGAGCGCGACTTTTGCGCCCTCGACCTGCGTGGCACCTGCCGTGCCGCGCAACTGCCGCGTCAGCTCGTAGCATTGCGCAAGCCCGGTGGCACCGAGCGGATGCCCCTTCGACAGCAATCCGCCGGACGGATTTGTCACGATCCGGCCACCATAGGTGTTGTCGCCGTCATTGATGAACTTGCCGGCCTCGCCCTCGCCGCAGAGGCCGAGCGCCTCGTAGGTGATGAGTTCGTTCTGGGCGAAGCAGTCGTGCAGCTCGACGACGTCGAGATCGTCAGGCCCGACGCCGGCGCTCTCATACACCCTGCGCGCCGCCTCCTTGGCCATGTCGTAGCCGACCAACCGCATCATGTCGCCGGCCTGGAAGGTCGAGGGCGTGTCGGTGGTCATGGTCTGCGCTGCAATGCGCACCTGCTTGCCGATGCCGTGCTTGTCCGCAAACCGCTCGGACACCAGCACTGCGGCGGCCCCGCCGCATGTCGGCGGGCATGCCATCAGGCGCGTCATCACGCCCGGCCAGATCACCTGGTCGTTCATCACGTCGTCCGCGGACAGTTCCTTGCGGAAGATCGCGAGCGGATTGTTCCTGGCATGTCGGCTCGCTTTGGCGCGCACCTTGGCGAAGGCGTCGAGTGGGGTGCCGTACTTCTTCATGTGGCTGAGCCCGGCGCCGCCGAAATAGCGCAGCGCCAGCGGGATGCCGGGGGCATCGATCAACTGGTCCGCAGCCGCGTCGAATTCCTCGAATGCGCTTGGACGATCGGTATAGACGCTGCCGAGCGCGCCGGGCTTCATTTGCTCGAAGCCGACAGCCAGCACGCAATCCAGCACGCCGCTTGCGATCATTTGCCGCGCCATGAACAACGCGGTCGAGCCGGTCGAGCAATTGTTGTTGACGTTGACGATGGGGATGCCGGTCATCCCGACATTGTAAAGCGCGCGCTGCCCGCAGGTTGAATCACCGTAGACGTAGCCGACATAGGCCTGTTCTACCGTCTCGTAACCGAGGCCGGCATCCGCAAGCGCCAGTTTGACCGCCTCCGTCCCCATCTCGTGATAGGGCGCGCTGGCGCCCGGTTTGGCGAAGGGAATCATGCCGACCCCTGCGACGATGACGTCAGACATCGCTTCCTCCCAATAAATTACCCTTTGGACTTTTTCTTACCCGCTGGTAATATATCGGTCGACGTCCTCCGGAGTCAACTGACCGAGCATGGATTCAGCACCGCCCGCTCCACCCTCATCGCCGCCGCCTTCGCCCTGGCTGCCGTTCGAGAGCCGCCGCCGCGCCCGCGACGAAAAGCGCGAGGCGGTGCTGCGCGCCGCCGTTCAGCTGTTCCTGGAGCAGGGCTATCACCGTGTGACGCTGAACGAGGTCGCCGAGCGGCTGAACATCACCAAGCCCGCGCTGTACAATTATTTCCGGGGCAAGGACGAGATCCTGTTCGAATGCTGGTCGATGGGCGCCGAGCTCGTCGACAGTGTGATCACGGAGATCAACGCCGGCGGCGGTTCTGGCCTCGCCAGGCTGCGCAAGCTGGTGCACGCCTATGCCGCGCTCATGGCGACCGATTTCGGCGCGAGCCTCGTGCGTTTCGATCTGCGTGACCTGACCGAGCGCAACGCCGCTGTCGCGCGCGCCGCCAAGAAGCGGATCGACGCCACCTTCCGGCGATACCTCGCCGACGGTATTGCCGATGGTTCGGTCAGGCCGTGCGATCCCAAGCTTGCAGCGTTCGCCATCGCGGGCGCGCTCAACTGGATCGGCCATTGGTATCGCCGTGACGGCACGCTGTCGCCGACCGGAATCGCCGACGAGTTCACGGTTCGCCTGACGGAAGGCCTGGCGACCGAAAGCCGGCAACAGATGACAAAGAAGACGCCGAGGGCGCCGCGACGGCGCAACTCAGGACGCAAACCACCAGGGAAGAAGCGCACAGGAGGAACGCGATGAACATCACGCATGGACTGCGGCGCGCGCTGCAGATCAATTCGAAGGGGCTCGCCACCGTCTACGGCCAACGGCGTCGCAGCTGGAGCGAACTCGGCGAGCGCATTGCAAGGCTGGCTGGCGGGCTGCGCACCCGCGGCATCAAGGACGGCGATCGCGTCGCGGTGCTGTCCTTCAACTCGGATCGCTACCTCGAGCTTTATCTGGCGACGGGTTGGGCGGGCGGCGTGATCGTGCCGCTCAACATTCGCTGGAGCGCCCTTGAAAACGAGGATGCGCTGCGCGACTGCCGTGCTTCCGTTCTGCTGGTCGACAAGGCCTTTGCGCAGGTCGGCGCGCAGCTCGCCGGCGCCATTCCTGGGTTGAAGCTGATCTATGCCGACGACGGCGAGGTGCCGGCCGAAATGGAGAGCTACGAGGATCTGGTCGCGGCCAGCGCTCCGGTTGCCGATGCCATGCGCGAGGGCGACGATCTCGCCGGCATCTTCTACACCGGCGGGACCACCGGGCGTTCGAAGGGTGTGATGCTCAGTCACCGGAACCTGATGGCCAATGCTCTCAACGCTCTCGGTGAAGGCCTTTTCCCGGCGAGCACGACCTATCTGCATGCGGCACCGATGTTTCATCTCGCCAATGGGGCCGCGATGTATTCGCTGATGCTCTCCGGCGGCTCCAACGTGATCGTTCAGGGTTTCACGCCCGAGGGCGTGATGGTTGCGATGCAGAACGAGCGCGTCACCGACGTGCTGCTAGTACCCACAATGATCCAGATGTTCGTCGACCACCCCGCGATTGGAAATTACGACCTGTCGTCGCTCAAGCACGTCATCTATGGGGCCTCGCCGATCAGCGAGGCGGTGCTCGACCGTGCCGCGCGCGCATTGCCGCATGTGCGCTTCACCCAGGCCTACGGCATGACCGAATTGTCGCCGATCGCGACGTTGCTGCACGCCGACGAGCATGTCGGGGAGGGGCGCAGAAAGGGCCGTCATCGCGGTGCGGGTCGCGCCACACTCGGCTGCGAGGTGCGGATCGTCGACGAAAATGACCAGCCTGTACCGGCAGGCTCGGTCGGCGAGATCGTAGTGCGCGGCGACACCGTGATGATGGGCTATTGGGAGAGGCTTGAGGAGACCGCGCGGGCCGTCGTTGATGGCTGGATGCACACGGGCGATGGCGGCTACATGGACGAGGACGGTTTCATCTATGTCGTCGATCGCGTGAAGGACATGATCATCTCGGGCGGGGAGAATGTGTACTCGATCGAGGTCGAGAACGCGCTGGCGCAGCACCCGTTGGTGCTGCAATGCGCGGTCATCGGAGTTCCCAATGAGCAATGGGGAGAGCAGGTTCATGCCGTCGTGGTCAAGCGCAGCGGCGTGGAGGTTTCGCCCAGCGAGCTGATCGAGTTCACGAAGACGTTGATTGCCGGCTACAAATGTCCCCGCAGCATCGAGATCACCGAGACGCCGCTGCCGCTGTCTGGCGCCGGCAAGGTGCTGAAGCGAGAGCTGCGCAGGCCGTTCTGGGAGGGTCGGGAGCGGCGGGTCAGCTAAGGGCCTCCGTTCGCGGGCCGCAGGGACAAGCGCGAGGTCTCCTGTTTTCAGATCGCGCTTGGGCAGGTACCATCGCGGGAATTTGTCGGGAACATTGGTCTTGGTCGAGACGCGCGAACTCAAGCTCGACATCGGGCGCATTGGTACGGTCTCGGCGATCCTGACGCGGCCGCACAATGCGCGTGCCTGCTACGTGCTGGCGCATGGTGCCGGTGCGGGCATGAAGCATGCATCCATGGACAAGATTGCGGAGGGTCTTGCCGATCGCGGCATCGCGACGCTCCGCTTCAATTTTCCCTACATGGAGAAGAAGCAGGGCCGTCCCGACCAGCCGGCGGTCGCCCACGCGGCCATCCGCGCGGCGGTCAAGGAGGCCGCACGGCTGTGCCCCGGGTTGAAGCTCGTTGCCGGCGGAAAGTCGTTTGGCGGGCGCATGACGTCGCAGGCACAATCCAAGACGCCGCTGCCTGATGTCAAGGGGCTCGCCTTCCTCGGCTTTCCCCTGCACGCCGACAAGAAGCCGTCGACCGAGCGCGCCGAGCATCTCGCCCAGGTCAATATCCCGATGTTGTTCCTGCAAGGCACGCGCGACGGGCTTGCCGATCTCGGCCTCCTCAAGCCCGTCATCGCAGCGCTCGGCCCGAAGGCGACGCTGCATGAGGTCGCCGGCGGCGATCATTCCTTTGCGGTGCTGAAAAAGTCCGGCCGCACCAATGACGAGGCACTGACAGAGGTGCTCGACACGCTCACGGCCTGGATCGACGGGCTCGCTTGAGGCTCAGGCCGCGTAAAGCCCCTTGTCGCGCGCCTTCTGGATCGCGAGCGCGGCGATCAGGTCGAGCGTCGGTGTCGACAGGCCAGCGGTGCGTGCGAAGGCGGCCGGCGCCCTCACCAGCACGTCGATTTCCATGGCGCGGCCGAGCTCGTAGTCCTGGAGCAGCGACGGCTTGTGGTTGGGAGCGGGGCCGCTGCGTGTCACGCGCTTGACCTCGGGGATGAAGTGCTGGGCGATGTCGTTGGCCTCGTTCAGCATGCGCGGGATGACCTCGGTGAAAGCGGGATCGTCGCGCACGCCGCGCGCGGTCTGGCCGGTCAGCAGGCACAGCACCGACAGCGACATGTTGGTCAGCAGCTTTGACCAGATCGCCTCACGGATATCGGCCACCGGCGGCGATTCCAGCCGTGCGTCGTTGAAGACACCGCGCAGCCTGGTGATGCGCTCGCAATTGCGATCGTCACATTCGCCGATCAGCAGGCGGTTGCGGTCGGGGGTCAGGTTCTGCACCACGCCGGGCGCGGTCACCTCGTTGGAGGAGAAGATGACGCCGCCGATGATCCGCTCTTTCGGAATGCAGGCGCGCAGGCGCCCGCCGGGATCGAGGAAGGAAATGTCGGGCGGGGCAGGGTGCCGCGGCGGCAGGCCGATGCCGTACCACCAGGGAATGCCGTTCTGCGCGAACACGATGGCGGTGTCGTCCTGGAGCAGCGGCTTGAGGCTGGAGACCAGCCCGGTCAGCGCGGTCGCCTTCAAGGTTGAGATCACGACGTCCTGCGGGCCGAGCTGCGCCGGATCGCCCGAGGCGTTGACCTTCGCGGTAACCTCGGAATCGCCGACGCGCAGCTTCAGGCCACCCGCGCGCACCGCCTCCAGATGCGCCCCCCGCATCACGCAACTGACGTCATGACCGGCGCGCGCCAGCCTGACCGCGATGTGGCTTCCGACGGCGCCCGCGCCGAAAATGCAGATGCGCATAGATGTCCCGTTCCTGATCCCTTGATGCCGCCCGATAGCAGCATGACACAAGCCGCCATGCGATGGACGCGGCTGCCCTACGCTGGAAAGATATGGATCGAGACGCGTGGCCTCGGCCATAGTGCGCGCAAAGCAAACGACCGGAGGGATCGCCGATGACTGCCAGCCCCGTCCTGTGGACCCTTGATGAACGTGGGGTTGCGACCCTCACGTTGAACCGCCCGGACGTGAACAACGCCTATGACGGCGCGCTGATCGCGGGCGTGCTGGCGGCCATGGACGATCTCGGCAGCAAGCCGAACCTGCGCGTCGTCGTGCTCAGGGGCAACGGCAAGCATTTCCAGGCCGGCGCCGACCTCAAATGGATCAACGGCGTGCGGCCGCAATCGGCCGAGGCGAACGAGGCGGCGTCGCGTGCGACCTTCGAGGCCGTGCAGCGGCTCAACACGCTGCCGATTCCGACCGTCGCGCTGGTGCAGGGTGGCTGCTTCGGCGGCGGCACCGGCGTCATCGCGGGCTGCGATGTCGTGATCGCCGCGGACAACGCCCTGTTCTCGATCACGGAGGTGCGCTGGGGCCTGACGGCGGCGATCATCATCCCGCAGCTTTGCGACGCCATCGGCGTACGGCAGGTCCGCCGCTACGCGCTGACCGGCGAACGCTTTGGCGCCGAGGACGCTCGCCGCATTGGCCTCGTGCACGAGGTGGTGCCGCTCGCCGACCTCGAAGCCGCAGGGGCCAAGGTGGTCGAGCAGCTGCTCGCCAACGGGCCGGAGGCGATGGCCGAGACCAAGCGGCTCGCGCTGGAGAGCTCGTTCGGCGGCATGGCGGTGGACGATGCCGCTTACAAGCGGCTCGTGCACCTGCATTCGGTCAAGCGCCAGAGCGCGGAGGCGGCGGAGGGGCTGGCCTCGTTCGCCGAGAAGCGGGCGGGCAATTGGGGCGGCGGCAAAGGCTGAGCGCGAGCCGCTCAGCAGCCCCGGCAGATGTTGTTGATGCTGCGATAGACAGCGTCGTCGTCCTGCCGAATTTGCAACTTCCGAAAACAGCTCGTAGCCCGGATGGAGCGAAGCGCAATCCGGGACAGACCAACCGCATCGTCGGACCGCCAGCGTGGCATGAATCCCGGATTACGCTTCGCTGCATCCGGGCTACGGGCCTTCTAAAGCGACGATGCGAGCGACCTCTTGAGCAGGGCGAGCAGCGCCTGCACCGCAGCCGCATTGCGCCGCCGCTCGGGTATCGCGGCCTTCACCCACAATTCCGGAACCGGAAAGTCGCGCAGCACCGGCTTGAGCGTACCGTCGCGCAAGGCATCCGCGACGAGGTAGTCCGATATCAGCACGATGCCGTTGCCGGCGATGGCGCTGCGCGCCAGCACATGTCCTTCGTTGGAGGAGAGCAGCGGACTGACCTGGATGCTGATGCGGCCGCGCGGGCCGTCAAAAATCCATTCCGGCCCGGTCGGCAGAAAACTGAGGCAGCGATGCTCGACGAGGTCGCGCGGATGCTTCGGCGTGCCGTGCTTCTTCAAATAGGCCGGTGAAGCGCAGAGCAGCCGCTTCAGCACGCAGAGCGGTTCGTCGACCACGCCGCCGAAGGAGTGCGGGAAGGCGCCGATGGCGATGTCAAAACCCTCGGTGACGGGATCGACCGGGCGGTCGATCAGCACGATCTCGAGCTTGAGCCGCGGGTTCTGGGTCTGGAACGCGCTGAAGGCGTCGGCGAGCCGCGCCACCGTCAGCGAGGTCGGCGCCTTGATGCGCAGATGATCGACGAGATCGTGGCCCTTCTCGCCCATGCGCGAGAGCAGGTCGGTGGCATCGGTCACGACGCCGCGGGCGCGATGCACGTAACGCTGGCCGGCGTCGGTCAGCCGCAATTGCCGGGTCGAGCGGTGAAACAGCGGCGTGCCGATCCGTGCCTCCAGTTGCGTGACGCGTTTGGCGACCACCGAGGTCGAGACGCCGAGTTTTCGCGCGGCGGCGGAGAAACCAGCCGCATCCGCAGTGGCGAGGAACGCCTGAAGGTTCACGAGGATGTCCATCCCAACCTTTCACGATTCGAGAAAGCTGATCCCGTATTTTGGTGGATTGTAGCCCGGCTCGCGTTAATTCATAGTCGGTCGCAATCAAGGATTTCAGGGATAGGACGCGCCATGCGGGCCACGACGATCGCAGAACCAGCACGCCAGGTGCCGATCTACGGCGAATATGAAGTCGTCGTGCTCGGCGGCGGTCCGGCCGGCATTACCGCGGCGGCGTCTGCTGCACGGGCGGGGCGGAAGACGCTGCTGATCGAGCGTTACGGCTTCCTCGGCGGCATGGGCACCGCCGCGGGCGTCACCAATTTCTGCGGCCTGCACGGCAATGTCTACGGCGAGGCTCGCCGGTTGGTACAGGGCATGGCGTCCGAGCTACTGGCGCGGATCGACCTCCTCAACGGCCTCAACACACCGCATCTGATATTGGGCAAGGTGTTTGCGCAGGCCTATGATACCGCGGCGTACAAGATCGCGGCCGACCAATTGCTCGCCAGCCACAAGGTCAACATCCTTTTCCATGCGCTCGGCGCCGGCGTGGTGATGGGCGATAACAGCCGCATCGACGCGCTGCTGGTCGAGACCAAGGCCGGCCGGCAGGCGGTGCGATCGGAGATTTTCATCGATTGCTCCGGCGACGGCGACCTCGCGGTCTGGGCCGGGGCACCATTCGAGTTCGGCGACGAACACGGCCATCCCATGTATCCGTCGATGATGCTCCGTCTCAACAACATCGACCCTGACAAGGCCGGTGATGCCTGGCGAACCATTCCGCAATTGATGGAAAAGGCGCTCGCGGCCGGCACCCACACATTCCCGCGCAAGAGCGCGATCGTGCGACCGCAGAAGTCCGGCATCGAATGGCGGGTGAATTTCACGCAAGTCGCGCGTGCGGACGGCCACGCCATCAGCGGCATCGAGCCTGATGATCTCACCCGCGGCGAAATCGAGGGCCGCAAGCAGGCGCTCGCGGCGTTCGAATTCCTGCGCAGCACGGTGCCGGGGTTCGAGAAGGCCTACATCGTCGATCTGCCGCCGCAGCTCGGCATCCGCGAGACCCGCCGCATCACGGGCGGCTACCAGCTCAGCGGCGAAGACGTGCTTGGCTGCGCCTCGTTCGAGGATTCCATCGGCGTCAACGGCTGGCCGATCGAAGCTCATGTTCCCGGCGACGTCGTCTTCACCTTCCCGCCGATCCCGGAATCGCGCGGCTATAACGAGCTGCCGTACCGGATGCTGGTGCCCGAAGGCGTCGACAATCTCCTGGTCGCCGGCCGCTGCGCCTCGATGACCCATGAGGGCCAGTCGGCGGCGCGGGTGTCCGGTGCCTGTTTCGTGATGGGTGAGGCGGCCGGTTCCGCCGCCGCGCTGGCGCTCTCCGGAAACCGGATCCCCCGCGAAATCCCCATTGAAAAGTTGCAGGAAACGTTGAAACAACAGGGCGCCTTCACCGGGCGGGACCAGGCGGTGCCCGAGGGGCTTTGACGGGCTGCAAAACAACGACGGCGGAGGAAACGGGATGATCGGGATTGCGCGGCTCGCACTTGCGGGCCTGATGGCGATCATGGCGATGGGCACGGCCCGGGCCGAGGATGCGCTGAAGGCCAGGATCGGCGTGCTCCGCCTGTCGTCCTCCGCACCTGTCTTCATCGCGCAGGACAAGGGCTATTTCCGCGAGGCCGGCCTCGACGTCGAGCTGAAATTCTTCGACGCGGCGCAGCCGATCGCGGTCGCCACGACCTCGGGCGACATCGATTTCGGCGTCACCGCTTTCACCGCAGGCCTGTACAATCTCGCCGGCAAGGGCGTGCTGAAAGTGATCGGCGGCATGAGCCGCGAGAAGGCCGGCTATCCCCTGATCGGCTATTTCGCCAGCAACAATGCGTATGCGGCCGGGCTGAAGACGCCGAAGGACCTCGCGGGCAAGCGCGTGGCGGTGACGCAGGTCGGATCATCCTTCCACTATTCGCTCGGCCTGCTCGCCGACAAATACGGTTTCAAGCTTGCGGACGTGAAGATCGTGCCGCTGCAATCGCTGTCGAACGCGGCAGCCGCGCTCAAGGGCGAGACGGTCGATGCGGCGCTGCTGCCGATCTCCACCGCGCGAAAGCTGATGGACGAGGGCGGCGCGAAGTTTCTGGGCTGGGTCGGCGACGAGACGCCCTGGCAGCTGGGCGCGGTGTTCGCATCGCCGAAGACACTGACCAACAAGGCGCTGGTGACGAAATTCCTCGGCGTGCTGGCGAAGGCCGACCGCGAATATCACGACGTCGTCCTCGCTTCGATGAAGGACGGCGTGGCGCCGATCAACGCGCAGACCAAGCCGCTGCTGGAGATCATTGCGAAGTACACCAATCTGCCGGTCGAGCAGGTGGTCGGCAATTGCGCCTATATCGATCCCGAGGGCAGGCTCGACATCAAGAACGTCGACAACCAGATCAAATGGCTCCAGGAGCAGGGATTCGCGGACAAGGGCTTTGACGCGAACGCGATCATCGCGAAGGACTTTGTGAAGGCGGATTGATGCCCCAGGCGCTTACCAATCTCCGTCATCCTGAGGTGCTCGCGAAGCGAGCCTCGAAGGATGCACGGCCCGGAGGCAGCGGGGCCGTCGCCCTTCGAGGCCTCCGCCCAGCGGCGCAATTGCGCCGCAAGGCTCCGGCACCTCAGGGTGACGGATCACGATATAGGCCGTGAGATGGACCTGATCGCCAACCACATCTCCCACCGCTTCGGCGATCTCGCGGTGCTCGACGATGTCTCCTTCGCCGTCAGCGCCGGCGAGGTGGTGGCGATCGTCGGTCCGTCCGGCTGCGGCAAGAGCACGCTGCTGTCCATCCTCGGCGGGCTGTTGCAGCCGACGTCGGGTGCGCCCGAGTTGCGCGGCGCGCCGCCGGCGGACAGCCTCAATCCGCTCACCTTCGTGTTCCAGGATTTTGCGCTGCTGCCCTGGGCGACGGTGGAAGAGAACGTCGAATTCCCGCTGCTGCACACAAAACTCTCGGCCGCACAGCGCCGCGCACAGGTCGAGGATGCCTTGCGCCGCACCGGCCTGACCGATTTTCGCAAAACCTATCCGAAGCAGCTGTCCGGCGGCATGCGCCAGCGCGTCGGCATTTCGCGCGCGCTGGCAGTCCGCCCCGCGATCCTGCTGATGGACGAGCCGCTGTCGGCGCTGGATTCCCAGACCCGCGAGCTGCTGATGGAGGATTTCGTCCGCCTGCTCGCCGACGGCGGCATGGGCGCGGTCTACGTCACCCACAATCTCGAGGAGGCCGCGCGTCTTGCCGACCGCATCGTCGTGCTGTCGCGCCGTCCCGGCCGCATTCGCGAGGTCGTGACCGTGCCGATGACGCGCACGGAGCGGGGCGAAATCGCTGCGCGTGAACGGCTGCTCGCGCTTCAGAACCAGATCTGGTCGCTGATCCGCAACGAGGCGATCGACGCCGAGCGCGAGGTCCAGCATGCTTGATCGTGCCGGGACGCCTGCGAAGGACGAGACGACGCGGCGCGTCCGCTTCCGCGGTGCCGGCTTCGTGCCTGCGTCGAGCCGCTTTGGCGGCTGGATCGCACTCGCCCTCGTCATCGCGATCTGGCAGGCCGCCGGTAGCGCCGGCCTCGTCAATCCGCTGTTCCTGCCCGCACCGTTGGCGATCGTGCGCGCGATCTACGATCTCGCGATGTCAGGCGCGCTCTGGCAGCATCTGTCGGCCTCGATCCTGCGCATCGGCGTTGGCTGGGTGCTGGGAACGGCGGCCGGCGTCGCGGTCGGTTTCGCCATCGGCCTGTCGCGGCTGGCGCGCAGCGTCGGCATCACCTTCATTTCGGCGCTGTTCCCGATCCCGAAGATCGCGCTGCTGCCGCTGTTGATCCTCTGGCTCGGCATCGGCGAAGAGCCGAAGATCGCGACCATTGCGCTCGGGGTGTTCTTCTCGACCGCGATCTCGGTCTATAGCGGCGTCGATGCCGTGCCGCGCAACCTCATCCGCATGGCGCAGAGCTTCAACGTGCCGTTCGTCACCATCGTGCGCAAGGTGATCTGGCCCGGCGCGCTGCCCGCCATTCTCGCCGGCTTCCGCATCACCGCGTCGGTGGCACTGCTGCTCGTCGTCAGCGCCGAGATGATCGGCGCACAGTATGGCATCGGCGCGTTCGTGCTTCAGGCCGGCAATCTGATGCAGACCGATCAGCTGCTCGCGGGCGTGGTGATCCTGTCGGTGTTCGGGCTGGCGGTGGGCAAGGTGATCGGCTGGCTGGAGACGCGGTTGCTGCACTGGCGGTAGCGGCAATGACCGCGGCCGTAGGGTGGGCAAAGCGTAAGCGTGCCCACCATCTAGAAGACGTGGGCACGGCGCTTCGCGCCTTTGCCCACCCTACGAGACCGTCACGCGTTCCGAGATCTTCACGCGTTCCCGCGATCCTCCCGGAACAGATCCAGCTTCTGCTGCACCGGCCGGTCCGAGAAGCTGAACAGCACGGCATCCTCATCCGCCTCGTGCGTCACCCATTGCCAGCTCGGCACCACGAAGAGATCGCGCGGACCCCACTCGAACACGGCATCGCCGATCCGGCTGCGGCCACGGCCCTCGATCGGACAGAACACCGTCGCATCGGTCGCGCGGTAGCGCGCGGTCTTGAAACCCTTGGGCAGCAGCTGGATGAAGGTGCCGATGGTCGGCATCGCGAAATCGCCGGTCTCGGGGTTGCTGAACTTCAGCTTCAGCCCGTGGCAGGCGTCCCACTCCTGGCTCGTTCTCGCCTTTTCCAGCGCTTCGCGCGTGTGCGCATAGGGATAGCTGAAGATCGGCGAGGTCTTCGAGCTCCGCTTCACATCGACCGGCAGCAGATTGTGGCCGTAGCGCGCAAAGCTGTCGCCGGCCGGCCGCGTGATCTTCTGCTGGTCCTCTTTCGAGCCTTCCGCAAAGGAGCAGTCGAAGAACTGCACCAGCGGAATGTCGAGCCCGTCGAGCCAGAACATCGGCTCGTCGGTCTCGTTGGAATGATCGTGCCAGGTCATCGACGGCGTGATGATGAAGTCGCCGGGCTCCATGGCGGTGCGCTCGCCGTCCACCGCGGTGTGGGCGCCCTTGCCCTCAAGCACGAACCGCAGCGCCGATTGGCTGTGCCGGTGGGCGGGCGCGACGTCGCCGGGCACCACCATCTGCACGCCGGCATAGAGCGAGGTGGTGATTTTCGACTGGCCGCGGAGGCCGGGATTTTCCAGCACCAGCACGCGCCGCTCGGCTTCCTTGGCGGTGATCAGCTTGCCGGCTTCCGTCATGTAGTCGCGGATGGTGTCGAACTTCCAGAGGTGCGGCCGGCAGGCGCTCCTCGGCTCCGGCGTGATCAGGTCGCCCATCACCGTCCACAGCGCGGTGAGATTTTCGCCGTCGATCTTCTTGTAGAACGCCTCGCGTTCCGGCGTCTTGGTCACGGCTTCCATGGCGCGGCTCCCGTCGTTTTTCTGTAGATTGACAGCATACTGACAATCTTTGTAGCGTCAATGGCAGCCAGGATTGCTAAGTAACGAGAAAATTCACGGGAGGGTTCCGATGAAGCTGCATGGCTATTTCCGCTCCAGCGCCGCCTACCGGGTGCGGATCGCGCTGAACCTCAAGGGCCTCGGCGCCGAGCATCTGCCGCATCATCTTCGCAAGGGCGAGCAATGCGCGCCCGCTTACCTTGCCATCAACCCGCAAGGCCTGGTGCCGACGCTTGAAAGCGATGCGGGTGCGGTGCTGACCCAATCGGTCGCCATCATCGAATGGCTCGACGAGACCCACCCCGATCCGGCGCTTCTGCCGAAGGATCCGCTGCGCCGCGCCAGGGTGAGGGCGTTCGCGCTCGCGATCGCCTGCGACACCCATCCGGTGCAGAATTTGAAGGTGCTGGCGCGATTGCGCGAACTCGGCCTTGCCGAGGACAAGGTTCAGGACTGGGCGGCCTGGGTCAATCGCGAGGGGCTGTCGGCCTGCGAGACGCTGATCAGGGACGAGCCGGGTGCGTTCTGCTTTGGCGATGCGCCGACGCTTGCCGATCTCTGCTTGGTGCCGCAACTCGCCAATGCACGCCGCTTCAGCGTCGATGTCGCCGCCTATCCGCGCCTGCTGAAGGCGGAGGCCGCGGCAAAGGCGCTGCCGGCCTTCGCCAACGCCGCGCCGGAGAAGCAGCCCGATGCCGAGTAAGCCTGCCCCGATCACGATCGACGCCGTCTATGCCGCGCCGGGCTATCTGTTCCGGCGCATGCAGCAGATCGCGGTCTCGATCTTCATGGAGGAATGCAAGGCGTTCGACCTGACCCCGGTGCAATATGCGGCCCTGATCGCGATCCACACCCATCCCGGCATCGACGCGACGCGGCTGTCGGCGGTGATCGCGTTCGACCGCTCCACGCTCGGCAGCGTGATCGAGCGGCTACAGGCCAAGGATTTTGTCGAGCGCAAGCCGGCGCCCGAGGACAAGCGGATCAAGCTGCTCTATTTGACGAAATCAGGTGCCGCGATCCTGCGCGAGATCATTCCCGCCGTCGAACGCGCCCAGGCGCGGATGCTGGAGCCGCTCAAGCCGGCCGACCGCAAGGCGTTGTTGGGGCTGATGACGCAGCTCGTCGATCTCAACAACGAGGCCTCGCGCGTGCCGCTGCGGGCGGAGGATGCGCTGGAGCATCTGGGCAAGGGTGGGTGAGGGGGCGAGTGAGTAAGACGCTGCTTCAGCAATAATGGTGTCATTCCCCGCGAAGGCGGGAATCCAGTACGCCGCGGCCTTTCGGCTCAATCACAGTCGCCTCTGGAATACTGGATCGCCCGCCTTCGCGGGCGATGACCAGCGAGTTTGGGATTGCTACATCCTGAGCAACGCCTGCCGGTCGATCTTCCCCGTGCCGGTCTTCGGCAGCTCGTCGATGAAGATCACCTCGCGCGGATATTTGTACGGCAAGAGCTTGCCCTTGACGTAATCCTGCAGCCGCCGCGTCGCCTCGCTCTGGTTCGTGGCGCGATTGTTCATCACCACCACGGCCTTCAGCGTCATGCGCCGGTCCGGCAGCTCGGCGGCGAACACCGCACATTCGCGGATGTCGGGGTGGTCGGCAAGGCACAGCTCGACCTCGAGTGGATAGACCCATTGCCCGGAGATCTTGATGAGATCGTCGGCGCGGCCACGGAAGAAATGAAAACCCTCGGCATCGCGAACGAAGCGGTCGCCGGTGTAGATCCAGCCGCCCTCGCGAATGGTCTCGGCGGACTTGTCCGGCCGGTTCCAGTACAGCGGCGTGTTGGAATCGCCGCGCACCCACAAAATGCCTTCCTCGTTGTCGCCGACCTCGCGGCCCTCCTTGTCGCGCAGCGCGACCTCGTAGCCGGGCACGCGCAGGCCGGCGGCGCCGAGTTTTTTCTGCTCGGGCCGGTTTGAGAGGTAGATGTGCAGCACCTCGGTCGAGCCGAGGCCCTCGACGATTTCGAGACCCGTGAGCGTCTTCCAGCCGTTGAAGACCTCGGCCGAAAGCACCTCGGCGGCGGAGAGCGCCATGCGCAATGACGAGAAGTTCGTCTGGTTCGCGCCGTCAGCCCTGGTCAGCGAGGTGTAGAGCGTCGGCAGGCCGAAGAAGACCGTCGGCTCGTATTGCTCGATCGCCGCAAAGATCGAAGCCGGCTTCGGCTGACCCGGCAGCAGCAGCGTCGCCGCGCCGGCCGAAAACGGGAAGGTGACGGAATTGCCGAAGCCATAGGCGAAGAAGATCTTCGGCACCGAGAAGCAGATATCGTCAGGCGTCAGCTTCAGCACGTTCTGCGCGAAGGCAGCCTCGCTATAGGCCATGTCGTGCTGGAGATGCACGATGCCCTTGGGCCGGCCAGTCGATCCGGAGGAGTACATCCAGAACGCCATCTCGTCGCGCTGCGTATCGGCTTCCGCCAGCTCCGTCGGGAATCGCGCGAGCCAGCCTGTCGCCCCGACTGCCGTCGGCGCGGCGTGATCGCCGACCTCGCCATTGACGACGATCAGCGTGCGCAGCTTCGTGTCCTTGCAGGCCTCCGCATTGAAGCGCGCGCAAAACTCGGATTCGGCCACCGCGACACTTGCGCCGGAATCGGCCAGATAGAATTGCAGCAGATCCGGCGGCGTCAGCGTGTTGATGAGCAGCGGCACGAAGCCGGCGCGCACCGCGCCGAAGAAGGCGGCGGGGTAGGCCGGGGTGTCGTCGAGGAACAGCAGCACGCGGTCGCCGCGTTTCAGGCCGAGCGAGACAAGGCCGTTACCCCAGCGGCAGGCCTCCGCACAAAGCTCGGCATAGCTGCGCGTGCCCGCCGGCCCGATCAGCGCGAGCCTGTCGCCGTATCCCTTGCCGAGATTGTCGAACAGCACGCGGCCGGCGTTGTAGACTTGCGGAACGGCAAAGCCGATCTCGCGGGCGCCCGGGCTGTCCGCAGGCACCTGGTCGCGAATCTCGTTGCTCATGCCGTCGCCTCGCCGTCGGCATCCCCGCCGTTCCTGTCGGCCTCGTAGCGCGCCATGAAGGCCGGCGACATATGGCGCAGGCGGGAATCGTCGATGCGGCCGGAGCGGGTGATGTAGCTGTAGGCGAAATCCATCAGGTCGAGCTGCATGTGCTGGGCAAAATGCTCGTACCAGAACGCGCTCGTGCGTGCGGCGTTGACGAGCTTCTGCACCACGGGCTTTCGCGCGGCCTGGTAGCGATGCAGCGCGGTCGTCAGGTGCGCATCCGATTCCAGCGCCTTGACCAGCGCGATCGCATCCTCGATCGCGAGCCGCGTGCCCGAGCCGATCGAGAAATGCGCCGAATGCAGGGCGTCGCCGATCAGCACCATGTTCTTGAACGACCAATGCTCGTTCCAGACCCAGGGAAAGTTGCGCCAGACCGATTTGTTGGAGACGAGGCAATGGCCGCCGAGCGTGTCGGCGAACACCTCCTCGCAGACGCCCTTGGACTGCTCGACGTCCTTGTAGGCAAAGCCATAGGCCTGCCACGTCGCGTGATCGCATTCGACCAGGAAGGTGCTCATGGTCGGCGAATAACGGTAGTGATGGGCGTTGAAGGCACCGCGATCGGTCTTCACGAAGGTCTGCGACAGCGTGTCGAAGCGCTTCGAGGTCCCGTACCAGACGAATTTGTTGGAGGAATAGGACAGCGAGGTGCCGAAATCGCCCTCATAGGCGCGGCGCACCAGCGAGTTCAGCCCGTCGGCGGCGACGATCAGATCGTAGCCGCCCAGCTGGTCGATCCCGTGAATCTGGGTGTCGAAGCGTGGCGTGACGCCGACATCGAGCGCGCGCTGCTGGAGGAACTGCAACAGCTCGAGCCGTCCGATCGAGGAGAAGCCGACACCGTCGATGGCGACGTGATCGCCATGCAGGTTCAGCGTGATGTTCTCCCAGCTCTCCATGTGCGGCGCGATCGCATCGACCGTCTCGGGGTCGTCGGCGCGCAGAAACTCCAGGGCCTGGTCGGAAAACACCACGCCAAAGCCCCAGGTCGCGTCGGCCGGGTTCTGTTCGAACAGGTCGACTTGATCCTCGGGGTGACGCTTCTTCCAGAGATAGGCGAAGTAGAGCCCACCGGGCCCCCCGCCAATCACGGCGATCCGCAAATTCCGCCTCCCTAATTGACAGTATACTTACTATCTAAGGGTAGACTAATGCGCCCCGGTCGCCCGCGCCAGCGGAATTATCGATGAAGCGAGGCGCGCCGAAGCTCACGTCCGGACACCCGTTTTGCGTGTGTCCGAAACCGTCGGATGCGAATCATAGCCAAAGCGCGCCCGGTTGACCACCCGGGGTCAGACGCAGCGCTTCACGTAGACCCCGTTCACCAGCACCCTGGTGCAGCGGACCACCGGAACCGGCTTGCGGACCACGACGGCCGCATTCGGCCCGGCGCAACCGGCGCGGTAGACGCCGCGGGCGCAGACCACCGCATTGGCATCGGTGGCCTCGAACGTCATGGTCGCCCCGAAGGCGAGGAGTGCAGAAGCGATGAGCAGCAATGAACGCATGTCCTTCTCCCGGTCTTGTCGTGATTGAAATCGGATATCGGCAAAGGTCTTGTCGCTGACGGCGTGCGAAAATCGCGCACGCCGTGAATCGTTGTCGCGCGCCCTGGCGCGTCACGCACGCCGCCCTATCGTGCCGCGAACGGGGCGAGCACGTCCTTGCAGGCGGGCGAGAGCGAGGCGGCATTGCCGGCGATGCATTGCACGATGCGGCCGCCGCCCGGCGCGACACCGGCGCAGAGCGTGCGGATGTCGGCGCCGCAGGCCGAGCGCACGATGAATAATTCTTCGCGCGGCCGCAGCGGGCGAAGCACGATGACGGCGGGCGCGGCTGCCGGCGCCGCG
>NZ_AKIY01000071.1 GCF_000282615.1 Bradyrhizobium sp. YR681 | reverse complement strand
GCGGCGGTCGCCGCCAATGTCGGCGCCGGTCCCGACCTGATCATCGGCACGCTCGACGATCCCCACAAATTCCCGGAAAAGCTGATCGACATGACTGACGTCGCCGACTATCTCGGCGCGCAATATGGCGGTTGGTATCCGGTGGCCGAACGCTACGGCAAGAAGGGCAACAGCTGGATCGCCATTCCGCAAGGCGCGACCGGCGGCTGCCTGAACTACCGCATCAGCCACGTGAAGGCCGCGGGCTTCGATGAATTCCCCAAGGACACCGCCGGTTTCCTCAAGCTGTGCCAGGCCCTGAAGAAGAACAACACGCCGGCCGGCTTCGCGCTTGGCCACGCCACGGGCGATGCCAACGGCTGGTGCCAGTGGGCGCTCTGGGCATTCGGCGGCAAGGTCGTCAGCGACAAGAACGAGGTCGTGATCGACTCGCCCGAGACGATCGCCGCGCTCGAATACGTCAAGCAGCTCTACGAGACCTTCATCCCCGGCGTGCTGTCGTGGAACGACTCGAACAACAACAAGGCGTTCCTGAACGGCGAGCTCAGCCTGACGCTGAACGGCATCTCGATCTGGACCGTCGGAAAGAACTCCACCGATCCGAAGCAGCAGGAAATCGCCAAGGACATGAACCACGCGCCGATGCCGATCGGCCCCGTGGGTGTGTCGACCGAGCAGCAGAACGTGCTCGTCTATTACGGCTACAAGCACTCGAAGTACCCGAAGGCGGTCAAGGAATACATCAAGTTCATGATGGACAAGGCGAACTACGACGCCTGGGAGGTCTCTTCCAACGGCTACGTGTCGCCGCCGCTGCCGGCCTACAATGACAACCCGGTGTGGACGTCGGACCCGAAGATCACGCCGTACCGCGACTGCCTGAAGCGCTGCCGCGACAACGGCTATGCCGGCGATCTCGGTTACGCCTCCGCCGCGGTCATGGGCGACTTCGTCGTCGTCGACATGTTCGCCGAGGCGGCCTCGGGCTCCGTGACGCCGAAGCAGGCGGCCGCGCGCGCTGCCGAGCGCGCCAAGCGCTACTACCAGGTCTGATCAGCTCCAATCTGCGCGGCGTCCGGTTCGCCGGACGCCGTGACTGTTCGTCCAAGGGGAATCCGACATGGCAGTTATGGCCGAGCCCGTTGCCGCGCAGGTCAAGCGCAGCAGTATGTGGACCAGAGCATTCGAGAGTCGGAATTTTCTCGGCGCGATGTTCATGGTGCCGGCCATCGCGATTCTGATCCTGTTTCTGGCTTATCCGCTGGCGCTGGGTTTCTGGCTCGGCATGACCGACACCAAGATCGGCGGGGCCGGGCGCTTCATCGGCTTCCAGAACTTCGTCTCGCTGTCGAAGGACTCGGTGTTCTGGCTCTCGGTCTTCAACACCATTTTCTACACGGTGGCCGCCAGCGTCGTGAAATTCGCGATCGGGCTTTATCTCGCACTGCTGCTCAACGAGCGGCTGCCGTTCAAGTCGATGGTCCGTGCCATCGTGCTGCTGCCCTTCGTGGTGCCGACGGTGCTCTCGGCGATCGCCTTCTGGTGGATCTATGACAGCCAGTTCTCGATCATCTCGTGGGTACTGATCAAGGCCGGCCTGATCACGCGCTACATCGACTTCCTGGGCGATCCCTGGAACGCGCGCTGGTCGGTCGTCGCCGCCAACATCTGGCGCGGCGTACCCTTCGTGGCGATCACGCTGCTGGCGGGATTGCAGACGATTTCACCCTCGCTCTATGAGGCCGCCAATCTCGATGGCGCCACCAACATGCAGCGCTTCCGCCACATCACGCTGCCGATGCTGTCGCCGATCATCGCGGTGGTGATGACGTTCTCGGTGCTGATGACGTTCACCGACTTCCAGCTGATCTACACCATCACGCGGGGCGGGCCGATCAATGCCACGCATCTGATGGCGACGCTGTCGTTCCAGCGCGCCATCACCGGCGGCAATCTCGGCGAGGGCGCGGCGATCTCGAACGCGATGATTCCGTTCCTGGTCGCGGCGATCCTGCTCAGCTTCTTCGGGCTTCAGCGCTCCCGCTGGCAGCAGGGCGGGAGGGACTGACCATGAGCACCGCAGACGACCAAAGCGTCGGAATGGACTATCTCGAGAGCTTCCCGCGGAAGTTCTTGCGCGTCTATCTTCCGCTCGGCCTGATCATCTTCTTCCTGCTGTTCCCCTTCTACTGGATGGCGGTCGCGACGTTCAAGCCGGACGCGGAGATGTACGATTACGAGAAGTACAATCCGTTCTGGATCGTGAACCCGACGCTGGAGCACATCAAGAAGCTGTTCTTCGACACCGACTACCCGCTCTGGATGTGGAACACCGTGATCGTCTCGGTGTCCTCCACCTTCATCTCGCTTTTTGCCAGCGTCTGCGCCGCCTATGCGATCGAGCGCCTGCGCTACAAGGGGTCGCGCTATGTGGGCCTCGCGATCTTCCTCGGCTATCTCGTGCCGCCCTCGATCCTGTTCATTCCGCTGGCGGCGATCGTGTTCCAGCTCGGCCTGTTCGACGGCAATCTGGCGCTGATCCTGACCTATCCGACCTTCCTGATCCCGTTCTGCACCTGGCTGCTGATGGGCTATTTCCGCACCATCCCCTATGAGCTGGAGGAATGCGCCCTGATCGACGGGGCGACGCGGCTCCAGATCCTGATCAAGATCACGCTGCCGCTGTCGCTGCCGGGGGTGATCTCGGCCGGCATCTTCGCCTTCACGTTGTCCTGGAACGAGTTCATCTACGCGCTGACCTTCATCTCCTCGTCGGAGAACAAGACCATCCCGGTTGGTGCCATCACCGAGCTCGTCAACGGCGACGTCTACCATTGGGGCGCGCTGATGGCCGCGGCCCTGACCGGTTCGGTCCCCGTAGTTATCCTTTATTCCTTCTTCGTAGAGTACTATGTGTCGGCAATGACCGGCGCCGTGAAGGAATGATCGCGGGGCCTGCCTGAGATCGCGCCAGTAGACCAAGGGCGGCGCGTTCCGGCCAATAAGAAGGAGTAGGCTCTTGCACATTCTGGTTCTGGGCGCCGCCGGCATGGTCGGCCGCAAATTCTGTGAACGGCTGCTGCGCGACGGCCGGCTCGGCAAGAGCGAGATCACGAAATTGACCATGCACGACGTGGTCGAGCCCAAGAAGCCGGAGAATGCCGGTTTCCCCGTCGAGACCGTGTCGGGCGATTTCGCCGTGCCGGGCGCGGCCGAGAAGCTGATCGCCGGCCGCCCGGACGTGATCTTCCATCTCGCCGCCATCGTCTCGGGCGAGGCCGAGCTCGATTTCGACAAGGGCTACCGCATCAACCTCGACGGCACGCGGATGCTGCTCGACGCCATCCGCCTCGTCGGCGGCGGCTACAAGCCGCGCGTGGTGTTCACGTCTTCGATCGCGGTGTTCGGCGCCCCGTTCCCGGACGCGATCGGCGACGAGTTCTTCCACACCCCGCTGCTCAGCTACGGCACCCAGAAGGCGATCGGCGAATTGCTGCTGGCTGATTATTCGCGCCGCGGCTTCCTCGACGGCATCGGCATCCGCCTGCCGACCATCTGCATCCGGCCCGGCCTGCCCAACAAGGCGGCATCGGGCTTCTTCTCCAGCATCCTGCGCGAGCCGCTGGCCGGCAAAGACGTGGTCCTGCCGGTGTCCGAGGACGTCCGCCACTGGCACGCCACGCCGCGCTCCGCCGTCGGCTTCCTGCTCCACGCCGGCACCATGGATCTCGCCACCGTCGGCCCGCGCCGCAACATCACCATGCCCGGCCTGTCGGCCACGGTCGGCGAGCAGATCGCCGCCCTGAAGCGCGTTGCCGGCGACAAGGTCGCAGCCCGTATCAAGCGGGAGCCCGATCCCTTCATCGTCGGCATCGTCGGCGGCTGGCCGCGCAACTTCAACGCCAAGCGGTCGCTCGAGCTCGGCTTCACCACGGCCGAGAAGACGTTCGACGATATCATCCGCATCCACATCGAAGACGAGCTCGGCGGCAACTTCGTCGCCTGAGCTATCAGATGAACAGCGTGGATATGACGATGGCGAGCGTAGCTTGCATCGGTGAATGCATGGTCGAGCTCCGGCAGGCCCAGGGGGGACATTCCACTGGGCAGGCCGGGCAGGGCGGCGGCCTGTACTCGCGCGGCTTCGGCGGCGACACCCTCAACACGGCGGTGTATCTGGCGCGGCTCGAGGTCAAGGTCGACTACCTCACCGCGCTCGGCGACGACGCGCTGAGCGATGAGATGGTCGCGGCCTGGAATGCCGAGAGCATCGGCACGCGGCGCGTCGTGCGGCTGCCGGGCAAGCTGCCCGGCCTCTACATGATTCAGACGGACGCGAAGGGCGAGCGCCAGTTCTTCCACTGGCGCGACAGCGCGGCCGCGCGCCAGCTGATGAGCCTGCCGGAGACGGACGAGCTGCTCAACTCGCTGATGAGCTACGACATCGTCTATCTCTCGGCGATCACGCTCTCGATATACGATGCGGCCGGACGCGAGCGCCTGTTCGCCGCGATCAAGCGCGCGCGCCTGCTCGGCACCCGTTTCGTGTTCGATACGAACTTCCGCGCGCGCGGATGGCCCGATCGCGATGTCGCGCGCGAGGTGTTCGCCGCGGCCTTCGCGGCCGCCGACATCGTGCTGACCTCGACCGAGGATCTGCTGGCGCTCTATCCCGGCGAGAGCCACGAGCAGCTGATGGCACGCATCCCCACGCCCGAGCTGGTGTTCCGTCTCGCCGAACCCGTCAGCCTGTTGCGCTTCCCCGCTGGAACCAGCGAGGTTCGCGCCGAACCCATGACAAAACCCGTCGTTGATACCACGGCGGCCGGCGACAGCTTTGCCGCGGCCTATATCGCCGCCCGGCTCGGCGGCGCCGATCCGCTCGAGGCGGCCCAGGCCGGCCACCGGCTCGCCAGCCTCGTGATCTGCTATGCCGGCGCCATCATTCCGGGCTATGCCATGCCGCCGAAGAAACGGCACCGGCCGGCGACCACGCGTCAAGCGACCAAGTGACACGCGACCAAGTGAAACGAAAGCCAAGATGACCACGACCGCCCAACAGAACCACCTCGTCGCGCTGTTCAAGGCCGCGACCGTCATTCCCGTCCTCACCATCGAGCGCATCCAGGACGCCGTGCCGCTGGCGAAAGCGCTGGTGGCCGGTGGCGTCCGCACGCTGGAGGTGACCATGCGCACCCCCGTCGCGATCGAGGCGGCGAGGGCGATGATGTCCGAGGTCCCCGAGGCGGTCGTCGGTATCGGCACGATCCTCAAGCCGGCCGACTTCGTCCGCGTCGAGAAGCTCGGCGTCGCCTTCGGCATCAGTCCGGGCCTGACCCCCGATCTCCTCAAGGTCGCCGCCGACAGCTCCCTGCCGTTCGCGCCGGGCATTGCCACGGCGTCCGAGCTGATGACGGCGCTGTCCTACGGCTTCGACGTCGCAAAATTCTTCCCCGCCGAGCAGGCCGGCGGCATCAAGGGCCTGCGGGCGCTGGGCGGCCCGTTCCCGAACGTGCGGTTCTGCCCGACCGGCGGGGTCGGCGAGGCCAATGCGGCGACCTGGCTTGCCGAGCCCAATGTGGTCGCAGTCGGCGGTTCCTGGCTCTGCCCGACCGCCGAGATCAAGGCCGGCAACTGGGCCGGCATAACTGCCATCTGCCAGCGCACCCTCCAGGCCCTGAAACCTGCGTGAAGTCTTGCCATCCCTGGGCTAAGACTTAACTCAGGCAGAGACTCCAGGGAGAAGAGACCATGACCGCCAGCATCGTCGGATGGGCCCATACGCCGTTCGGCAAGTTCGACACCGAAACCGTCGAAAGCCTCGTCACCCGCGTGGCCAATGAGGCGATGGCCGATGCCGGCATTTCGGCTGGCGATGTCGACGAGATCGTGCTCGGTCATTTCAACGCCGGCTTCTCGGCGCAGGATTTTACCGCCTCTCTGGTGCTCCAGGCCGACCCGAAGCTGCGCTTCAAGCCGGCCACCCGCGTCGAGAACGCCTGTGCGACCGGCTCCGCAGCCGTCCATCAGGGCCTGCGCGCGATCGCCGCAGGTGCCGCCAAGATCGTGCTGGTCGTCGGCGTCGAGCAGATGACGCGCACGCCGGGCCCCGAGATCGGCAAGAACCTGCTCAAGGCGTCCTATCTGCCCGAGGACGGCGACACCGTCGGCGGCTTCGCCGGCGTGTTCGGCAAGATCGCCAGCTCCTACTTCCAGAAATACGGCGATCAGTCCGATGCACTGGCGCTGATCGCGGCCAAGAACCACAAGAACGGCGTCGCCAACCCCTTCGCCCAGATGCGCAAGGACTTTGGCTTCGACTTCTGCCGCGCCGAGAGCGAGAAGAACCCTTACGTCGCCGGCCCCCTGAAGCGCACCGACTGCTCGCTCGTTTCCGACGGCGCGGCCGCACTGGTGCTCGCCGATGCCGAGACCGCCAAGGGCATGGGCAAGTCGATCGGCTTCCGCGCCACCGCGCATGCCCAGGACTTCCTGCCGATGTCCAAGCGCGACATCCTCGCGTTCGAGGGCTGCACGGTCGCCTGGCAGCGCGCGCTGGAGCAGGCCGGCGTGACGCTGTCCGATCTCTCCTTCGTCGAGACCCATGACTGCTTCACCGTCGCCGAGCTGATCGAATACGAAGCGATGGGCCTGACGCCGAAGGGGCAGGGCGCCCGCGCCATCAAGGAAGGCTGGACCCTCAAGGACGGCAAGCTTCCGGTCAATCCGTCCGGCGGCCTCAAGGCCAAGGGCCATCCGATCGGCGCCACCGGCGTCTCCATGCACGTGATGACCGCGATGCAGCTCGCAGGACAGGCGCCCGAGGGCATGCAGCTCAAGAACGCAAAACTCGGCGGCATCTTCAACATGGGCGGTGCGGCGGTTGCCAACTACGTCTCCGTGCTGGAGCCGCTGAAGTAGGTTCAGTCCCGTAGGGTGGGCAAAGGCGCAAAAGCGCCGTGCCCACCACTTTCCTTGCGCTAGATCATGGTGGGCACGCTACGCTTTGCCCACCCTACGGCTCCTGAGTGATTTGCGGAAAAGCATCATGAGCAATGACTACGAAGACTCGCTGTCGATGGACGCACTCAACGATCGCATCGCGATCCTCGAGGACAATATCCGCCAGCTGATCGAGCAAGCCGCCGCCGCCTCGGGCGAGCAGAACGAGTCGCGGATTGCCGACCGCATCAGCCAGCAGAACGACGAGCTCGACCGTCTCATCAAGATCCGCGAATCCCGCCAGAAGAAATAGCGGCCGCGTCGTCACGCATGCAGCCATACGCCGGCCGCCCTTGCGCGCGCGGCGTCGCTGCCGTTAGCTGGACCGAAATCGCGGGGCCCAGCTGAGCCCGCGCAATCGGGAGCGAACGGATGGGGCCGCTGAAGGGCATCAAGGTCGTCGACATGACCACCGTGCTGATGGGGCCCTATGCGACCCAGATGCTCGGCGACTACGGGGCCGATGTCATCAAGGTGGAATCGCTCGACGGCGACGTCACCCGCCTGATCGGCCCGATGCGGCACACCGGCATGGGCCCGGTGTTCCTCAACACCAACCGCAGCAAGCGCTCGATCTGCCTCGACCTGAAGAAGCCCGACGGCCGCGATGCCGTGCTGCGGCTTCTGAAGGACGCCGACGTGCTCGTCTACAACGTCCGCCCGCAGGCGATGGCGCGGCTTCAGCTCGGCTACGACGTCGTCTCCAAGATCAATCCGCGCCTGGTCTATGCCGGCGTGTTCGGCTTCGGCCAGGACGGGCCCTATGCCGCAAAGCCCGCCTATGACGATCTGATCCAGGGCGCGACCGCGCTGCCTGCACTGATGGCGCAGACCGGCGACGGCGTGCCGCGCTACGTGCCGAACGCGCTGGTCGACCGCATCGTCGGCCTCACCGCTGTCGGAGCGATCTGCGCCAGCCTCGTGCATCGCGACCGCACCGGCCGCGGCCAGCGTGTTGATATCCCGATGTTCGAGACCATGGCCGGCTTCGTCATGGGCGACCACATGGGCGGGCTCACCTACGAGCCGCCGCTCGACAAGGGCGGCTATGCCCGTCACCTCTCGCGCGACCGCAGGCCGTACAAGACCTCGGACGGCTATCTCAGCGTCATCGTCTACAACGACAAGCAGTGGGAGAACTTCTTCAAGGCCACGGGTCGCGACGACCTCCGCGCCGACCCGATGTTCGCGACCTTCGCCGGCCGCGCCGCCAATATTGACGTCGTCTACGCCGAACTCGCCCGCATCTTCGAGACGCGCACCACGGCGGAATGGATCGACCTGCTCACCAAGGCCGACGTGCCGGTCATGCCGATGCACGACCTTCAGGGCGTCTTGCACGACGAACATCTCGAGGCGACAGGATTTTTCCCGGTGGTCAATCATCCGACCGAAGGCCCGATCCGCAGCATGAAGGTGACGGCGAACTGGTCTGAGACTGAGGCCGAGCCGGTCCGGCTGGCACCGCGGCTCAACGAGCACGGCGCGGAGATTCTGCGCGAGATCGGCTACTCCGCTGATGAGATCGCCGCCATGGTCCGCGACGGCGTCACGCGCGCGGCGCCAGAATAGGGGAAGACATGGCGACAACTCTCTCAGCGGTCATTCCGGGGCGCGACGAAGTCGCGAGCCCGGAATCCATAACCACCATCGGGAGTATGGATTCCGGGCTCGCACCTAACGGCGCGCCCCGGAATGACGACAGAGAGGTGTGCCCATGAGCTTCATCACCGGCGTCGGCCTCACGCCTTTCGGTAAGCACGAAGGCTCATCCTCGCTCGACCTGATGAGCAAGGCGGCGCAAGCCGCGCTCGACGATGCCGGGCTCGAGCGCGCCGACATCGACGGCATTCTCTGCGGCTATTCCACGGTGTCGCCGCACATCATGCTCGCCACCGTCTTCGCCGAGCATT
This sequence comes from Bradyrhizobium sp. YR681, assembly GCF_000282615.1. Classification (GTDB taxonomy): domain Bacteria; phylum Pseudomonadota; class Alphaproteobacteria; order Rhizobiales; family Xanthobacteraceae; genus Bradyrhizobium. The sequence goes on along the minus strand of NZ_AKIY01000071.1, from coordinate 8,786 downwards.
TCGGCATCCGCCCGTCCTACGCCCACGCCGTCCAGGTCGGCGGCGCCACCGGGCTCGCGATGACGATGCTCGCGCATCATCTGGTCGAGGCCGGCGTCGCGCGCAACGTGCTCGTCGTCGCCGGCGAGAACCGTCTCACCGGGCAGAGCCGCGATGCCTCGATCCAGGCGCTGGCGCAGGTCGGCCATCCCGATTACGAGGTGCCGCTGGGTCCGACCATTCCCGCCTATTACGGTCTGGTCGCCACCCGCTATATGCACGACTACGGCGTGACCGAGGAAGACCTCGCCGAATTCGCGGTGCTGATGCGCGCGCACGCCTGCACCCATCCGGGTGCGCAGTTCCACGATCCCATTACGGTGGCCGATGTCATGGCCTCGAAGCCGGTGGCGATGCCGCTCAAACTGCTCGATTGCTGCCCGGTGTCGGACGGCGGCGCCGCCTTCGTCATCAGCCGCGAACGGACCGGCGATACTGGCGTGCGCATTCGCGGCTGCGCGCAGGCCCATACCCATCAGCATGTCACGGCGGCGCCCGGCTTAAGCGAGCTCGGCGCAGAAATCTCGATCGCACGCGCCAAGGAGGCCACCGGCCTTGCGATCTCCGACGTGCGCTACGCCGCGATCTACGACAGTTTTACGATCACGCTGGCCATGCTGCTGGAAGACCTCGGCCTTGCCGGTCGCGGCGAGGCCGCCGCCTGCGTACGATCAGGCCATTTCAGCCGCGACGGCGCGATGCCGCTCAACACCCATGGCGGTCTGCTCAGCTACGGCCATTGCGGCGTCGGCGGCGCCATGGCGCATCTGGTCGAGGCACATCTGCAGATGACGGGGCGGGCGGCAAATCGCCAGGTAAAGGACGCCTCGATCGCGCTCTTGCACGGCGACGGCGGCGTGCTGTCGTCCCACGTCAGCATGTTTCTGGAGCGGGTGCGATGAGCGAGCGACTGGCGGACTGGACCAAAGGCGAGCAGGCCATCACCTACCAGACCTGCACCTCATGCGGCCATGTTCAGTATTTCCACCGCGCTTTCTGTGCGGCGTGCGGTGCCTCCGATCCGCGCGAGGCGCGCGCCAGCGGCAAGGGCAGGGTCTACGCGACCTCGCTGGTCTGCCGCGCCGCCACGCCCGAGACGCGCGCCCACGTGCCCTACAACATCCTGCTTGTCGATTGCGCCGAGGGTTTTCGCATGATGGCGCATGGCGAGAACGGTCTTGCCATCGGCGACGAGGTCGATGCGAGCTTCAGGCCGTTTGCCGGGAAAATCGTGCCGTATTTCACCAGGGCCGACCAGGCGGAAAAGCCCTAGGCCTGTTGGGCCGGCGGCTGCGGAGTTCGCGTACATGTTGCAGAATAGGCGCAGACTCCAGATACCCCAGCGGGTATCGTCAACTCGGAATTTGGTTGGAAATTTATGGAATGAAGAAGTTTTTGCTCGCTTCACTGCTTTGGTCGCTTGCCGGTTCAGTCTTTGCTGCCGACGTTCCGGCCCCGGCCTACAAGGCGCCCTCCTCAACGGTGGTTTCGACCGGCAGCTTTTACGCCTCGCTTGACGGTTCGTGGCAGCGCTTCGACCTGCCAAACTACGGGCTCGGCCACCACTTTGTCGCCTCCGGCACTCTAGCCGACGCCGGCGCACTGTCCCTCAGCCAGCGTCTCGATGGCTATCTGGTTCGCGGGGCGGTCGGATACTTCCTGCCTGTCAGCCATACGATATTCGGGTCGAACACGCGCCTGGAAATCGGCGGGCTCTATGGTCATGCGTCGGGCTCGGCGCGTGCAAGCATCACATCCGACGCCTCGATTGCCGGCGTTGCCGGCCTCCGGCTGGACGGCGTGACCAATGCCGCTGGGGTGGCCTGTACTGCCTTCCAGGTCTGTACGATCAATGGAAGTTCGGCGGCGAACTATGCCAGCTGGCAGATACATGGAAGAGCCGCCGGCGATTATCGCGTTGGCGCGGTCTCGTTCACGCCTTCGCTGGCCGTGTTCGGCGGAGAAGCTCATAATAACCAGTCGACGACCTCGGTCTTCTCGCTGAGTAGCCTCGCCGACCCGGCTCGCGTTTCGACCTATAGCGCAAGCACATCGCTCCGCTGGACCGATGTTGGGGCGCGGGCAGGGCTGGACTTGAAAGTCGCCGTGACTCCCTGGGCAGAGATCGGAGTCGGTGGCTGGGCCGGATTCGCCTCGCGCAGGGCGTCGCTCTCTGGCTCCGACATATACGTCGATAATATTCTTGGCTTCTATAACGGCGCCGGCAGCATATCCGGTATCGGAAGGAGCTCGACGCCCTTTCTCGCCAATGCCGAAGCGGGCGTGGCGTTCAAGCCGTTACCGGCCTTGCTCGTGCGGGGATTCGTCGGCGTGAACCACGACAGCAAGGCGCCGGGTGTCGCACCTCCGACCATCACTGCATTCGGAGGGACGACGTCGCCGGCCGGAATCTCGTTTGGATCGCAGAACAGCTACTATGCCGGCGGCGGCGTTACATGGGCGTTTGGTGAAATCCCTGCCGGGATGTCTGCACTCGGTCGATAGAGCGAGCGTCCGTTCGCTTCGGCCCGAGGCTCTGTCACTCGCTCGATTTGAACGGTCTGCCGACAAGTTCGTGTCGTATTCACGTGTCACGGCCCATGCCACACATGAGCACCAGGAAGCCGGTTTTCACCGCTCACATCAAGCCTGGTGGGATTCGTCATTCGGGGGCGGTCCTGAGAGACCGAGCCTGGAACGGGAATTCTGGGCCTGGCCTGTGCGAGAGCCACCCCGGAATGACGAAAACTCTGAAACGCTTAACTCAACGCCCGTAGAACAGGATGCTGGCGATGACGAGCATTGCCATCACCGCCAGCATATGCGCGAGCGCTCCCGAGGCCGCCCCCTTGGTGGCTTCCTTCATGCCTTTTTCTCCCTAGACTTGGGCGTGACGCATCGCTGCGCGTTTGAAGCGCAAAGACGGCCAATTGTTTTTACTCGGAACACCCCTTGCGAGTATTCACCGCGATTTGTCCCCACGCGGCGAATATCGACTGTGCCAAGGTCGATCAGCAATGCGGCGGCATTTTGACTCGATGATGTTGCTGCTGCGGTTGCGCAGCGCAGGGTGTGCGGAAACTTTATTCAACCGCGACAAATCATCGGATTTTTCCACGAGAAATCGTGGGCTTGGTCGTGGCCGTCGATTTGGCCATCGATTTGGCCTTCGACGCCTCCATCAGCGCATCCCTGATATTGTTGAGGTGACGCGTCATCGCGAGGCTCGCCTTGCGTGGGTTCCGCGCTTGAACGGCCTCGAAGATGGCCTCGTGATCCCTGCGCCACATGGGACGATAATCCTCCATCTGCATGTGGTTGTGAATCTCCTGCCAGATGCCGGACTCGGTCTGTGCGCGCCACAGCGAGTCGCTGATCGACACCAGCGCGCCGTTCCCGGTCGCCTCGGCCAGCACCATGTGGAAGCGGTGATCCGACGTGTCGGCCTCGCGTCCCTGCGCATGTTCCCAGCGCATCATCGCGAGCGCTTCGGCGAGCTGCGCGAAAATGGCCTCGGTGCCGCGCTGTGCCGCGATCGCCGCGATCTGCGGCTCGATCAGCTGGCGCGCTTCCAGATTCTCGAACGGCCCAAAACCTTCGAGCTTGTGAACGTCAGGCGCTTCCTGACGGCTGATCACATAGACGCCGCTGTTGCTGCGCACCTTCAGCATGCCGGCCATCGCCAGCGACAGGATGGCCTCGCGCACCGTCGGCCGCGACACGCCAAAGGTCTTGGCAAGATCGCGTTCGGCCGGCAGGCGCTGGCCGATCCGGTAACTCGCCTGGATCATCGCAGCAATGCGCCGGGCGACAATCTCGAAGCTGCGTTCGGGCTTTGACGGGGGATCGTGCAACATCTTCGTGCTCATCAGCTCTTTATTTGAGTTTGACAAGCCGCGACCCGAAAGCCAAGCTGGTCTGACCAATTTGGACTGACCAGTTTCGCGCGACCGGGGTTGGGAATACTCTGTCGGTGGGACGATGGAGGCTGCACGCGTGTTCGACAGCAAGCCCAATTCAGCCGAGGCGCGCGACATCGCGTTCCATCTGCACTCGCAGACCAACCCGCAGCGTCATGCAGAAATCGGACCGCTGATCATGGCGCGCGGCGAGGGCGTCCATGTCTATGACGCCAGCGGCAAGCGTTATCTGGAAGCGATGGCGGGCTTGTGGTGCACCTCGCTCGGCTTTTCCGAGACCCGGCTGAAGGCGGCGGCAGCGGCGGCCTACGACAAGTTCGGCTTCTATCACAGCTTCAATCACAAGACGCCCGACAACACGATCGACCTCGCCGAGAAGCTGGTCGAGATCTCGCCGATCCCGGATGCGCAAGCCTATTTCGCCACCTCGGGCTCGGAAGCCACCGAGACGATGGTGAAGCTCGCCTGGGTCTATCACGCGGTCCACGGCAAGCCCGGCAAGCGCAAGATCATCGCCCGCGACCGCGGCTTCCACGGCTCGACGATCGTGGCCGCTTCGATGTGCGGTCTGCCGCGCATGCATCGTGAGTTCGGCCTCCCGCTCGAGGGCTTCCTGCACACGCATTGCCCGGATGCCTATCGTGGCACCAGGCCGGGCGAGAGCGAAGCCGCGTTCGTCGATCGGCTCGCGGCCGATCTCGAAGCGCTGATCATGGCCGAGGGGCCCGACACGATCGCAGCCTTCATCGCCGAGCCGATCAATGCCGGTGGCGGCATCGTCGTGCCGCCGAAGGGATATTTTGCGAAGATCGAGGCGGTGCTGCGCCGTCACGACATTCTCGTCCTTGGTGACGAGGTCGTCTGCGGCTTCGGCCGCACCGGCAACTGGTTCGGCTGCGAGACGGTCGGCATGAAGCCGGACATGGTCGCGCTGGCCAAAGGCATCACCTCATCCTACTTCCCGATGTCCGCCGTGCTGCTGGGCCGTCCGATCCGCGATGCGCTCGCCGAGATGAACAAGGGCGGCGAGCTGTTCGGCCACGGTTTCACCAATTCCGGACATCCGGTCGGCGCCGCCATCGCGCTCGAGACGCTGAAAATCTACCACGAGATGGATGTCGTCCCGCATGTCCGCCGTATGGGCGGCCGGCTCCGTGCCGGGCTGGAGCAGATCGCGCGGGATTCGCGCATCGTCGGCCAGGTGAGGGGCGAGGGGTTGATGATCGGTGTCGAGCTGGTCGCCGATCCCGCGACGCGACGGGCCTTCGATCCCGCATTGAAGGTCGGCGCGATGTTCGACGCGCTCGCGATCGAAAATGGCCTGATCATCCGCGCAATGGGCGACACGATCGGGTTCTGCCCGCCGCTGATCATCGATGAAGCCGGGGTCGACGAGGCGCTCGACCTGTTCGGGAAAACCTTGTTCAGCGCCGAAGCCAAGCTCGCCGCGACACGTCCATCTGCGTAACCCCTTGAGGAGACCATCACATGCGCCGTCGAGACCTGCTCCGATCCACACTGGGCGCCGGTCTCGGCGTCGCCCTGGGCTCGCCTCTCGCGATGCCGCGGCTGGCCCGCGCGCAAGCCTCGCGCGTGCTGCGCTTCGTGCCGCAGGCCGATGCGGCCATCCTCGATCCGATGATCACCACCGGCCTGGTCAACCGCAACCACGGCTTCCTGATCTGGGATACGCTCTACGGCGTCGACGAGAAATTCCAGGTTCAGCCGCAGATGGTCGCCGGCCACACGGTCGAGAACGACGGCAAGCTCTGGACCATGACGTTGCGGGATGGCCTGAAATTCCACGACGGTGAACCCGTGCGCGGCCGCGACGTGGTGGCGAGCCTGAAACGCTGGGCCTCGCGCGATGCGTTCGGCAATTCGCTCTTCACCCTGGTCGACGAGCTCTCGGCGCCCGACGACAAGACCGTGCGCTGGCGGCTCAAGTCGCCGTTTCCACTCCTGCCGGAAGCGCTCGGCAAGGTCGGCGCCATCGTCGCCTTCATCATGCCGGAACGTCTTGCCCAGACCGACAGCGTCACGCCGGTCAAGGAGCTGATCGGCTCCGGTCCGTTCAAATTCCAGGCCGATCAGCACGTGCCCGGCGCGCGTCTGGTCTACACGCGTTTCGACGGTTATGTGCCGCGCCCCGAGGGGACGCCGAGTCTGCTCGCCGGTCCGAAGGTCGCGCATTTCGACCGCGTCGAGTGGCAGGTCATCCCGGACCCCGCGACGGCCGCGGCTGCGCTTCAGCAAGGCGAGATCGACTGGTGGGATCAGCCCATTGTCGACCTGTTGCCGAAACTGAAGGCCAACAAGGCGCTCAATGTCGAGCTGCTCGACCCGATCGGCAATGTCGGCGTGCTGCGCTTCAACCACACGCAGCCGCCGTTTGACAACCCGGCCATCCGCCGCGCGGTGCTCTCCGCCATCAGCCAGAAGGAATTCATGTCCGCGGTCGCGGGCGAGGACACCAGCCTGTGGCGCGACAAGGTCGGCTTCTTCGCGCCCGGCGGCATCATGGCCAACGATACCGGCATGGACGCGCTGAACGGCCCGCGGGACATCGCCGCTGCGGCCAAGGCCATCAAGGAGGCCGGCTACAAGGGCGAGAAGGTGCTGCTGATGGCGCCGGGTGATTTCCCTGTCATCGGGCAGATGAGCGAGGTCGCGGCCGATCTGTTCCGCAAGCTCGGTTTCAATCTCGACTACGCGGCGATGGACTGGGGCTCGATGCTGCGGCGCATGGGCAACCGCGAGACGCCGGACAAGGGCGGCTACAGCGCCTTCTGCACGTATTCCGCCGGCGTCACGCAGCTGAATCCGTCCGCGCATAATTTCATCCGCGGCAGCGGCGACAAGGCGACCTTCGGCTGGGCGAGAAGCGAGAAGCTGGAGCAGCTCAGGGATTCCTGGTTCGCCGCGCCCGATGCCGCCGCGCAGGCCAGGATCGGCGTCGAGATGCAGAAGCAGTGCTTTATCGATGTTCCCTATGTTCCGCTGGGTGTCTTCTATCAGCCGACCGCATACAAGAAGAGCCTGACGGGCATGCTCAAGGGCCTGCCGTTGTTCTGGAACGTGCGCGGCGCCTGAAGAAGGATTTTCGATGCTTCCCATCACCGGCTATGCGGACCGCTGGAGCGTGCGCCCCGGCGACGACATCAAGTTCATGATCGCGGTCAAGGGCGGCGGCCGCTATTCGGCCCGGATCGCGCGCGTCATCTGCGGCGACCCGAACCCGAGGGGACCGGGCTATCGCGAGATTCCCGTGAAGTGGGATCTCGAAGGCCAGCACGATGGCATCGAGCAGACCATCGCCAAGGGCTCATGGGTCGACGTGCCTGCGTTGGCGCTGCCGGCAGGTCCAATCGCATTCGCCGCGACGGTCTGGCCGACCTTGCTCGCGGCGGGCGAGCAGGCCGTGCTGAATTGGGCGGGCGCCGGCGGCGCGCTGACACTCGGCGTCGGCAAGACCGGCGCCTTTGCCCGGCTCGTGACAGGCGAAGGCACCATCGAGGTCGCGACCGGCATCGCGCTCACCGAGCGTGCCTGGCACGACATCGCCTGCCTGTTCGACCCCGCGACCGGATCGCTGGCGATCGCGCAGGCGCCACGGAGAATCAGGCTCGATCGCGACGAGCGCGCGACGAAGTCCCTGAGCGCGCCGCGCACCGCGTTGGCCGGCATGGGAGCCGCCGCGATCGCAGCGGAACGCGCAGGGCAGGGCGTGACCCATCAACTCAACGGCAAGATCGAACGGCCGCGCATCACCGATGGCGGCACCGGTCTTGACGGCATCGTCGCCGCGCAGGCTTCTGGAGCGGCGGCTCCATCCATCGCCGAATGGGATTTTTCCCTCGGCATTCCGACCGACATTGCGACCGATATCGGCGCCGCCAAGGCGCATGGCACCTGCATCAATCTGCCGACGCGGGCGATGACGGGCTCGCGCTGGAGCGGCGGGGGGACGCATCGCTGGACCGAAGATCCAAAACTCTGGGGCGCGATTCATTTCCACGACGACGATATCGGCGATTCCGGCTGGCAGCCGTCGCTGAGCTTCACCGTGCCTGACGATTGGAAAAGCGGCGTCTACGCACTACATCTCGACAAGGACGGCGCGCGCGACAACATCGTTTTCTATGTCCGCGCCAAAATCCCGGGATCGCAGGCCAAGGTGGCGTTCCTCGCGCCGACCTTCAGCTACACGGTCTACAGCCAGTACCAGAAGAAGGGCCGGCAGGCCCTGATCACGGAACGCTCGCTGGCCTGGGGCGCGCTGGCGCAGGCGCCGGATGGTCATCCCGAATACGGCGTCTCGCCCTACAACTTCCATTCCGACGGCAGCGGCGTGGTGATGTCGACCATGCGCCGGCCGCTGATCGACAAGCGCGTCAACCAGATCCATCTGGTCGATCCCAGCGATTACGGCTCCGGCCTGTACTGGATCTCCGCCGACAGCGCCATCACCGATCTGTTGACCCGCAAGGGCATCGACTTCGAGGTCATCACTGATCACGACGTCCATGCCGAAGGCGTCGATCTGCTGTCGAGATATTCCGTCGTTCTCACCGGTCAGCACCCGGAATACCACACGCATGAGACGCTCGATGCGCTCGGCGCCTATCTCGGCAGTGGCGGCCGCTTCATGTATCTCGGCGGCAACGGCTTCTACTGGAAGGTGGTGCCGCACGCGACGGGCACCTGGGCTTTCGAGTTGCGCCGCGCCGAGGGCGGCATCCGTCTGTGGGAGACGCTGCCCGGCGAGAGCTATCACGCGTTTGACGGATCCTATGGCGGCCTCTGGCGGCGGCTTGGCCGCCCGCC
>NZ_AKIY01000070.1 GCF_000282615.1 Bradyrhizobium sp. YR681 | reverse complement strand
TGGCTCGAGCCCTCCCGCCGCAGTGATGTTCCCCCGTTCATGGTGATGGACGTGATGGCCGCGGCGGCCCGAATCGAGGCGGCCGGCGGCCATGTCATCCATATGGAGGTCGGCCAGCCCGCGGCCGGGGCGCCGAGGACCGCGATTGCCGCTGCCCATGCGGCGCTCGAGGCGGGCCGGATCGACTATACCTCCGCGCTCGGTATCCCGAGCCTGCGCGAGCGGATCGCCCGGCACTACCGCGATGCCTATGGCTGCGACGTCAGCCCCGAACGGATCGTGGTGACCACGGGCTCCTCCGGCGGGTTCATTTTGGCTTTCCTGGCGATGTTCGAGCCTGGCGACCGCGTCGCCGTGACGGTGCCGGGCTATCCGCCGTACCGCCATATCCTCACCGCGCTCGGCTGCGAGCCGGTGCTGATCGAGACCACGAACGACACGCGCCACGCGCTGACCGGCGAGGCGCTGCTGGCCGCCCATCGCAAGGCGCCGCTCAAGGGCGTGCTGGTCGGCAGTCCCGCCAATCCGACGGGGACGATGATGTCCCGCGAAGCGCTCGCCGGCCTCATCGCGGCTGCGGAAGATGCCGGCATCCGCTTCATCTCGGACGAGATCTATCACGGACTCGATTATGCGTTTCCGGCGGTGACGGCGGCGGCGCTGTCCGACCACGCACTCGTGATCAACTCGTTCTCGAAATATTTCTGCATGACGGGCTGGCGCGTCGGCTGGATGGTCGTGCCCGATGTGCTGGTGCGGCCGATCGAGCGGCTCCAGCAGAACCTCTCGATCTCGGTGCCGTCGCTGTCGCAGATCGCGGCCGAGGCTGCCTTCGATGGCGCGGCCGAGATGGAGGAGATCAAGCACGGCTATCAGGAAAACCGGCGCATTCTGATCGAGGGATTGCCCAGGGCGGGCCTCAGCAAGTTTCTGCCCGCTGATGGCGCCTTCTATCTGTACGCCGATGTCTCGGACTTCACCTCCGACAGTTTCGAGTTCGCCAAGCAGATGCTGGAACAGGCCCATGTCGCGGCAACGCCGGGCGTCGATTTCGATCCCGTCCATGGCCGCTCGTTCATACGATTCTCCTATGCACGGTCGGCAGCGGAAATGCGGGAGGCAGTTGACCGGATCGCTCACTGGCTTAAATAGCCGCCAGCTTTGACCAGCCTTCCGGAGTTCAATTTGTCTGACCGTTCCATCCCGTCCGCTGCTGCACCGCATTCTCCTCTCGCCGCATTGATGTGGCCGACCCGGCCGGGCGAAACCGTGGGTGCACTGCGCGCCGTCGTGCTGATTGCGATCGGCACGGCTTTGATGGCGCTGTCAGCCAAGGTGAACCTGCCGCTGCCTTACGTGCCCATGACCTTGCAGACGCTGGTGGTGCTGATGATCGGCGCTGCCTATGGCTGGCGCCTTGGCAGCGCAACCATGATCGCCTACCTCGCCGAAGGTGCGCTCGGCCTGCCGGTGTTCGCCGGCCCGGTCGGCGGGATTGCGCCGCTGGTCGGTCCGACCGCCGGCTATCTGTTCGGTTTCGTGCTGGCTGCCTTCGTCACCGGATGGCTCGCCGAGCGCGGCTGGGATCGTAGCGTCGTGCTGCTGTTTGCTGCGATGGCCCTCGGCCACATCGTCATTCTGGCCGCCGGGTTCGGCTGGCTGGCCTTCGGCATCGGCCTTGGCATGACCAAGGCCTGGCAGGTTGGCCTTGCGCCGTTCATCGCGGCGTCCCTGGTCAAGAACGCGCTGGGCGCGACGCTGATGCCGGCGGCCCGCCGGATCATCGATCGCCGCGGGTAAGGCGCGCCATTCCGAGCAGTTCCAATTGACAGGGCCGGCCAAGTTGATCTTGGCTGGCTCTGAGTTTGAGGGGGAGTGAAACAATGACGACGACAACGATGGCGGCGGCGCCGGCAGCGCCGGCCGCAGCCAAGCCGTGGTACAAGGTTCTCTACGTTCAGGTGCTGATTGCCATCGTGCTCGGCGCCATCGTCGGCTGGCTCTGGCCGACGGTCGCCACCAACGAATGGATCAAGGCGCTCGGCGACGGCTTCATCAAGCTGATCAAGATGGTGATCGCCCCGATCATCTTCTGCACCGTCGTCTCCGGCATCGCCCACATCCAGGACGCCAAGAAGGTGGGCCGCATCGGCGTCAAGGCGCTGGTCTATTTCGAGGTCGTCTCGACCTTCGCCCTGGTGATCGGTCTCATCATCGGCAATCTGGTGAAGCCGGGCGCAGGCTTCGGCAATGCGGCGGCCAACGAGGCGGCCGTTGCGAATTACGCCAAGCAGGCCGCCGGCCAGAAGTCCGTCGACTTCGTGCTGCACATCATTCCGGACACCGTGGTCGGCGCCTTCGCGCAAGGCGAGATCCTCCAGGTGCTGCTGTTCTCGGTGCTGTTCGGCTTCGCGATCATGAGCCTCGGCGAGCGCGGCCACACCATCCGCTCGTTCATCGACGATGCCGCGCACGCGGTGTTCGGCGTCATCTCCATCGTGATGCGCGCAGCGCCGATCGGTGCGTTCGGCGCCATGGCCTACACCATCGGCAAGTTCGGCACCGGCGCGATCCTCAATCTGGTCGGGTTGATTGCGACCTTCTACGTCACCGCGGCGCTGTTCGTGTTCGTCGTGCTCGGCGTCATCGCGCGTATGGCGGGGTTCTCGATCTTCAAGTTCCTGGCCTACATCAAGGACGAGCTCCTGATCGTGCTCGGCACCTCGTCGTCGGAAAGCGCGCTGCCCTCCCTGATGGAAAAGCTGGAGCGGCTCGGCTGCTCCAAATCGGTGGTCGGCCTCGTGGTGCCCACGGGTTACTCGTTCAATCTCGACGGCACCAACATCTACATGACGCTGGCGACGCTCTTCATCGCCCAGGCGCTCGGCTACGATCTGTCCTTCAGCCAGCAGCTCACGATCCTGGTCGTGGCGATGCTGACCTCGAAGGGCGCCTCCGGCATCACCGGCGCCGGCTTCATCACGCTGGCGGCGACGCTGGCGGTGGTCGACCCACGCCTCGTGCCGGGCATGGCTATCGTGCTCGGCATCGACAAGTTCATGAGCGAGTGCCGCGCGCTGACCAATCTGTGCGGCAACGGCGTGGCCTGCGTGATCGTCGCCTGGTGGGAAGGCGAGCTCGATCGCGACAAGCTGAACGCCAACCTCGCCAAGCGGATCGACCCGACGGACATGGAAACCGCGATCACGACGGACTGATCTGCAAGCTGCCTGTGGCGGCGCGGTGCGCCGTCAGACCTTGAAGTAGTAGGGCTGGTCGAGATCCTCGATCAGCCCTTTTTCTTTCGGCTCCCAGCCGAGCGCAGCGCGGGTCTTCGCGCTCGAGGTCGCAACGTCGACCGCCGCAAACCGCGCGAACCAGCCGAAATGGGTCTCGGCCTCGTCGGCCGTTTTGGACATCACGGGCAGGCCGAGCCGTTTGCCGATCACCTCGGCGATCGCCTTGAACGGCACGCCTTCCTCGGCAATCGCGTGATAGCGCCCCGCGGCGGCGCCTTGCTCAAGCGCGAGGCGGTAAACGCGCGCAGCATCGAGGCGGTGCGCGGCCGGCCAGCGATTCATGCCGTCGCCGATATAGGCGGCAGCGCCTTTCTCGCGCGCGATCGCGATCAGGCGCGGGACAAAACCGTGATCGCCTTCGCCATGGGTCGTGGGCGGCAGCCGCACGATGCCGGCGCGGACGCCTTGCTGCATGAGGTCTTCGGCAGTGGCTTCCGAGACGCGCGGAAAGTGGCGGGCCGCGGCGTCGTCCTCTGTCGCCAGCCGTCCCGGCGCGAGCAGCGCCACGCCTGAGGTGACGATGAGCGGACGTGCAGAGCCCTTCAGCTCCTCGCCGAGCGCGAGGATGGCGCGCCGGTCGAGCTCGCAATTGTCGGCGAACTTCGAAAAATCGTGGTTGAAGGCGAGATGCAGCACGCCGTCGGAGGTGGCCGCGCCCCTGCGCAGGGAGGCGTTATCCTCCAGAGAGCCGCGATGGACCTCGGCGCCGAGCGCCGTGACGGCGGTTGCTGCTTCATCAGTCCGGGCCAGACCAGTGACGCGATGGCCGGCCGCGATCAGGTCGCGAACGACGGCGGAGCCGACGAAGCCGGTGGCACCGGTGACGAATACACGCATGAGATATCTCCTGGGGGTTGGTGGAGACGACCATCTGCGCTAGGATTATCCAGGTAAAGTAGTGACATTATCGGGGTATAATAGCTAACAGGATGAGCGAGACCGCGACAGCCGACAACATGCTCGGGACCTATCTGAAGGATCGCCGCACGCGTCTGGACGCTGCCGCATTCGGCTTTGCCGGCAGCCGCAGGCGCACGCCCGGCCTGCGGCGCGAGGAGGTGGCCCAGCGCGCCAATATCAGCCCGACCTGGTACACATGGCTGGAGCAGGGCCGCGGCGGGGCGCCATCGGCCGACGTGCTCGACCGCATCGCTCGCGCCCTGATGCTGACCGACGTCGAGCGCGAGCATCTGTTCCTGATCGGCCTCGGCCGTCCGCCCGAGGTGCGCTACCACGCGACCGAGGGCGTCTCACCGCGGCTCCAGCGCGTGCTCGACGCGCTCGCCTTCAGCCCGGCGCTGGTGCGGACCGCGACCTGGGACGTCGTCGCCTGGAATCGCGCCGCAACCGTCGTGCTGACGGACTACGGCGCGATCCCGCCGGACAAGCGCAACATCCTGCGCTTCATCTTCTGCGATCCGCGCGTGCGCGCCGCGCAATATGACTGGGACAGCGTGGCGCGTTTCGTGGTGGCGGCGTTCAGGGCGGATGCCGCGCGTGCCGGTGCCGTCTCGCATGTCGCCGATTTCGTCGAGGAGCTCTGCCGCACCAGCCCGGAATTCGCGGCGCTCTGGCGCGACAACGACGTGCGCCATCATGGCGACGGCACCAAGCGGCTCAGGCACCCCGTTCACGGCACCATGTCGTTCGAATATTCGAGCTTCAATGTCGAGGGCCGCTCCGACCTCAGCATGATCGTCTACAACCCGGCGACGCCGGAGGATGCCGAGCGCATCAAGAATCTGCTCGCTGCGCGCATCGACTGACGGAATTTGCGACCTCGCGCGTTTAACCCGCATCTCGGACCTCGAAGGGGTGGGTGGTATCGTGGGCAATGCGGCTGTAAATCCGATTGTGGCGCAGGCGGCGGAACACTTTGCGGCGGGGCGTCCGGACGAGGCGGATGCGCTCTGCGCGGAGGTTTTGAAGGCTGATCCGGATCACGTTCCGGCGTTGCACCTGGCTGCCGTCGCTGCCTTCGTCACCGACCGCGCGGCCGACGGCGCCGCATTGCTCGGCCGCATCTTCACCGTCGATCCCGAGCACGCGCCGGCCCTCGTCACGCTCGGCGATGCGCTCGCGGTGAAGGGCGAGCAGGAAGGCGCCGTGGCTGCGTTCAAGCGCGCGCTAGTGCGGCGGCCCGATGACGCCGGCCTGCACAACAAGCTCGGCGTGGCGCTCGGCGAGCTGTCGCGTTTCGACGAAGCGGAGGCCGCCTACCGCCGCGCGCTGGCGCTCGATGCGCATCTGACGCGGGCCTGCTTCAACCTTGCGATCGTGCTCGCGGAGCAGGGGCGGCTTGCCGAGGCCGAAGCGGCCTATCGCGCTGTCATCGCGCGGGAGCCGGCCTATCGCGGCGTCTGGCTCAATCTCGGCAATCTCCTTGTGGACCAGAGCCGGCATGGCGAGGCGGAAGCGGCGTATCGCCGTGCGCTCGAGGTCGACCCTGACGATCCCGGGCTGCTCTGCAATCTCGGCGCCGCGCTCTACCGGCAAGGCTTGCTCGATGGCGCCATCGTCCAGTACCGCCGCGCCATCTCGCTCGCGCCGGACAACGCACCGGCGCTGCGCCTGCTTGGCCTCGTCCTGCACGAGGCCGGTCAGCTGCGGGAAGCGGCCGAGGTCTACAAGCGCAGCTTTGCGCTTGACGCATCCGATCATGTGATCGCCAGCAATCTCGGCGCCTGTCTCTCCGAGCTCGGCGCGCTCGACGAGGCGATTGCCGCCTGCGAGCATGCGCTGCTGCTCAAGCCCGATCATGCGCCGGCCTGGACCAATCTCGGCATCATCTTCGAAAAGCAGGAGCGCGCCGAGGAGGCGGTGGCCGCGCATCGCTGCGCCGTGGTGGCCGACCCCGACTATGCCAAGGGCCACGCCAATCTCGCGGTCAGCTTGCGCAATGCCGGCGAGATCGACGAGGCACTTGCGGTCTCGCATCGCGCCATCGCGCTCGATCCGGAGCAGCCGCTGGCGCAATACAATCACGCGCATTTCCTGCTGATGAACGGCGAGTTCGTTGACGGCTTCGAAGCCTATCGCTGGCGGCGCAAATGCAGGTCGTTGTCGGACGGCGATCCTTCATTCACCGAGCCGGAATGGCAGGGTGAGAACCTGAACGGCTGCACCCTGCTGCTGTTCGCCGAATACGGGCTGGGCGATGCCCTGCATTTCGTGCGCTATCTGCCGATGGTGGTGGCGAAGGGCGGCAGGATCATCCTCCAGGTTCAGCCCGCGCTCGCCTCGCTGGTGCGGCAGCTCCCCGATGTCACCGTGATCCCGCGCGGCGAAGTGCTGCCGCCGTTCGACCTGCAACTGCCGCTGATGAGCCTGCCCCGCGTGTTCGGCACCACGCCCAACAGCATTCCGGCCGACATTCCGTATCTGCATCCCGACGCGGCGAAGCTTGCCCGATGGAGGGCGGCGCTCGCGGGTGTGGCGGCGCTGAAGGTCGGCGTGGTCTGGGCCGGCAATGCCGGGCACAAGGGCGACCGCCAGCGCTCGCTGCGGGCCGAGGCGGTGCTGCCGCGCCTGGTGATGCCGGGCGTGCAGCTCTACAGCCTGCAAAAGGAGCCGCGCCCCGGGGATGGCGAGGTGCTCGCGGCGCTTGGCAAGGACATCATCGACCTTGCCCCCACACTCGGTGATTTCACCGACACGGCGGCGGCGGTCGCGGCGCTCGATCTCGTCATCGCCGTCGACACGTCGGTTGCGCATCTTGCCGGCGCGCTGGGACGCCCGGTGTGGATGCTGACGCCTTACGCGCTCGACTGGCGCTGGCTGCGCGACCGCGAGGACAGCCCATGGTATCCAACCATGCGCCTGTTCCGCCAGCGCAGCCCGCGCGAATGGGACGATCCGCTGATGCGGCTGTCGGCTGCGCTCGCGGTGCTCGCCGTGAGCGCGGAGGGTTAGAACCGCTCCGGCCGGTACGGCGTCGGATCGATCGACGGCGTCTCGCCGTTCATCATCTCGGCGAGCAGGCGTCCCGTCGCGGGCCCCAGCGTAAAGCCCTGGTGGCCGTGGCCAAAGTTCATCCAGAGGCCGGGGTGGCGCGGGGCACGGCCGAGCACCGGGAGCATGTCGGGCGTGCAGGGGCGGGTGCCGAACCACGGATCGGGCTCGGCGCGCTGGCCGAGATCGATCAGCTCGCGCGCGGAGGCCTCGGCACTGGCGAGCTGGATCGGCGTCGCGAGCGCATCGGGGCCCGTCAGCTCGGCGCCGGTGGTGATGCGGATGCCCTTGGCCATCGGGCCCATGGCGTAGCCATTGCCTTTGTCGACCATGGGCAGATCAAGCGAGGCGCCGCCGCTGTAATGCATGTGATAGCCGCGCTTGCGCACCAGCGGGATGCGATAGCCGAACTTGTACAACAGATCGGGCGACCACGGTCCGAGCGTCACGACGGCATGCGCGGCATCGATGCGCCCCTGGTCGGTGTCGACTGACCAGCCGGTTGCGGTCTGCTGCAGCGACTGCGCATCGCCGAGCACGATGGTGCCGCCGAGGCGCTGGAACAGCTCGGCATAGGCGGTCACCAGCGCACCGGGATCGGACACGGTCCAGGTATCGAGCCAATGGATCGCGCCGGGAAGATTGTCGCGCAGGATCGGCTCGGCTTTTGCCAGCTCGCTGCCTGACAGCACGCGATAATTCACGCCGAACTCGCGCTGGTCCTGTTCCGCGTCCTTGATCGAGTGCTCCAGGGCGGCGGCGTCGCGATACACCGCCCGATAGCCGGCGCGGCGGATCAGATTGTCGGCGTGGGCTTCGCGAATGAGGATGTCGTGCTCCGGCGTCGCGTAGGCGATCAGGCGCGCCCAGCCGACGATCGCCTCGCGATGCCGCTTCGGCGCCGAATGCCACCAATAGCGGAGCAGGGGCTCGATATGACGATGCAGCGACGACAGGCTGTAGCGCACATCGTTGGTGCGGCCGGTCGCGATCTTCACCAGTGTGGCGAGGTCGCGCGGCATCGGATAGGGGCGCACCGCTTCGGCCTGGATCATGCCGGCATTGCCGTAGCTGGTCTCGCGGCCCGGCTCCCTGCGGTCGACGAGCGTGACGGCCCAGCCGCGCCGCTGCAAATGCAGTGCTGCGCCGACGCCAACCATGCCGCCGCCGAGAATGATTGCGCTTTGCATCGGCAGAATTCTCCTGTCAGGCCCGGGTCATTCCCAGGTGAGAAAATCGGGCGCGGCCGACAGCGGCGGCGCAGCGGCAAGCCGTGCGAGGTCGGGCACCGGCCGGCACAATTGCGCATCATTCGCGAACGCGGCCTCGATGCTCGCGGCGACCGACAGCACGAGGGCATCGCCGCCGCGCGGACCGACGATCTGGAGACCGAACGGCAGGCCGGCTTCGTCGAGGCCGAGGGGAATGCTGATCGCGGGGTGGCCGGGAAGCGTCACGGCGTAAGCGAGCGCGAGCCAGTGGAAATAGGATTTGGTCGGCACGCCGTCGATCTCGGCGGGATAGAGCTCCGACCAGGGCCGCGGGCTCAGCGTGATGGTCGGGCTGATCAGCACGTCGTGCTTGTCGAAGAAGCTCTGGTAGGCGCGATAGATCCGCGTCTGCGTGGTCGAGGCGCGGGCCTGGTCCTCGAGCGAATAGCCGAGGCCTTCCTCGACATTGGCGCGAACGTTGGGGCCGAGCATCTGCGGCCGCTCCTTGTAGTTCTTGCCATGCGTCGCCAGGAACATGCCGGCGCGCAGCACGGCAAAGGCATCGTCAGCGCCGGTGCAGTCGGGCGTCGCCTCGCGGCTGTCGGCGAACAGCGGCGCGAGCTTGCTCACGCGATGGCGGAATACACGGCGGATCGCCTGCTCGGTCGGTGCGAAGCCGAAATCCTCGGTGAAGGCGAGACGCAGTCTGCCGAGCTCCGCGGGGCGTGGATTCGCCCAGCGCTCGGCACGCGCGCGCACCGGTTCGCCGGGCAGGGTGTAGGCGAGCGGATCGCGGCTATCGTCGCTCGCCATCGCCGACAGCATCAACGCGGCGTCAGCGACGTTGCGCGCCATCGGACCATCGGTGGACAGGTTCGACCAGCCGAAGATGCGCTTCTCGCTGGGCACGAGACCATAGGAGGGGCGCATGCCGACGATGCCGGAGAAGCCGGCCGGATTGCGCAAGGAGCCGCCGGTGTCCGAGCCCGAGGCGAGCGAGGCCATGCCGCAGGCGAGTGCGACAGCCGAGCCGCCGGAGGAGCCGGCCGCCGATCGCATGGGATCGAAGGGATTGCCGGTCGCGCCGAACACGGGGTTGCGGGTGTTACCACCCGCCGCCCATTCCGGCGTGTTGGTCTTGCCGAAGATGATGGCGCCTGCGGCGCGCAGGCGCGCGACCGAGCCCTGGTCGGCGGCCGGGACGTTGTCACGCAGGATCGGGCTGCCATAGGTGGAGCGCATCCCGGCGGTGTCCTGGGTGTCCTTGATCAGGACGGGAAGCCCGTGCAGCGCGCCGCGATCCTCGCCGCGCAGAATGGTTGCTTCAGCCGCCTTCGCGGCGGCGCGCGCGCCCGATACGTCCAGCGTCACGACGGCGTTCACGGCGGGATTGACGGTGGCGATGCGCGACAGGCAGGCGTCGAGCAGCTCGACAGGCGAAATGGCCTTGGTCGTCAGCAGGCGGCGCAGCTCGACAGCACTGGTATCGCACAGTTCGGACAATGCCCAACCCCTTTCAGATTATGAAAACGATTTAGCATATCGGAAAGTAGACACAACGCACTAATATTCGCCAGGCCGGGCATTTCATGCAAAAATCGTGACTTTGAGTGCCGAACAGGCCACCAGACGAGCTGCCCAAGGCCAACCTCGGTTGAAAAGATTAGACCGATAGGTCAACAATTTTCCTGCTGTCGTGCTAGGATTTGCGGCATGAACGAGATCACCACGCCCGAAGGAGCCAACTCCCAGCTGGGGCAATGCCTCAAGGCCGCCCGTCAGGCGCGTGGCCTGACGCTCAAGCAGGTGGCGGAGCGAACGGGGATGGCGCTGTCGACCCTGTCCAAGGTCGAGAACGGCCTGATGTCGCTGACCTACGACAAGCTGGTCCAACTCACCGCGGGCCTGAAGATGGAGATCGCCGAGTTGTTCAATCCGGCGGTCGCTGTGCCCGCGAAAGGCAGGCCGGTCACCGCGCGGCGGAGCATCAGCCGCGCCGGGCAGGGGCAGGTGATCAATACGAAATTCTACACCTACACCTATCAATGCACCGATCTGATCGGCAAAGGCATGGTGCCGATCGTGGCCGAGGTGCGCGCGCGCTCGCTGGAAGAATTCGGCCCGCTGCTGCGCCACGGCGGCGAGGAGTATTTTCTGGTGACGAGCGGACGCGTTGCCGTCCACACCGAGTTCTACGCGCCGGAGATCCTCGGCGTGGGCGACGGCATCTATCTCGACAGCACCATGGGCCATGCCTACCTCAACGCCGGCGAGGCACCGTCCGCGACCGGCGTCTGTCTCTGCACCAGCGAAGCGCCCGATCTCTACGACCAGCTCCGCCAGATTGCCGCGCGCGATGTGGCGCCTCTCGGTGATGACGAACTGCCGTCCTAGTTGCTTCAGCGAACCCTGAAACGAAAAACGCCCGGCTTGGCCGGGCGTTTTTGATTCTGTGTCCGGCTTACTCGCCGCCGCCGAAGCGGCGGGACCACCAGCCGGCGCGACGCGGGGCGGATGGCGTTTCGGTTGCCGCTTCCGGCGCGGGTTCGGGGGCCGGCGCGGGCGGAGCGACCGGTGCGGCCGTCTGCGCAACCGGTGTGGCAGGCTCGCTGGCGCTGCTCGACAGGAAGCTCACCTTTTCGCGGACCGTGGAGCGGCGTCGCGCGGCCTTGTCGTCGGCGGGCTCTTCGTCCGCTGCGGCAGAAGCAGGCGCGGGCTCCGGCTGCACCGGTGCCGCGACCTGCACCTCGGCGCGCGGCTCAGGCTGCGCCATTGGCGGCTCCGGGGTGTGCTCGGCCTGGGCGATCGAGGGCGCCGCCTCGTCGCTGGCGCTGTCGAAATCGGCCACCGCTTCGGTCGCTTCCGACGGCGCATTGGCCGCGAGTTCGTCGCCGATGGAGCCGGCGAGACCTTCCTCGTTGCCGCCACGACGACGACGTCCGCCCCTGCGACCACGCCGGCGTCGGCGCTCGGCGCCGCCCTGCTGCTCGCCACCACGGGCAGCCTGTTCCTCGCCTTCCTCGCCATCCTGCTCGGACTCGGCATCCTCGTCGCCTTCGCCGGCGGCCACGGCTGCCTCGGGAAGAGCGGGGGCGCCATCCTCGCGAATCTCACCGTCGCGCTGGCCACCGCGGCCGCGCCGACGGCGGCGGCGCTTGCGGCGCTGGCCGTCCTGGTCGGGGGCCGCCTCACCGGCAGCCTGCTCCTCGGTGAGACCTTCGGTCTCCTCGGTCTCGACCTCGGATTCGAACTCCGGATCAAACTCCTCGTCGTCGTAGACCTCTTCGGCCTGAGGCGGCGGGCTCGCAGCCGCCTGCGCCACGAGCAGCGCCTTGGCGGCTTCGAGCGTGTGCACCTGCTCGCCGCGATCGATCAGATAGGCCTGCGGGCCGCTGACGCTGGGGTCGGCGATGACCGCGAGCGTGACCTTGAAGCCGTTCTCGAGGTCACGCAGATGGCCGCGCTTGTGGTTCAGCACGTAGAGCGCGACGTCGGTGCGGGTGCGGACCACGAGATTGTGGGTCGCGCCCTTCATCAGGATCTCTTCGAGGCCGCGCAGCAACTGAAGCGCAACCGAAGA
The DNA here is from genome assembly GCF_000282615.1 of Bradyrhizobium sp. YR681. Lineage (GTDB taxonomy): Bacteria > Pseudomonadota > Alphaproteobacteria > Rhizobiales > Xanthobacteraceae > Bradyrhizobium. The sequence goes on along the minus strand of NZ_AKIY01000070.1, from coordinate 1,791 downwards.
CACCGAGCGGACATGGCCGGTGCCGCCGCAATGCGGGCAGGGATCGGTCGAACTCTCAAGCACGCTGGCGCGGATGCGCTGGCGCGACATCTCGAGCAGGCCGAAATGCGAGATGCGTCCGACCTGGATGCGGGCGCGATCCTGCCTGAGGCAATCGGACAGCTTGCGCTCGACCGCGCGGTTGTTGCGCTTCTCGTCCATGTCGATGAAGTCGATGACAATCAGGCCGGCGAGGTCGCGCAGGCGAAGCTGGCGGGCGACCTCTTCGGCCGCCTCCAGATTGGTCTTGAGCGCGGTATCCTCGATGTGGTGCTCGCGGGTCGATCGTCCTGAGTTGACGTCGATCGAGACCAGCGCCTCGGTCTGGTTGATGACGATGTAGCCGCCGGAGCGCAGTTGCACGGTGGGCGAGAACATCGCGTCCAGCTGGCTCTCGACGCCCATGCGCGAGAACAGCGGCTGGCCGTCGCGATACTGCTTCACCGCGCTGACATTGGCGGGCATCAGCATCTTCATGAAGTCGCGCGCTTCGCGGTAGCCGGATTCACCTGCAACCGAGATCTCGTCGATCTCCTTGTTGTAGAGGTCGCGCAGGGAGCGCTTGATCAGCGAGCCTTCCTCGTAGACGAGGGTCGGGGCCTGCGACTTCAGCGTGAGGTCGCGCACCGTCTCCCACATCCGGATCAGATATTCGAAGTCGCGCTTGATCTCCGGCTTGGTGCGGGCGGCGCCCGCGGTGCGCAGGATGATGCCCATGCCCTCGGGCACGTCGAGATCCTGCACCACTTCCTTGAGGCGCGAACGATCCTGCGCGCTGGTGATCTTGCGGCTGATGCCGCCGCCGCGCGCGGTGTTGGGCATCAGCACGGCGTAACGGCCGGCGAGCGAGAGGTAGGTCGTCAGCGCCGCGCCCTTGTTGCCGCGCTCTTCCTTGACCACCTGCACCAGCATGACCTGGCGGCGCTTGATGACTTCCTGGATCTTGTACTGGCGGCGCGGGCGGAAGGTGCGCTCCGGCACTTCCTCCATGACGTCATCGCCGCCGACGGATTCGACGTGTTCCTCTTCGGCTTCTTCGCCGTCCTCGTCTTCGTCGTCTTCCTCCTCGTCGGACTCCTGATGAGGAGCCTCGCTGCTTTCACCGGCCGCGTACACGGCGTCGGCCGGTTCGGCGGCTGATGTCACGGCTTCGGCGAGAGCCTCAGCGTGCGCTTCGGAGGTTGGCGCGTCCTGCGGTTCGGCAGCGGCCTCGGTCGGGACCGCAGGCTCGGCACCGACGGCTGCGACCGGCGCGGGCGTCTCGTCGGCATGATCATGCTCGTGATGATGGTGCTCGCCAACATGGCCATGGTCATCATGGTCGTGATGTTGATCGCCGTCATGGGCGTGGTGATGGTCGTCATGCCCGTGATCGCCGTGATCATGGTCATGATGATCATGCTCGTGATGATCATGACCGTCGTGCTCGCCGTGATGCTCGGCATCGGCGTGCAGATGCTCGCCCTCGTGCGGAGCGCCCTCGCTGTGCTCCGGCTGCGCCGCGCCCTCGACCGGCTGGGCACCGGCGTCCAGACCTTCGACGACGTCGCTGCGGACGCGCTCGCCCTGGCTGCGGCGGCGCGAATTGCGGTGACGCGAGCGGCGGCGGCCGTGGGAGCGGTTCTCGCTCTCTTCCTCGGCTTCGCGATGGGCCTGTTCCTCGGCCTCGATCAGCGCCTGCCGGTCAGCGACCGGGATCTGGTAATAATCGGGGTGGATTTCGCTGAAGGCGAGGAAGCCGTGGCGGGTGCC
>NZ_AKIY01000069.1 GCF_000282615.1 Bradyrhizobium sp. YR681 | reverse complement strand
AAGGCCGTATCGGCGGCAATGAACAGCGGCTTCGGCGCCAGCCCGCACGCCGTCTCGATACGCGCCCACAGCAGCCGCAGTGCGCGGGATTTGGCCATGGTCAGGAACTGGTCGGCATCCGCGGAGAGCCGCGCATAGACCATGCCCTGCGCGGTTTCCAGCGGAACGCCCGCGCTCTCGATCGCGCGCAGATAGGCGACGCCGCAGGCGAGCACGAAAGCAAGCTCCTGCACCTCGGAGCCGCCGGCATCGTGGATCACGCGTCCGTCGGCGGAGGCAAACGGTCCCTTGAACCCGAGCGCGGCAAGACCCTTGATCGCGCCGGTGACGGCCGGAACGATCTCCTCCCAGCTATAAGGACTGTGGCCCCACGCGGCGCCGGCCGCGAGCGGATCGAGCCCGAAGCGGATGTTGCAGGCGGCGGGATCGAGGCCGTTGCTCTTCACATATTCCGCGACATGGATCGCGGCCATCCGCGATTGCGGACCGATCTCGAGCTCGATGCCGATGCCGGCGTCGAGATGAATGTCCTTCAGGACCTTTGCGACGGCATCGGCCGTCGGTTCCAGGCCGAAACCGTGGGCGCCATTGGCTCCGGCGAACACCAGCGCGAGCCCCGTCGCGCCATTCTCCAGGTCCTGCAAGGCCTGCGCATTCGCGGCCACCGCGTCGGGATGATCGACCCGCTGCATGATCTGCCACGGCGCGGCCGCGGCCCGTCCCACCACGGGCGCAACGCCCCTGGCGCGCGGATAGAGCGGATCGATCTTGAGCCCGTCATAGGTCTTGCCGACCAGCTTCTCGAACGGCGCGCCCTTCAGCACGCCGTCGACCAGCTTGCGCCAGTCCTCGACGGTCGCCTTGGGAAAATCGGCCGCCAGCGGCAGGTCGTCAGTCACGGAGGTCATACGGCCAAGGGCTCCCAAACGGCTTGTTATTCGCAGGCGAAATTGCCACGGCGGGCCGTCCCTGCAAACGGTTGTTTTTGGTTAACCGGTATCCGGAAGCCGCTCAATGCCTTGCGTCGAGACGCTGGCAAGCCCGTCACGCACACGAATGCCCGAGATGACGCGCTCGGGTGCGATTTCGGCCAGCGGCACCAGCACGAAGGCTCGCTCGAACAGCCGCGGATGCGGCAGGGTCAGGTCGGGCTTCTGGAAGCTGACATCGTCATAGGCGATCATGTCGAGGTCGAGCGTGCGCGGCCCCCATTGCCGCTCCTTGTTCCGCGTGCGGCCGAATTTCTGCTCGACCTTCTGCATCACGAACAAGAGCGCATGCGGATCGAGGTCGGTCTCGATCTCGACGCAGGCATTGATGAAGGGATCCTGGTCCTCGTCGCCCCAGGGCGGTGTCGCATAATCCGACGAGCGTGCGATCATGGCGGCCTGCGCCATGCCGCAGATATGGGCGACCGCCTTTTTGAATGTCGTGCGGACGTCGCCGACATTGCCGCCAAGCGCGATCAGCACGCTTGCCATGTCAGGGATGCCGCGAACGCGTCAGCATGATGCCGACGTCGTCGAAGATTGCGGCGATCGGCGCGTGCGGCTTGTGCACGGTGATCTTCACCGCGCGGATGCGCGGGAAGTGCGACAGGATGGCATCGGCGACCGCGCCGGCTGCGCCTTCCAGCAGCTTGTAGTTCGTGTTCTTGAATGCGGCCGTCGTGGTTGCGACGACTTCGGCATAGGAGACGGTGTCGGCAAGCCGGTCGGTGCGCGCAGGCTCCGACAGATCGGTATAGAGTTCGAGGTCGATGACAAAGCGCTGGCCGACCTCGGTCTCGTGGTCCATGACGCCGTGGCGGGCGTGAATCGACAGGCCGGTCACGAAGATCGTGTCGGTCATTGGGTGTTCTCCGGCTTGCTCTCGATTGCGTTGGCGACCCGCAGGGCCTGCAAGGTCTCGGCGACGTCATGGGTCCGGATGATCTTTGCGCCCTTCTGCGCGGCGATCAGGTGCGCGGCGATCGAGCCGCCGAGGCGGTCCGACGGCTCCGACGGCGACACCGAGGCGATGAAGCGTTTTCGCGAGGCGCCGACCAGGATCGGCAGCCCGAACACGGAGAGCTCGCCGAGCCGCGCCAGCGCGATCATGCTCTGCTCGGCCGTCTTGCCGAAGCCGATGCCGGGATCGAGCACGATCTTTTCGCGCGCAATGCCGGCCTTCGCGGCGATGTCGAGCGAGCGCAGGAAGAATGCTTTCATGTCCACGACGATGTCGATGGCGGGATCGACGCTGTCGCGGTTGTGCATGACGATGACGGGAGCGCCCCTCGCGGCGACCAGCGGCGCCATGGCCGGGTCGCGTTGCAGGCCCCAGACGTCGTTGGCGATGGCAACGCCCTGGTCGAGCGCGAAGGCGACCACTTCGGCCTTCATGCTGTCGATCGACACCGGAACGCCGAGCGCGACGATGCCCGACAGCACCGGTTTCAGCCGGGCGAGTTCGTCCGCGGCCGTGACGGCCTTGGCGCCGGTATAGGGACGGGTGGATTCGGCGCCGATGTCGATGATGTCGACGCCGGCCTCGATCATCGCCCGCGCGCGCTTCAGCGCCTCTTCGGGGGCGATGAATTTTCCGCCGTCGGAGAACGAGTCCGGGGTGACGTTGAGCACGCCCATCACCGCCGGAACGGGCCGCTCCAGCAGTTTCCGCAACGTGTCAGCCCCGGCCGAGCCGGCCGGCGGGACGGATGAAGAGGGCGAGGCATTCATGCGGCCCGCTTTAGCGGTCGGGGAGGGGGTATTCAAGGCGGGATTGGCCTTCGTAGCCCGGATGGAGCGCAGCGAAATCCGGGACCGGCATCGCCCGGCGCTCGACCGCCCCGGATTGCGCTGCGCTCCATCCGGGCTACAGGCTGAGCTGCCTGCGAGAGGGCGATGCTCTCGCCCACACTCCGTCATTGCGAGCGCAGCGAAGCAATCCAGGCTGCCGCTGCGGAAAGACTCTGGATTGCTTCGCTGCGCTCGCAATGACGACTTGGGAGCAGCGGTGCCCTATCGGTCCAGCCTCATTCCCAGATCAATACGTAATCTTCGGCTGCAGCTTCCTGGCCTTGGCGATGATGTCGCCGACCGACTTCTCGGACGGCAGGATGCGGACGAGCTTCTTCTTCTCGTTGGCGTCCCGCATGCTCTGGGCGAGCCTTGCCGGATTCCGATATGCAAGCTCGCGCACGGTGGTGACGCCGGCGGCGCGGACGAGGCCGACCTTGGCGCGGCCCATGCCGGGGATGCGCATGTAGTCGGACACGTTGGCCCATTCCAGCAATTGCTGCTCGCTGATGCCGGTCTTGGCGGAGAGCGCCTTGCGGCCCTTCACGGTCGAGGCCGCCTCGAGCAGCGCGTCGGTCGTGCGGATTCCCTGCGCCTTCAACTTGTTGGCGGCAAAGGCAGGCATGCCCTCAATCTCGGAAATGGGATATGTCATGATACTCGATATGAAATGCGCAGGCTTCAGGCGAATTGGCTGAGGCCAGGTGTCCCCGCAATGATCTTGCCCATCTGATCCGCTCCGATTTTGTCTCGGCCGAAGCGGAAAAGTTCACGGGCAATCGTCTGAATGTCGGACATGCCAAGGCCGAGGCTCATCAGGCGCGTGCCGACCGCCATCAGGCCGCCGCCCATCAGTCGCGACAGTCCGCCGCTGCTCTTGGATGCCTCGATGGCTGCTTCTGCGCCGGGAATCTGATCGATCAGGGCCTGGACGCTGTCGGAGGGACCCTCGTTGCGGAGGAAGCCCAGGATAATGCCGACGGTCTTTTCGGCGACAGCACTATCTATGCTGGCGTTCGTCGCCAGCCGTCCGATCAGCTCGTCCATATGGCCTGCCCCTCAGCCGGTTCACATGCCGGAGTATTGTTTTCGAAAATGATCTTGAGCCGGTGTGATGTGAAATACAAGCGATGAACGCGGCCAACGTTCCGATTCATTCTCGAAGACGCGAAAAGTGTTGCAGCGATGCAAGAGCGGAGATGGAATCGGCGAAAAATTGCCGCGGTGCGAATGCCTCGTTCCTACTTTCGACTGATGTCGTGCGCATGTTTCCGACAATGCCGCATGCTCGGGGCGCGTTGAACGGTTTCAATCGGCGCACGACATGCGTTAAACTACGGAACTGGTGCATTCGAGTTTCAATACGCGAAACACGGCAGAGAGATCAGAGAGAATAATGACCGCACAGGACAGCAAGCTCGGCGACACCGGCGACAAGATCTTCGTCGGCAAGGGAGACGAGCAGGCATGGCTGACGCTGGCGCTCGCCAATCGCCACGGCCTCGTCACCGGTGCAACCGGAACCGGTAAGACGGTATCGCTGCAAGTCATGGCAGAAGGATTTGCGCGCGCCGGCGTTCCGGTCTTCGCTGCCGACATCAAGGGCGATCTTTCCGGCATCTCCGAGGTCGGCGAAGCCAAGGATTTCATCGTCAAGCGCGCCACCGAGATGGGGCTGACATTCCAGCCTGATCAGTTTTCGACGGTATTTTGGGATGTTTTCGGCGAGCAGGGCCATCCGGTGCGGGCGACGGTCACCGAGATGGGCCCGCTGCTGCTCGCGCGCATGCTCGATCTGAACGATGTCCAGGAAGGCGTGCTCAACGTCGCCTTCCGTGTCGCCGACGATGCCGGCCTGACCCTCATCGACATGAAGGATCTGCGCGCGCTGCTCGACGCCATCGTGCCGGATGCCGGCAAGAAGAGCGCGGACGCCGGGGACAGCCCGCTTGCCGACATCAAGACGGCGGCGCAGGGGTTCGGCAATGTCACCAAGGCCACGGTCGGCACCATCCAGCGCCAGCTCCTGGTGCTGGAGAACCAGGGCGCCACCAAATTTTTCGGCGAGCCCGCGCTGACATTGAAGGACTTCATGAAGACCGACCGCGACGGCCGCGGCATGGTCAACATCCTCGTCGCCGACAAGCTGCTGCAGAGTCCACGGCTTTACGCGACATTCCTGCTGTGGATGCTGTCGGAGCTGTTCGAGGAGCTGCCCGAGGCCGGCGATCTGCCGAAGCCGAAACTGGTGTTCTTCTTCGACGAGGCGCATCTGTTGTTCAACGACGCGCCGAAGGCGCTGATGGACAAGATCGAGCAGGTGGTCCGCCTGATCCGCTCCAAGGGCGTCGGCGTCTACTTCGTCACGCAAAACCCGCTCGATGTGCCCGATCGCGTGCTCGGGCAGCTCGGCAACAGGGTGCAGCATGCGCTGCGCGCCTTCACCCCGCGCGACCAGAAGGCGGTCGCGGCCGCAGCCGAGACCTTCCGGCCCAATCCGAAGCTCGATACCGCCAAGGTGATCATGGAGCTCGGCAAGGGCGAGGCGCTGGTGTCGTTCCTCGAAGGCAACGGCACGCCCGCGATGGTCGAGCGGGTGATGGTGCGGCCGCCATCGGCCCGGATCGGACCGATCACGCCGGAGGAGCGCAAGGCGATCATGGATGCGAGCCCGGTGAAGGGCAAATACGATACCGCCGTCGATGCCGAGTCCGCCTACGAGATGATCCAGAAGCGGATCGCCGGCACGGCGGCGACGGTGGATGCTCCGGCCGGCGCAGGCGGCGGCATCCTGGGCCAGATCGGCTCGATCGTCGGCACCATCTTCGGCACCAATGTCAAGCGCGGCCGCCTGTCGGCCGGCCAGGTCATTGCGCGCGACGTGACGCGATCGGTGACCAACCAGGTGATTGGCGGCATGGCCGCCAATCTCGGCAAATCGGTCGGCGGCCAGCTTGGCGGCTCGATCGGCCGCACGCTGGTCCGCGGCGCGCTCGGCGGCTTGCTGCGAAGGTAGGCAGCCAAGCTGCGTTTGAGGCACTAAGGCCTCCACAGCGTCATGGCCGGTCTTGTCCCACCTGGCGGGCGAGGCCGGCCACCACAATTTCAGGTGAGGGGGACTCTCCAAGCGTCCGGCGGTCTGCTACGTGCTATGCGTTGCTGACTGGACATAATGTGAAATCCTCGAATCTATCAGACAAGCCGGGCGTATTGCGGTCCCTCTCGCTGCGTGCGCCGCTGGACCTGCTCTTCCTGCTCTGCTGCTTCATCCTGACCGCTGACGTTCTCGGTCCGGAGATCTTCGGCCACGGCAAGACCAAGGACTACGCGCTGTGGTACTGGGCCGGGCAACAGGTACTGCACGGCGCCTCGCTCTATCCCAGCGAGCTCAATCACCAGTTCGAGTTCATCTATCCGCCGCTGCCCGCGATCCTGCTGGCGATCCCGAGCTGGTTCGGCAAGCTCACGCTGTATGCCGTCCTGTCGCTCCTGAACGTCGGGGCGTGGTGGTACACCGGCATGCTCTCCAACGCGATGACGGGATCGGGCCGCAGGCCCGGTCCCTGGCTGGAAGCGCTGCCGGCCTTGGTCACCGTGACCTTCGTGTTCGATCAGTTCGACCTCGGCCAGCCGAACCTCGTCCTGCTGGCGATGATGCTGTGGGGCTTCTGGTGCCTGCAGCATCAGCGCTCCTGGATGGCGGGCTTCATGTTCGCGCTCGCCAGCGCCATCAAGGTGTTTCCGATCGCGGTGCTGCCTTATCTGGTCTGGCGGCGGCAATGGGCCGCCGTCGCCGCCACGGTCGCCTTCACCGGCATTCTTCTCTATGTCGTGCCGGCGCCGATCCGCGGCTTCGAGCGCAACGCGGCCGAGCTCAAGACCTGGTATCAGGGCATGGTCGGCACGAGTTCGGAAAAGGGCTTTGGCCAGCGCGACGAGCAGAACTGGTCGTGGGTCAACCAGTCCATCATCGCGGTCACGCACCGTCTGGTCCGGCCCATCAACTACAATCAGGAAGATCCGAACAAGCCGCCGCGCACGATGAATGTCATCGACGTCGACTACAAGACGGCGAACTGGATCGTGCTGGCGGTATCGGCGTTGCTCGGGCTCGGCTTCGTCGCGGTCATGCCACAGCAGGCGCGGCGAACGGCGCGCTCGGATGCCGAAGAGCTCGGCATCCTGTTCTGCCTGATGACGGTGGCCTCGCCGCTTGCGCGGCAATACTACTTCATGTGGCTGTTCTTCCCGATGACGGTGCTGATGCATCGCGCCGCCTTCGACATGCGACCGAAGGTGCGGCTGGGAACCTGGCTGGCGCTGGGGGCTGCCGGCATCCTCATGCTGCTGGCGCTGCCGTGGTTTCCCAATGTCCTCCAGGCCTGGGGCAATAATCTGGTTGCGACCGCGATCCTGGCCGGCAGCCTTGCATGGCACATCCGTCATCCGCCGGTTGCGGCTGGCTCCGAGCCTGCGACGGCGCTAAAACCCGGGACCTCCTAGGACTCGAACGCAGGAAATACGATCATGGCCAATGCACAGCTTCAATCCGTGCTCGACCACATCGACAAGGATTTTGACAACAGCCTGGAACGTCTGTTCTCGCTGTTGCGGATCAAGTCGATCTCCGCGGATCCGGCCTTTGCCAACGACTGCAAGGCCGCGGCCGAGCATCTCGCCAGGGATATCGCCAGCCTCGGTGTCGCCACCGAAGTGCGCCCGACCGCCGGCCATCCCGCCATCGTCGGCAAGACCAAGGGAGACGACAAGGCGGGCGGTCGCCCGCACGTGATCTTCTACGGCCATTACGACGTGCAGCCGGTCGATCCGCTCGATCTCTGGCACCGTCCGCCGTTCGAGCCCGTGGTCACCGACCATGCCGACGGCCGCAAGATCATCGTCGCGCGCGGCGCCGAGGACGACAAGGGCCAGGTGATGACCTTCGTCGAGGCCTGCCGCGCCTGGAAGAAGGTGACGGGCTCGCTGCCGATCGACGTCACCTTCCTGATCGAAGGCGAGGAGGAGGTCGGCTCGAAGAATTTCGTGCCCTTCATCGAGGCTAACAAGGACGAGTTCAAGGCCGACTACGTGCTGGTCTGCGACACCGGCATGTGGGACCGCAACACGCCGGCGATCACGACGTCGCTGCGCGGCCTGCTCTATGAAGAGCTGAAGATCACCGCCGCCAACCGCGACCTGCATTCCGGCGTATTCGGCGGCAGCGCGATGAACCCGATCCGGGTGCTGACGAAAATTCTCGGCGGCCTGTTCGACGACGACAACCGCATCACCATCCCCGGCTTCTATGACGGGGTGAAAGATACGCCGCCTGATATCCTCGAACAGTGGAAAAAGCTCGGCTTCACGCCGGATTTCTTCCTCAAGCCGATCGGGCTGTCGATCCCGGCGGGCGAGAAGGGGCGGCTCCTGATCGAGCAGGCCTCGACGCGTCCGACCTGCGACGTCAACGGCATCTGGGGCGGCTATATCGGCGAGGGCTCCAAGACGGTGATTCCGTCGCACGCCTCGGCAAAGGTCTCGTTCCGCCTGGTCGAGGGGCAGGATCCCCAGAAGATCCGCAAGGCGTTCCGCGAGTATGTGACGGCGCGGCTTCCTGATGACTGCAAGGTCGAGTTCGGCGACCATTCCGCCGGTCCCGCCATCGCGCTCGACTGGAACATGAAGCCGCTCGCTGCCGCCAAGCAGGCGCTGACGGAAGAGTGGGGCAAGGAGACCGTGCTGATGGGCTCGGGCGCCTCGATCCCGATCGTCGCCGACTTCAAGCGCGCGCTGGGCCTCGACTCGCTGCTGGTCGGCTTTGGCCTCGACGACGACAACATCCACTCGCCGAACGAGAAGTACGACCTGCGCAGCTTCCAGAAGGGCATCCGCTCCTGGGCAAGAATCCTCGCCGCGCTGGCGGAGGTGAAGTAGGCACCGATGCCGTAGGGTGGGCAAAGGCGCAAAGCGCCGTGCCCACCATCACTCAGTGATTACGAAGGAAGAAGACGTGGGCACGCTTCGCTTTGCCCACCCTGCGAGACCTCTCCCCGTCATTGCGAGCGAAGCGAAGCAATCCAGAATCCCTCCGCGGAAACATTCTGGATTGCTTCATCGCTTCGCTCCTCGCAATGACACGCCGGCCAAAATAAAAACGCCGCCCGGAATTGGGCGGCGTTTCATTCCGAAACGTGTAGAGGGTGTTGAGACCTACCCTACACCAAATCTCGAAAATCTCAAGACCGGTAGCCCGGCAGCTCGCGGTCGAGCTTGCGCAGCAGGGGCGGCCACACCAGGTTGGTGGCGCGCAGCTCGGCGCGGTCGCGGTTGGCGAGCAGCTCGGTGTTCTTGTCGATCGCGACATCGTCCACCGGATAGACCGGCGTGCCCAGCGCGCGGGTGCGCACCTGCATCGAGCAGGCGCGCTCGAGGTGGTACATGCGCTCGAAGGCGGAGGCGACCGAGCGGCCGACCGTCAGCGTGCCGTGGTTGCGCAGCAGCATGTGGTTGTGGTCGCCGAGGTCCTTCTGGAGCCGCGGCCGCTCGTCGTGGTCGAGCGCGATGCCCTCATAGTCGTGATAGGCGAGGTCGTGGGTGACGAGCTGGGCGGTCTGGTTCAGCGGCAGCAGGCCCTCGGCGCTGCTCGACACCGCGGTGCCGTCGAGGGTGTGGAGATGCAGCACGCAGATCGCGTCCTCGCGCGCCTCGTGGATCGCCGAATGGATGGTGAAGCCGGCCGGGTTGATGCTGTACTCGCTCTCGGAGAGCTGCTGGCCGTGCAGATCGACCTTGACGAGGCTGGAGGCCGTGATCTCGTCGAACATCAGCCCGTAGGGGTTGATGAGGAAATGATGCTCGGGGCCCGGCACGCGGGCGGAGATGTGGGTGTCGACCAGATCGTCCCAGCCGTACAGCGCCACGAGGCGATAGCAGGCGGCGAGATTGACCCGTTGCTGCCACTCGGCCTCCGTCATATCAGACGGCACTTCCTTCAGGCGCGCTTCCGCTGGTGACATGGCTGATCTCTCCGAACCTCGTTGTTGCGGAGAGGGAGCCTAGTCTCGCCCAAGGGCGGCGGCAAGGCGCTGAAAGCGCGGCAGTTCAGCGTAGCCCGCATGAGCGGAAGCGATATGCGGGGCTGCCCGTAGATCCCGGATGTCGCTGGCGCTCATCCGGGCTACGAACTGCGTTTTTCTTGTGCAGGCCGGAGATCGGGACAGAAATTACGGCGCCGGGATCGAGAGCAGGCTGGAAATGCTGCTGCCGCGGATGTCGTAGACGCGGGCGAACACCACGTCGTCGCGCTTGATCTCGACCATGACAGGCGCGGTCAGGCCCTTGCAGTAGAATTCGCCGAGGGTCATGGCGAAATCGGCCGCGTTGGAATCCCAGCCGATGGTGAAGTCGGGCCCGAGCGCGACCTGTGCCGGCCGCTGCGGACCGCACACCGCGACCTTCCATTTGCGGTTGCGCGGCGGCACTTCCTGGCGCTCGACGAGCTGCTCGCGCAGCTCGTCCGAGGCCTGCTTCAGCGCAAGGCCCCAATAGTCCAGCATGAAGCGGTCGTCGGCGCCGCGCACGGTGCCGGCGATATGGTTGAAATGGGTGTATTGATAGGGATGCAGCCGGATCATCTCGGCGAGCGGGAGCGCGAGGCCGAAGCAGAAGGTGGCGAGCACGACCGGCTGCCAGGTGCGGTGATTGGCGCGCAGGCGCTCCATGGCCCAGGCGAAGGCGACGCCGCCGAGCACCGCCATCGGCGGGATCACGAAGACGAAATGGCGGATGCCGTTGTAGAGCGCCGGACGCTTCACCATCGCGATCGCGAGCGGCAGGGTCGCGGCCAGCGTGAGCATCAGCAGGATGGTCTTGCGGCGGGCCGGAACCTCGCGGCGCGGCAGCATGGCAAAGGTGCTGACCACGGCGCCGGCCATCAGCACCAGCATCACCTCGGGCAGCTGAAGCGCGAACAGCGTCGGCAGATAGGACCAGGGCATGTCGGGCACGGACACGATCGCGCCGTCGAACATTTCCTTCCACGGCTTCTCGAAGAAGTGCGAGAAATAGGTCAGCGCCTCGAAGGGATTGCCGGGTTCCATGATCGACCACGGCCAGATCAGGCCCATCACGAGATAGCCGAACACCAGGCCGGGCAGCAGCACGTAGACGACATGGGCGAAGCGGCGGGCCGCTTCGCGAACGCCCTCGGTGCGCAGCTCCTCCAGGAACAGCGGCATGAAGCCGATCATGGCGTAGACCAGCGCCAGCCCGCCGAGGACGCGGCAGCCGAGCGAGAGGCCGGCACCGAGGCCGACGATCAGGATCGTGCGCGGCGACGGCTGCGGATATTCCTCGGCGAGCCGCACGAGGCCAAGCATCAGGATGATCATGGCCACCGCGAAGGGCGCATCCTTCGGGTTCATGAACATGTGGCCGTAGAAGATCGGGCACAGCGCGAGCAGCAGCAGCGAGGCAAGACCGGCAAGCGGGCCGCCGATGCGGCGGG
>NZ_AKIY01000068.1 GCF_000282615.1 Bradyrhizobium sp. YR681 | reverse complement strand
CGGCCGCGATCGCGGCGAGCAGCCACCGGCACATGCGAGATCGGAAACTCATGCGATCCACCACCCCGGGATGGCGGCCCGCATAGCCTCACCCCTGCCCGTCAAAGCTGCCGCCAGCCGCGGTCGATCCCGTGATCGTTGACGGCCGGTCGATCAATAGCAATAGCGGGAATCGACCCGGACGTAATATCCGTCGGGGCGCTGCATGTAGCAGCCGCGCTGATAGGCGTAATAGCCGGAGCGGCGGCGCTCGCCTTCCGAGGCGATCGCGGCGCCCGTGCCCGCACCGACGACGGCTCCGATCGCGGCGCCGCGGCCGCCGCCGAGCGCACCGCCAAGGATGGCTCCGCCGACACCGCCGATGATCGCACCGCCCACGGCATCCTGGGCCGCCGCCTCATGGGCCGGCACCGCCATCGCGACGGTCAGACACACCGCCATTCCAACAGCTCGAAACATCCCGAATCCTCCCGGTTGACGCTTGCAGTCATAACGTTCGGGACGATCCCGGACCAGACCCATTGTCACGCGCACCCTCGCCTGTTGCGCCAGGCGGCCGGCTTGTCGTGACAGCCTATGTGCGCGCCTCAGGTCGAGGGACCTTTGCCCAGCGCAAAGGAGAGCACGATCGCGTCCGGCGTCTGCTTGAATTCCCTGGTCACCGCGGCACGCACGAGACCGGCGAGGTCGCCCAGCGGCTTGGTTTGATAGAGGCTCGGAAACAGCACCGTCACTGCCGTCAGGCGTCCATTGTTCCAGTCGAAGCCGACATGCGGCTTCACGCCGGTCGCCTGCTCGAGATCGCTCTCGACGGCCCGGGCCTGCTGCATGAAATCCCTCAACGTGGCCACGACATCGCAGCCGGACAGGGCAAAGGCGAGAACGATGATGACGACAGCTCTGAACATCGGGGGTCCGAAGCGCTTTCCAGGTCAGGTTGCAGGATTGGTATCATGCAACAGGACGGGCAGGCCACGAAAAAAGGACACGGCGACACCGCCGAGCCGACTGCGGCACTTGCCCGGTTACGGTTCGATCCAGCGCTGCACCGCTTCGACGGTATCGGCCGGCGTGGTGTTGAAGCAGATCGCGGCATCCGGCGCCAGGCGATGGACAAGGTTGAGCACTTTCTCGAACAGCAACAGGCGCTGCTTCGGCTCACGCAGGCCGGCGCCGATCACGACACAATCGAAGCGCTCCTCGCGCAGCGCGGCCGCGACGGCGGCTTCCGCGGTCAGGTCGAGGTCGATCAGGCAGCTCGTGACCTCGTAGCCGGCATCGCACAGGCGCGACAGCTGCGCCTCGATATAGGAGCGCACAAGCTCCGGCGTGAACTGCGGGAATGCGCTGTCATCGGCACTGCCGGGTTCGATGCCGATCGCAAGGACGCGTTTGGCCATGTGGAACTCCTTGCCGGACGTACGTCTGGCTAACGGGCGGATGACCTCGCCGGTTCCGGACGCGCCGGCGCCCTGCAACATTTCACGCAGATCACGCTGGAGTCACGCCGCGCTCACGGCGCCTGGGTCACTCTGACCTGTACGAACAACTGGCAACTGATCATTTCGCGGGAGCTGGCAATGAAGGTGTCATTCGAAAACATCAAGGACGAATACGAACGAAACTGGTCCAACATGAAGATCCGGCCCTCGCGCGCGGACGTCGCCGGCGAGACGGCGCAGAAGGCGATCAAGAACAAGGGCATCTACAAGCAGATCGAAGACAAGACCGATGTGCCCTGGTGGTTCGTCGCACTGCTTCACTCACGCGAATCCAGCTTCAACTTCAACACCTATCTCGGCAACGGCCAGGCGCTCAACAGGGTCACGACCATCGTCCCGCAGGGGCGTGGTCCGTTCGCCTCGTTCGCCGACGGCGCCGTCGATGCGCTCAGGCTCGAAGGATTCGTCGGCGCCCGCGACTGGGGCATCGCAAAGACGCTGTTCCGGCTGGAGAAGTATAACGGCTTCGGTTATCGCGGCCGCGGCGTGAACTCGCCCTATCTCTGGTCAGGATCCAGCATCTACGGCCCGCCCGAGCAGAAGGGCGGAAAATTCACCAGCGACGGATCGTTCGATTCCGGCGAGGTCGACCGGCAACTGGGCACGGCGGTGATCCTCAAGGCGATGATGGATCAGGATTCCTCGATCACTTTCGACGGGACCGCGATGCTGAGCCATCTCGACCCCGAGGAGCAGACGGCGCCGATCGCACTGCTGATGCAGCAGGCCCTCAACAAGCTCGGCGCCAATCCTCCGCTGGACGAGGACGGCATCGTCGGACCGCTGACCAAGGCGGCGGTGGCGCAGTTTCAGCAGCAGCACGGCATCACCCAATCCGGAGCGCTGGACAGCGTGACGATCGCCGCCATCACGCGCGCGGCGCAGCAGCCAGGACCGGTGACGCCGCCTGCGGCGGACTTCTCTCCCATTCTGAAACGCCTGGAGGATCTCGTGACGCTGCTTCAACCCGGATCGAGGATATCGCCATCGCCGAACAACGCGACGCCCGCAGCAAGCGACCCGATCAACATGATCGAGCGGCTGCTTGCGGTCGTCAACAAGACCAGCGCCGGCCCCGGAACGACCACGCCCAGCGCGCCCAACACCGCGCCCGTCGACCAGCTGAAGCAGGTGATCGGCCTGGTCAGCGCGCTGTTGAACAACGACGGCAAGCCCGTGCTCGGCCAGGTCAACGGCGCGCTCGGCGACACCATCGGCAAGCTCCTCGACGGCAAGAAGACCGCGCTCGGGCTCGGCAGCTCGGTGCTCACCGCGCTGCTGTCCTCGGTGACGGCGAGCCCCAATGCGGGAGGCCTCGCCGGACTGCTCGGGACCATCGTGTCGGCGGTGCCGGGGCTCGGCCAGTTCGCCATGCCGATCTCGCTGGCGCTCACGGCCTGGGGCGTGCTCGGCAAGATGGAGAAGTGGGCGCAAGGCACCGCGCCGCCGCCCAAGACGACGACCTGAAAACGTTCACCGCGTCATCGCGGCGGCGCCTACTGACGCAGCATGATCAAGGGATCGGCGGCATCGGGAACGCGCCGCCACTGCGCGTTGTCGTCGGCCTCGAACTGCCAGACATCGCCGGATTTCGACATCAGGATGATCTGGCCGCGTTCAAGCCGCCATTGCGTCGGGTTGAACTGCGCGATCGCCGCGTCGCATTTCGGCTTGAGGAAGACCTGGAAATTGTCCTGGCCGGCTTCCGTATTGGTCAGCGTCAGCCCGCACACCGGCTGGCCGTTGCCGCGCACCATCGACCAGTCGCCGATCATCTGGTCCATCGACTTGGCCATCGACCGCGCGGCGGCGAGGTCCTGCAGGATATAGACGCCTTCGCCCTGCCTCAGGCCCTCGAAGATGCCGGCCTCGACCTCGGTGAAGTCGATCACGGATTCACCGGTCGCGTCCTGCAAGCGGACGATGTCGAGACCCCTGACGCTCCAGGCGACGATGGCCTTGGTGAAGGGCAGCGCGGTCTTGCAGGCAGGCTCCAACTCCAGTTTGTAGCCCTGCGCCGCGGCATCGGCCTTCAGCGTGACGACGCAGGTCTTGCTGCGCTCGGTCGTGGAGAGCTCCCACTGCCCGGGCATGTCCTTCTTCAGGGTCGTCGCATCCTGCGCATGCGCGATGCCGATCGCGGCCAGGCAGGCCGCGACGGCGCCGATCGCGGCCAAACAGGCCGCGACGGCGAATGCAACGACCCGAAGAGCTCTCATCAGCGCCCCTTGAACGGCGTTTCCGCAACCGGCGTCAGCGGCGCCTTGCCTGAGAACCATGACTTGAGATTGTCGATGACGAGCTGGTTCATCGCGTTGCGCGTCACCACCGAGGCCGAACCGACATGCGGCAGCAGCACGACGTTCTGCATGGTCTTGAGCTCGTCCGGCACGTTCGGTTCGGCCGCGAACACGTCGAGGCCGGCGGCAAGGATCGTGCCTGATTTCAGCGCCTGCACCAGCGCCTGCTCGTCGACCACCGAGCCGCGCGCGACGTTGACCAGCACGCCGCGGGGCCCAAGCGCCTTGAGCACCTCGGCATTGACCATCTTGTTCGTGCTGGCGCCGCCGGGCACGATCACCATCAGGGTGTCCACCGCCTTCGCCATCTCGATCAGATCAGGATAATGCTTGTAGGAGACGTCCTTGGACGGGTTGCGCGAATGATAGACGACAGGCACCAGCGAGGCATCGAGCCGCCGCGCGATCGCCTGGCCGATCCGGCCCATGCCGACGATGCCGACCTTACGGTCGCGCAACGAGCCGACGCTCAGCGGGTAGTTCTGGGTCTGCCAGAGACCGGAACGCACATAACGATCGGCCTTGATGAATTCGCGCAAGGTGCAGATCAGAAGGCCCATCGCGACGTCGGCGACCTCCTCGGTCAGCACATCAGGCGTGTTGGTGACGATGATGTTGCGCTCGGCCGCGTATTTGGCATCGACGTGGTCATAGCCGACGCCGAAGCTCGACACGAGCTCGAGCTTGGGCAATTGCGACAATGAATCCTTGTCGACGCGGGCGGTGTGATCCGTCACAGCCACGCCGCGGATCTTTTCGCGGATCGCGGGGGTCAGCCGCTCGAGGTCACCTCGCGTCTCGGCCTTGTGCACGACGAAATGATCGGAAAACCCGTTTTCGAGGATCGGCCGCGCCGGCCCATAGATCAGAAGGTCGATCTTGTCGGACGAAATCGAACCGGTAGACATCAGTTTTCCTTTCCAAGCGCGCTCTCATGCCAGCGCCGTAAAACGAGGTGGGAAATTAGCGCCAGCACCCCATAGATGACAATCCCGGCCAGCGATAGCAGCAGCAGCGCTGCGAACATGCGGGGTATGTTCAAGCGGTAGCCTGACTCGGCGATCCTGTAGGCGAGCCCGGAGCCGGCCCCGGCCGTTCCGGCCGCAATCTCGGCCACCACCGCACCGATCAGCGACAGGCCGCCGGCGATGCGAAGGCCGCCGAGGATATAGGGCAGCGCCGCCGGCAGCTTCAGAAAGCGCAGGGTTTGCGGCTTTGATGCGCCATAGAGCTGGAACAGCCCGGCGAGATTGCGATCGACCGAATTCAGCCCCAGCGTGGTGTTCGACAGCACCGGAAAAAAGGCGACGATGAAGGCGCAGACGACGACCGCGGTCTGCTGCTCCAGATAGATGAGCAACAGCGGCGCAATCGCAATCACCGGCGTCACCTGGAGCACGATGGCATAGGGGAACAGCGAATATTCCACCCATTTCGACTGGTTGAACAGCAGCGCCAGCGCGATGCCGCCGATGCTGGCGGCCACAAAGCCTTCAAGCGTGGTCAGCAGCGTGGCCGCGAGCGATTGTGACAGCACCGCCCAGTCCTTGATCAGTGTCAGGACAATGACGGATGGCGCGGGCAGGACGTAAGGCGGGATCTCCCTGATGCGGACCACCAGCTCCCAGGCGAGAAGGCCGGCCGCGAACACGACGACGGGCAGCACGAAGCGCAATGCGCGCTGCGCGCCGGATGGTTTTGCGGTGACGGCAGCTTGCGCGTTCATAGCGTCGACTGCCCCGAATAGGACGGCGCCAGCGCGGCCGACACGCGCCGGCAATAATCGGAATAGGCGGCCGAGGTGCGGAACGCCTCGCCGCGCGGCTCGACCGTCTCGATGCGGATATCGGCCTGGATGCGGCCGGGCCGCGCCGTCATGACCACCACGCGTTGCGACAGATAGACGGATTCGAACACCGAATGGGTGACGAAGATGACGGTCTTGCCGAGGCTGCGCCACAGCGCGAGCAGATCGTTGTTGAGGCGGAAGCGCGTGATCTCGTCGAGCGCCGCGAAGGGCTCGTCCATCAGGAGGATGTCAGGGTCGGTGACCAGCGCGCGGGCCAGCGACACCCGCATCTTCATGCCGCCGGACAGCTCGCGCGGATAGGCCTCGGCGAAATCGGCAAGGCCGACGCTCGCCAGCGCATCGTCCGCACGTGCGCGCCCTTCGGCCTTTGGCACGCCGGCGAGCTTCAAGGGCAGCCGCACGTTCTCGCGCACGTTGGACCAGGGCATCAGGGTCGGCTCCTGAAACACGAAGCCGATGCCGTGCCCCGGCAGCGCGACGCCCTCGTGGCGCGCCACGCGCACGATGCCTGATGACGGCGCACTGAGCTCCGCGACGATGCGCAGCGCGGTCGACTTGCCGCAACCGGACGGACCGAGCAGCGAGATGAAATCGCCCTTGCGCACCGCCAGATCGAGCGGCCCGAGCGCCATGACGCCGTTGTCATAGACCTTCGTCACGCCGCGCAGGCTGACGGCGAGCGCCGTCAGGCTGGCCTCGACCCCGGACGAGGTTTTGCGCTCTACCATTGAACGCTGGCTGTGATGTGGTGGGAGCGAGCCGCAACCTGCACCTCTCCCCAACGGGGAGAGGTGAACGATGCAGCTACGTCTCGGCTTGACCTCAACATTCCGTTACGGCTTGTTCGGGCGCAGCTCGACGCCGACGCCCTTGTTGACGAAGCGCAGCGTATAGGACTTGCGGAAGTCGAGATCCGCCTTCACCACACCCGCCTTCACCATCTTGTTGAAGAAGGAGGTGTAACGCTCGTCGCTCATCGCGCCGATGCCGTTTTTCAACGAATCGCCGGAATCGACGATGCCGTACTCCTTCATCTTGGCGACCGAATAAGCCAGCAAATCGTCGGTCATTTCAGGATTGAGCTTCTTGATCATGGCATTGCCGGCGGAATTGTCGCCGTAGATGTAATTGTACCAGCCGACCATGGAGGCATCGACGAAGCGCTGCACCAGGTCAGGCTTCTTTTCGGCGATGTCGCGGCGGGTCTCGATCAGGGTCGAATAGGTGTTAAAGCCGGAATCAGCGAGCAGGATGACGTTCGGCTTGAAGCCGGCAGCCTTCTCGACCGCGAAAGGCTCTGACGTGACGTAGCCCTGCATCGCGCTCTTGGGATTGGCGATGAAAGGCTGCGGATTGAAATTGTAGGGCCGGACGTTCTTCTCGCTGAAACCATATTCGGACTTCAGCCACTGGAAGTAGCTGGTCATGCCCTCCTTGGAGACGAACAGCGTCAGCGGCTTCAAGTCCTCGATCTTGGCGACCTTGGCGTCCGGCTGCGTCAACATCACCTGCGGATCCTTCTGGAAGATCGCAGCGATGGTGACGACGGGGACGTTATTCGCGACCGCGTCGAACGACATCAGCGTGTTCGCGGCCATGAAGAAGTCGATCTTGCCGGCGATCAGCAGCATCCGGTTGTTCTCGTTCGGACCGCCGGGAACGATGGTGACGTCGAGGCCGTATTTCTTGTAGGTGCCGTCGGCGACCGCCTGGAAGAAACCGCCATGCTCGGCCTCGGCGACCCAATTGGTGCCGAACATGACCTTGTCCAGCGTCTCGGCCCGCGCCGGCGCAAGGCAGACGAAAGCGGCCATCAAGCCCGCCGTTAACGCTCGCCGCAGATGAGAGGGGCTCATGGGTGCACTCCGTCGATCGCTTGTAGCCGATGCCAGTCCAACGCGATAAAACCGCAAGACATCAGGGGACGCGAGCCGGCCAGGCCCGCGTCCCCTCCATACCCCAAATTACGTGACAAATTCGGGCAAAGAAACCTCAGATGACGCCGTCCCGCGACTGGATCGACATCGACTGGGCCGATACGGCGCCTGCGGATGTGTCGCGCTGGATCGCGGTGCTGCCGCTGGCGGCGACCGAGCAGCACGGCCCGCATCTGCCTGTCACCACCGACGTGCTGATCGCGGACGCCTATCTGGCGCGCGTGCGCGAGCTTTTGCCCGAGACCATTCCGGCGACGTTCCTTCCCGTGGAAGCTGTCGGGATTTCGACCGAGCATATCGACTATCCGGGCACGCAGACGCTACCGACCGAGGTGGCGCTGAAGCGGTGGACCGCGATCGGCGAGGACGTCGCGCGACGCGGCGTGAAGAAGCTCGTCATCATCACCAGCCATGGCGGCAACAGCGCGGCGATGATGCTGATTGCGCAGGATCTGCGCGCGCACCAGAAACTGTTCGTGGTGACGACGTCGTGGTCGCGGCTGTCGGGCGCGGACACATTGTTCCCGGCCGACGAGGTACGCCATGGCATTCACGGCGGCGCGGTCGAGACCTCGATCATGCTGGCGCGCTATCCGGACCAGGTGCGCAAGGATGCGATCGCGGATTTTCCCGCGAGCAGCATCGCGATGGAGCAACAATATCGCTGGCTGTCGACGCAGCGGCCCGCGCCATTCGCCTGGCAGGCGCAGGATCTGAACGCCAGCGGCGCGATCGGCAACGCGACTTTGGCTGTCGCCGGGAAGGGCGAGCAGCTGCTCGATCAGGGCGCGCGCGCTTTCTGCGAGCTACTGGCCGAGGTCGATAACTTCGACGTGAACAGGCTCGCCAACGGCCCCCTCGGCTAGCCCGCACCCTGCTGTAATCATTCAGGAAAGAGCCGATCTCCGCGGCCGCCTTTTGCGACTTCGAACCGGACGCGGGGAGCCTCCGTCCAACTGGGCACGCGGGCCACAACGGACCGCCTCAACCCGGATGGAGTTTCACATGTCGATCAAGACCAAGATTGCCGCCGCAGCCCTCGCCGCCCTCGCCGTCACCGGCACCATGGTGTCCACCACTTCGCAGGCACAAGCCAAGCCGCCCGGCTGGGTCTGGGGTGTCGGCGCCGGCATCGCCACCGCCGCCGTCGTCGGCTCCGCGATCGCCGCCAGCAACGACCCCTATTACAACGGCTATCACCGCTGCGGCTGGACCCCCCGTTACAACGCCTTCGGCCAGTACGTCGGCAGCGTTCGTACTTGCTACTGATTTGAGTACCTGAGGCCGATCTCACGTGGATCCTGCGTCCGACACGGGCGCCTCATCCACCCCGTGTCGTGCCCCCGACCCCGCCCGGCTGTCCCCCCGGGCGGGGTCATTCGTCTTGGGCCGGGAATTTGTTGCAGTCGCGTCACACAGCGGTGCGAACCATCACATGCGGCATTCCGCGTCAGTTGCTATTGCGAATTAATCGCAATAAGGTTCGCAACAGGCCCAGGGACTTGGGAAGAACTTGGGACGAAACCGCGTCGAAACGAGATCATCTCGGGCAACCGCGGGGACGCCCGAGACCTGATGACAGGGCCGCTGCGAATCGGCAGGGATGTCGGTTGCGGCGGATGGAACACATTCGCGTTTGGGGGCGTGCGTTTTGACGTTGAGAGGTCACCGTTACAGGTATTTGCGGACGGCCGCGGCGATTGCCTCGGGCGTGATGGCCCTGCCCGCCACGGGCTTGGCAGCCGATTTGCCGCTGAAGGCACGCGCCGCGAAGACGGTCTATGACTGGACCGGCCTCTATATCGGCGCGCATGCCGGCTACAGCCTCGGCTCGTCGCGCTTCGCGCTGAACGACGGCGTGAGGATCAACGACAGCGGCGTCTTCAGCGGCATGATCGGCGGCGTGCAGGCCGGCTACAATTACCGGCTCAACTCCGGCTGGCTCGTCGGCGTCGAAGGCGATTTTTCGTTTCCTAACTACATCACCTCGAATTCGATCGTCTCCTTCCTGGCGACACAAGCCAACACCGTCACGCAGCAATGGGACTATGCCGCCAGCGTGCGCGGCCGCGTCGGCTACACCAGCGGTCCGTGGCTGGTCTATGCCACCGGCGGCTTTGCCTGGATGGGCGAGCGCTATTTCGACACCCCGGCCTCCGGCGCTGACGTGCCGAAAATCCTGAACACGCGGCCCGGCTGGATCGCGGGCGCCGGCATCGAATACGGCTTCGCGCCGCATTGGAGCGCGCGGCTCGAATATCTCTACAGCCGCTTCGATAGTGCCAACGTCGCCTTCTCCACCGGGGCTCAATACACCTCCGCGTCGCTCGACTTCCAGCAGGTCAGGCTCGGCCTCAACCGCAAGGTCGATTGGCCGGGCATGCCGAGCTACAACCCGAAAAGCTCCCTCATCGACACGGAATCGGATCGCTGGGAGATTCACGGGCAGAGCACTTATCTGCCGCAGGGCTATCCGTCGTTCCCTGCCCGTTACACCGGAACGAACTCGCTCTCGCCCTCGGCGCAGGCCAAGGCGACGTGGAGCAACAGCCTGTTCCTGAATGCGAAGCTGTGGGACGGCGGCGAGGTCTACTACAATCCCGAGCTGCTGCAGGGATTTGGATTGAACGACACGGTCGGCGCGGCGGGCTTCCCGAATGGCGAGGCGCAGAAGTCGAACTTCCCCTACCCGCATTACAACACCTCGCGCCTGTTCGTGCGCCAGACCTTCGGCTTCGGCGGCGAGCAGGAAGAGCTCGCCAGCGGCCAGCTGCAGCTCGGCCAGAAGGTCGACGTGTCCCGCCTCACCGTGCAGGCCGGCAAGTTCGCGGTGGTCGACGTGTTCGACGGCAACGCCTATGCCAAGGATACCCGCAAGGATTTCATGAACTGGTCGATCTGGGCGCCGGGCGCCTTCGACTATTCCGCCGACAAGGTCGGCCTCACCTATGGCGTCACCGCCGAATTGAACCAGAAGCAATGGGCGCTGCGCGGCGGCTATTTCCTGATGGTCACCGAGCCCAACGCGAATCACTTCGACACCAAGGTCGGGGAGCGCGGCCAGTACGTGCTCGAGCTCGAGACGCGCTTCTCGCTGTTCGGCCAGCCCGGCAAGCTCAGGACCATGGGCTGGGTCGACAGCGCCAATATGGGCAGCTTCCGCGAGACGCTGGACAATCCCGCGCTCAATCTCGACATCGCGCAGACCCGGCACGGCCGCCTTAAGGTCGGCTATGTCGTCAATCTCGAGCAGGCGATCACCGACGATGTCGGATTGTTCGGCCGCTGGAGCTGGAACGACGGCAAGAGCGAAACGCTGGCCTTCACCGACATCAACCGCAGCCTGTCGGGCGGCCTGTCCATCAAGGGCACGAAATGGGGCCGGCCCGATGACGTGGTCGGCATCGGCGGTGCCATCAACGGCCTGTCGCAGGACTATCGCGACTTCCTCGCCGCGGGCGGGCTTGGCGTGCTGGTCGGTGACGGCGCGCTCAATTATCGCAAGGAGCGTATCCTCGAGACCTATTACGCCTACGCGGTGAACAAGGCGCTGACGTTGACCGCCGACTACCAGCTCATCGTCAATCCCGCCTACAACGCCGATCGTGGTCCGGTGTCGGTGTTCTCCGGGCGGCTCCACGGCGAGTTCTGAGCGGCGAACAAGCCATCAGGCAGCCTGGCGAGAGGACCTGCGCGCCTCGTCCTTCGAGACGACCGCTTCGCTACGCCGCCCGGATCGCGTCCAGGAATTTTCCGACCTCGACCTTGAGACGGCTGCTCTCTCCGGACAACGATTTGGCCGCGGCGAGCACGTTGGCGGATGCCGAGCCGGTCTGGTTCGCGCCGTGCTGCACGTCGACGATGCTGGCGGAGACCTGCTGCGTGCCACGCGCCGCCTGCTGCACGTTGCGGGAAATCTCGCGCGTCGCCGCGCCCTGCTCCTCGACCGCCGAGGCGATTGCGGACGCGATCTCGGACATCCGGGTGATGGTGTCGCCGATCGACTTGATGGCGCCGACGGAATCCTCCGTCGCCGTCTGGATCCCCGAGATCTGCTGGCTGATCTCGCCGGTGGCCTTGGCGGTCTGCTCGGCCAGCGCCTTGACCTCGGAGGCAACCACCGCGAAGCCGCGGCCGGCTTCGCCGGCACGCGCCGCCTCGATGGTGGCGTTCAGCGCCAGAAGGTTGGTCTGGCCGGCGATCTGGCTGATGAGCTCGACGACGTCCCCGATCCGGCCGGCGGCCTTGGCGAGCTCCCCGACATGATCGTTGGTCCGGCCGGCCTGCTGCACGGCTTCGCCGGCGACGCGCGCGGAGTCCTGGACCTGCCGGCTGATCTCGTCGACCGACGAGGCCATCTCCTCCGCCGCCGCGGCAACGGTCTGCACGTTGGTGGAGGCCTGTTCGGACGCGGCTGCGACCGTGGCGGTGACCCGTTCCGATTGCTCGGCCGTGCTCGTCAGCGTTCCCGCCGATGTCTCGAGCTCCGAAGAGGCCGACGCGACGGTGTTGATGACGTCGCCGATCATGGCTTCGAAGTCGCGGGCGATCTGGTCCATGCGCTGGCTGCGCCGCAGCTTCGCCTCGGCTTCGACCGCGGCGGCCTCGTCGGCCGCCTTCTTGGCGAGAAGCGAATCCTTGAAGTGCCGGAGCGAGCCCGCCACCTGGCCGATCTCGTCATCACGGCCTGTCGCCGGAATCTCGACTTCATGCTGTCCGGCGGCGAGCGCTCCGATCACGTCCGCGAGCCTGGCGAGCGGCGTCACCACGCGGCTGCGCAGCATCATGGTCACGCCGGCGAGCGTGCCGAGCAGCGCCAGCACCGCGACGCCCGCAAGCGCCAGCATGGCCAGCGCACCATCACGCGCGGCTGCGGCGCGCTCGGCAGCTTCGGCCAGCGCGGCGTCGCGGACGCCGTAGAACATCTGGATGGCCGGCACGATGAGCTTCGCCAGATCGTCGGCGCTGATCGTGTAGTTGCCGTCACTGCGCGCCGCGGGCATCGCTTTCTCGACCACTGGCGCTGCGTTTCCGAAATAGGAGTCCGTCGCGGCCTTGAACGCGGCTGCGATGCGGGGCGGATTTCCGAGCTGGTCGATGCCGGCCTCGATGCGCTCGCGGTCGGACTCCACGCGGCCCTGCATGCGATCCATCAGCGCGGATTCCGCCCCGGTCAGCGCGCGGCGCGCCGTCAGCGGCGGCGACAGCGTCGCCGCGCGGCTGCCGGCCGCAACGCGCAGATCCTGTGCGGTCCGCGCCAGGCTCAGCAGCGCCGCAAGCGAGGAATCGGCATTGATCACCTTCGCTTCGAGCCGGTTCATGACGGGCTCGATGTTGCCGAGGACTTCGGCCACACCGGGCAGAAAGCCCTTGATCGCGGCGCTGTCGCGTGCGGCCAGGGGAGTGCTCATCGCGCGATCTGCCGCGGCGGTGATCTCCTTCAGCCGCCGTGCGGCGCGGTCGAGATTTTCGCTGATTGCGCCGCCGTCATCCAGCACCATGATGGTGCGCCTTGCGGCCTCGAAGCCGCCCTCGGCAGCTTTCGCAGCCTTCGCGGCCGCTTCGATCTGGGCCTGCGTCGCAACGCCTTCCTGGAAGATTGGTCCGATATAGGGAGCACGAAGGCCGGCGACGTGCTGGCTGACCATCAGGGTCGCACCAAAAGCCTCGACGGTCTTGATCGCATCGGAGCGGTTCGCGAAGATGCGCGTCTGGGGTATGAGCACCTCGGCTCCGAGGACGACCGCAAACACCGTCACCGTCAGCATCGACAGCGCGAAAAGCTTTCCGATCCGCATCGTGGTCTCCGAATACATTTCTGCAAATGCAAAAACCTAGCGAGCGGCCACTAAGGGCCCGTTAAACAATGATTTTCCCGTAGTTCCGCGGAGTGTCATCTCGTCGCGGCCCTTGCGCAACGCCGTTAACCGCAAGGTTCCTTCGCGGGGAGGAATGCGACAGAATTACCGGCATTTCTGCGCAAAATACCTATATCAGTGCGTGTGCGACCATCCGTGCCACACTCGCTTACCCCAGAAGGCCAATGCTCTCCGTCGAACTCGTCATCGTCGTCGTCCTGATCGTCATCAACGGCTTGCTGTCCATGTCCGAGCTGGCCGTGGTCTCCTCCCGCCCGGCCCGTCTCTCGCTGCTTGCCGCCAAGGGCGTGCGCGGCGCCGAGCGGGCATTGACGCTTGCGGCGGATCCCGGAAAATTCCTCTCGACGGTGCAGATCGGCATCACGCTGGTCGGTGTGCTCTCGGGCGCGTTCTCCGGCGCGACGCTCGGACAGCGGCTGACGCAATGGCTGGTCGAGCTTGGCCTCGCCCCCGGGATCGCCGACATCGTCGGCGTCGGCATCGTCGTCACGCTCATCACCTACGCCACCCTGATCGTCGGCGAGCTGGTGCCGAAACAGGTGGCGCTGCGCGACCCCGAAAGCATCGCGGTCAAGGTTGCGCCGGCGATGCACGTGCTTGCGAAGGTCTCGCTGCCGCTGGTCTTCCTGCTCGACCTCTCCGGCAAGCTGATCCTCACGCTGCTCGGCCAGGGCGGCAAGACCGAGGACAAGGTGTCCGAAGACGAGATCCATCATCTCGTCACCGAGGCCGAGAATGCCGGCGTGCTCGAGTCCGGCGAAAAGGAGATGATCGCCGGCGTGATGCGGCTCGGCGACCGTCCGGTCGGCGCAATCATGACGCCGCGCACCGAGGTCAACGAAATCGACCTGAACGACACGCCGGAGGCCATTCACGAGATCATCGTGAAGAGCCCGCATTCGCGTTTTCCCGTATCCGACGGCGATCGCGACAAGCCGATCGGCGTGTTGCAGGCGAAGGATTTGCTGATCGCCTACATGAGCGAACGCACGCCGGATCTGCGCGCGCTGGTGCGCGAGGCACCCGGCATTCCGGCGTCGGCAGATGCCCGCGACGTGCTGGCCATCCTGAAGGCCGCCCCGGTTCATGTCGGTCTCGTCTATGACGAATACGGCGCCTTCGAAGGCATGGTAACCACTGCCGACATCCTTGAATCGATCGTCGGCGCCTTCCATTCAGAAGAAGGCCCGCCGGAGCCGGCCTATGTCAAACGCGCGGATGATTCGCTGCTGGTCGCCGGCTGGATGCCGGTCGACGAATTCGGCGAGCTGCTCGGCATCGAATTGCCGCCGCACCGTTACAACACGGTGGCGGGCCTGGTGCTGCAACAGTTCAACGTGCTGCCCAATGTCGGCGACGCCTTCGATCTCGGCGGCTGGCATATCGAGGTGGTCGATCTCGATGGACGGAGAATCGACAAGATTCTGGCGAGCCGGCTGAGCGAGGTAGAGACAGGTTAAGCTCGCGCCAAACGCCGGGCCTCACCCGAACCGCACGCCGATCCGCTTTTCCTTGCGCCAGACCACGGTGCAGGACAGCGAGGTTCCGTCGGCCTGGATGAACAGGGTGAAGTGCTCGGGAATGCCGACGGGGCTGGTGACGTCGAGCGCGGCGCCGGTGTCGGAGAAATTGCGAACGGTGCAGGAGATTGCGCCGCCGCCGAACTCGATCGTTCCGGCCTTCAGCACGCGATGTCTGGCTTTGTCCCGTCGCTCGTCCATGGGGCCAATTTACACCCGAAGCTGACACAGACGTTAAAACACAGCCGCGCCCCGACAAATTTACGCGAGCCGCAAGGCGCGGCGGTATCATGCGGTGCCCTCCCTCACAGCGCCGGCTGGAACGTGTCCGCCCGCGCCATCCGCCAGGCATCGCGAAACCGCGGGTCCTCGGTGCCTTCGAGCAGCTCGCCCGGACGCAGCGCCGGATAGAGCTGCGCGAAGGATTGCACGTTCGTCGTCGAGGTCCGCTGACTGAAATGGACCGGGCGCAGCTGCTGGGGATGTTCGAGACCGGCCGCGGCGATCAGCTCGGTCAGCGAGTGCAGCGTCGCATGGTGGTAATTGTGCACGCGATCGATCTTGAGCGGCACGTAGAGCGCGCGCGCGCGGGTCGGGTCCTGGGTCGCAACGCCGGTCGGGCAGCGGTCGGTGTGACAGCTCAGCGACTGGATGCAGCCGAGCGAGAACATGAAGCCGCGGGCCGAATTGCACCAGTCGGCACCGATCGCCATCGCCCGCGCCATGTCGAAGGCGGTGGCGATCTTGCCGGAGGCGCCGAGCTTGATGCGGTCGCGCGCATTGATGCCGATCAGCGCGTTGTGGACGAAATTGACGCCCTCGCGCATCGGCATGCCCAGATGATCCATGAACTCCAGCGGCGCAGCGCCCGTGCCGCCTTCATTGCCGTCGACGACGATGAAGTCGGGATAGATGCCGGTCTCCAGCATCGCCTTGCAGATCGCCAGGAACTCCCAGGGATGGCCGATGCACAGCTTGAAGCCGGCCGGCTTGCCGCCGGAGAGCCTCCGCATTTCCGCGATGAACTGCATCATGCCTGTTGGCGTGGAGAAGGCGCGGTGCGACGCCGGCGAGATGCAGTCCTCGCCCATGGCGACGCCGCGGATCTTCGAAATTTCTTCCGAGACTTTGGCCGCCGGCAGTACGCCGCCATGGCCGGGCTTGGCGCCCTGGCTGATCTTGAGCTCGACCATCTTGATCTGGTCCTGGCTCGCGACGCGCGCGAAGGCCTCAGGGTCGAACATGCCGTCGAGATGACGGCAGCCGAAATAGCCGGAGCCGATTTCCCAGATGATGTCGCCGCCCATCTCGGCGTGATAGGGGCTGAAGCCGCCCTCGCCGGTGTCATGCGCGAAGCCGCCCTTTTTCGCGCCGGCATTCAGCGCCCGCACCGCATTCGGGCTGAGCGCGCCAAAGCTCATCGCGGAAATGTTGAACACCGAAGCCGAATAGGGCTTTGCGCAGTCCGGTCCGCCGATGGTCACGCGAAACTTCTCCTCGGCATGCGCCTTCGGCGACACCGAGTGATGCATCCATTCATAGCCCTCGCGGTAGACGTCCTCCTGGGTGCCGAACGGACGCTTGTCGAGCTGCATCTTGGCGCGCTGATAGACCACCGCACGGATGTCGCGCGAGAACGGCATGCCGTCCTTCTCGCTCTCGAAGAAATACTGCCGCATCTCCGGGCGGATTTCTTCGAGCAGGAAGCGGATATGCGCCGAGATCGGATAGTTGCGCAGAACCGCATGGCCCTTTTGCAGGAGGTCGCGCACGCCGAGCAGCGTCAGGGCGCCGAAGATCAGGATCGGGATCAGCAGGATGTCGAAGATCTTGCGGTCGACGATGCCGATGCCGATCAGGAGCGCGGTCACGACCGCGCAGATCGTCAGCACGATGAAGCGCGGCGAGAATGGCAGCAGCAGGGTTTCCATGACGCCCTCCTCGGCCAGCGCGAGGCGTTTGGGCGAATTCTGCGTCTTGTCGTCGTCGGCCACGATCCCATCCTCCGCCGGCATGAGGCGGTACG
Source organism: Bradyrhizobium sp. YR681 (assembly GCF_000282615.1). Lineage (GTDB taxonomy): Bacteria > Pseudomonadota > Alphaproteobacteria > Rhizobiales > Xanthobacteraceae > Bradyrhizobium. The sequence continues at coordinate 6,614 of NZ_AKIY01000068.1, read as the reverse complement.
ATACGCCCGCGCCTGTCATACGGATATGACGCGGCCCTTGTTTCAGGCTAGCGAATTCGGACGAGACAAATCAATCCGCCGCGAGAAGCGGCTGCTGCACTGCAGCAGAAACAGTGGGATGTGGGAGACGGGCGGTCGGGCCGGTGCAACCCACGCGCGGCAGGCAAACGTGGTACGCGCGGGCGCTTCCACGGATTCAGTGCCGTTCCGGGCAGGCGAAGCGCAGACCCGGGACGACAGCTGTGCTGGCGCCGATCAGCGCTCGACGAACGCCTTCTCGATCACGAAGTGGCCGGGCTTGTTGCCCGAGCCCTCGATGAAGTCGCGGCCTTCGAACATCACCTTCAGCTCTTCGAGCATGGCCGGGCTGCCGCACATCATGATGCGGTCGGTTTCGATGTTGAGGGGCGACTGCCCGATATCGTTGAAGATCTGCTCGGAGCTGATGAGGTCGGTGATGCGGCCGCGATTGCGGAAGGGCTCGCGGGTCACGGTCGGATAGTAGATCAGCTTGTCCGCGAGCAGCTCGCCGAACAGCTCGTCCTCGCGCAAATTGGCGACGAGCTTCTCGCCATAGGCGAGCTCGGAGACCTGACGGCAGCCATGCACGAGCACGATGCTGTCGAACTGGTCATAGACCTCGGGGTCCTTGATCAGGCTGGCGAAGGGCGCAAGGCCGGTCCCGGTCGAGAGCAGCATCAGCCGCTTGCCGGGGATGAGATTGTCGGTGATCAGCGTGCCGGTCGCCTTGCGGCCGACCAGGATGGTATCCCCTTCCTTGATCTTCTGGAGGCGCGAGGTCAGCGGGCCGTCCTGAACCTTGATCGAGAAGAACTCGAGCTCTTCCTCGTGATTGGCGCTCGCCATGCTGTAGGCGCGCAGCAGCGGACGGCCATCGACTTCGAGGCCGATCATCGCGAACTGGCCGTTCTGGAAGCGGAAGCCGGAATCGCGCGTGGCGCGGAAGCTGAACAGCGTGTCGGTCCAGTGCTGAACGGACAGAACCTTCTCTCGGTAAAACGCGCTCATGATTTTCGATATTCCGAATAATTGCGGTTTTAGGACAAACGAATTGCCCGGCCCCTGACTGCGGGGCGAACACCATTTGTCATGGCGGAGGATTTCGCGTGTGTGATCTACGCCATTGAGACCAATAATCAACCTCGTTTCGGATGCAATTGATGCCGATCAAACCGGCATTTGCGACGGAATTGGCCGCAGCCTTAACGGATCTGCTGTCCTGACGGCGCCGAGGGCAATTTCTTTTCCCTGAGAGGCTCAATCGCAGCACTTAATTTCCGTCTCGCTCGCGAGAATTTCATTAAGAATAGCTCTGATTTTCACCCCGGCTTGGTGCCGATCCCGCATTTTTGCGGCTTTTGGCGACAGGAATGATCGAAGCATATGGCAAGCAATGAACGGATATTCGTCCAGGCCATCCGCCGCTATGGCGCGCGCCATGGCATCGACGTCGATGTCCGCTCGGGCGGATGGCTGATCGCGATGCGGCGGGGCGCGAAGCGCCATTTCGCGTTCGGTTACGACATCGGCCTCAACAGCGCGATTGCGCATCGTCTCGCCAACGACAAATCGGCGACATCAGAGGCGCTGACGCTTGAGGGCGTGCCCTGCATTCCCCATCACCTCTTCCTCAATCCCAAGCTGGGTACGCACGTCGTCGGCCCCGGCTGGCGTGAAGCGATACTCGTGCCGCTCCACGACAATCCGCAAGGCATCGTGGTGAAGCCTAACGAGGGGACATCGGGACGATCCGTGTTCAAGGTGACGACGGAGGCGCAGCTCGACCACGCGGTCGACGAGGTCTTTGCGATGAGCACCGGACTCGTGATCTCGCCCTATGTCATGATCGAGGACGAGGTGCGCGTGATCCTGCTCGATGATGTGCCACGCATCGTCTACAGCAAGCAGCGCGGCGCGGATTGGCGGCACAATCTCGATGCCGGCGCAAAGCCGGTGCTGCTGGAGGACGGCGATGTCCGCGCGGCCTGCGTGAAGCTCGCGATCGACGCCGCGAACGCCATCGGCATCGCCTTCGCATCGATCGACGTCGTTCGCGTCGCTGGCGCGTGGCGCGTGCTCGAGATCAATTCCGGCGTGATGATGGAGGCGCTGGCGAAGCTGCATCCGGAGCTGGTGCAGGCAACGTATGACGCGGCGCTGGACCGGGTGTTTGGGACGGACAACCGTGATCGCTGATCTATGACCGTCACCCTGAGGTGCCGGAGCGCAGCGGAGGCCTCGAAAGGCGACGGCCACCAGCGGGGCCGTTCATCCTTCGAGGCTCGCCCGACGGTGCTATGCACCGCCGGGTTCGCACCTCAGGATGACGGAATGGAGAGCTAATTATTAGCGCTCGCGGAATCGTCCATCGCCTTGAAGGCTTCCTCCAATTGCAGCGAGATCGGCACGCTCAGCCGTTCGCCGGTTGGAAGTCTGGCGGTGAACCATTTGTTGTAGAGCGGGACGAGATCGCGGTTGGAGCCGAGCTTGCGGAAGGTCCGCTCAACCACGGCCGACAATTGCGGCTCGCCTTTCCTGAACATGATGCCGTAGGGGTCGTAGGACAGGTAGTCGCCGGTGACGCGGTACTTGTCCTGCGCCTTGTGGCGCGCGATCAGGCCGAAAAGCAGGATGTCGTCGGTCGCGAACGCATCGGCCTTGCCGTCGGCGAGCATCTGGAACGATTGCTCGTGATCGGCGCCGACCGCGATGTTCAGCCCCAGCGAGGATTTCTTGTCCGCCGCCTGGATCGCCTGCTCGTTGGTGGTGCCCTTCGTCACCACGATGGTCTTGCCCTTGAGATCGGCCAGCGACTGCACGCTGGACGCCTTCGGCACCATCAGCTTGGTGCCGGCGACGAACATCAAGGGCGAGAATGCGACGCGCTTGCCGCGCTCGGCATTGGCCGTGGTCGAGCCGCATTCCAGGTCGATCTTGTTCTGGAGCACGGCATCGATACGGTCGTCCGAGGTGACCTTGACGTAGTCGATCTTGAGATTGGCATCGTCGACCTCGACGCCGATCTCCTCGACGATGGCCTCGCAAAGCTCGAGGCTATAGCCGATCGGGCGGCCTGACTGGTCGATGAAGGAGAACGGCGGCGAGCTCTCGCGATAGCCGAGCCGCACGGTGTGCGCCTTCTTGATGGCCGACAGCGTCGGGCTGAGCCCTTCGCCGCCGGTCTGGGCGAACGCTGTGGTCGCGAGCAACGATGCCGCGAGCCACAGGCAGCCGCCGATCACTGACCTTGTCAGTGTCTGGCCCATGATGTGCTCCTAACCATGGCCGGCCATGGCGGGCACTTCGCCGGGCACCATGTCGTCAGGCACGGCATCGCCCGGTCCCATGGCGTGCTCGGGCCCGAGTTCGCCTTCCCACTTCGCCACGACCGAGGTCGCGAGCGTGTTGCCGATCACGTTGGTGGCGCTGCGGCCCATGTCGAGGAAGGTGTCGATGCCCATGATCATCAGCAGGCCCGCCTCGGGGATGCCGAACTGCGACAGCGTCGAGGCGATCACCACGAGGGAGGCGCGCGGCACGCCGGCGACGCCCTTCGAGGTGATCATCAGCGTTGCCAGCATCGCGAGCTGGGTGCCGAGCGGCATGTCGATGTGATAGGTCTGCGCGATGAAGATGCTGGCGAAGGTGCAGTACATCATCGTGCCGTCGAGATTGAAGGAATAGCCGAGCGGCAGCACGAAGCTCGAGATCCGCGACGAGGCGCCGAAGCGGTTGAGCCCCTCCAGCGTCTTCGGATAGGCCGCTTCGGAGCTCGCGGTCGAGAATGCGATCATCAGCGGCTCGCGGATCAGCTTCAACAGATGGCTGTAGCGCGGCCCGATCACGATGAAGCCGACGATCACCAGGATGCCCCACAGGATCGCGAGCGAGAGATAGAAGCCGCCCATGAACACGACCAGCTTCCAGAGCACCAGCAGGCCGTTCTTGGCGACTGTCGCGGTGATGGCGGCCCACACCGCGAGCGGCGCGAACAGCATCACGTAGCCCGTGACCTTGAGCATGATGTGGCCGATATCGTCGATCATCGCCAGGATCGGCTTCGAACGTTCGGGCATGGAGCCCATCGCCACCGAGAAGAACACCGCGAAGATCACGATCTGCAGGATCTCGTTCTGCGCCATCGCATCCGCGATCGAGGTCGGGATCAGGTGAGTGAGGAATTTCTCGATCGAAAAGGCCGACACCGGAAGGCCGGTCGATTGCCCCGCCGCAGGCAGCGTGCCCGGGAAGTTCGCACCGGGCTGCAGCAGGTTCACCATCACCAGACCGAGCAGCAGCGAGATGAAGGAGGCGCTGATGAACCATCCCATGGTCTTGGCGAAGATGCGTCCGAGCTTGGAGCCCGACCCCATATGCGCGATGCCGCCGACGAGGGTTGCGAACACCAGGGGCGCGATGATCATCTTGATCAGGCGCAGGAACATCATGGCGATCAGGTTGATGGCGGAGGCCCACTCACCGCGCGTATCGGGCAGGAAATTGTAGATCGCCGAGCCCATGACGATGCCCAGCACCATCGCGGCCAGAATGTATTGCGTAAACCTGTTCGACATTGAAGACCCCCACACCACCGGCCGCTTCATGATGTCGCAGATATGACGAACGCGCAACACGCTTGGCGGGTGGTGCTGTTGGCCGGATGTTCCCGTTGTGAAACTGCCCCCCGCGATCTAGCCTTCATGCAGCGCACAACGAATGCGGCCTGCACGTTTTCTTTGCGGCAGCTGCATCAATAATCGTCAAACAAGCGAAGGGGAAACACCATGAGCGGCAGCGTCAATCGTCAGATTCTTCTGGTGGAAAAGCCCAGCGGCAAGCTCGGTCCGGAGCACTTCAAGATGGTTGACGGTGCGATGCCGGAGCCGAAGGACGGCGAGGCCTTGCTGCACGTGCGTTACATCTCGCTCGACGCCGCCAACCGCGCCTGGATGCACGGCGCGACCTATCGTTCCGCGGTCGAAGCCAACAGCGTGATGGCCGGCGGCGGCATCGCCGAGGTCGTCAGCTCGAAGGCACCGGGGTTGGCTGCCGGCGACATCGTGTTCGGCGACACCGGCTGGCAGGAATATGCCGCAGTGCCAGCGAAGCATCTGACAAAAATGCCGAAGCTCGAGCCGATGACGCATCTGCTCAGCGTGTTCGGCATCGCCGGCCTCACCGCCTATTTCGGCCTGCTGGAGATCGGCAAGCCAAGGGAAGGCGAGACGGTCGTGGTCTCCGCGGCCGCGGGCTCGGTCGGCTCGATCGTCGGGCAGATCGCCAAGATTAAGGGATGCCGCGTGGTCGGCATCGCCGGCGGTGCGGACAAATGCAACTGGCTGACCTCCGAGCTCGGCTTCGATGCGGCCGTCGACTACAAGGACGGCGCCGTATTCAAGGCGCTGCGCGCGGCGGCCCCGAAAGGCATCGACGTCTATTTCGACAATGTCGGCGGCGACATTCTCGAAGCCTGCCTGCCGCAGATGAACAATTACGGCCGCATCGCCTGCTGCGGCGCGATCTCGCAATATGACGGCGCGCCCTCCGCGCACGGTCCGCGCGGCGTGCCCGGCCTGATCGTGGTGAAGCGGCTCGTGATGCAGGGCTTCATCGTGATGGACTACATGAAGGACAGCCAGCGCGCGCTCGCCGATCTCCAGGCCTGGGTCCAGTCCGGCAAGCTGAAGGTGCAGGAGGACATCATCGACGGATTGCAGAACACGCCGCAGGCGCTGATCGGATTGCTCGCGGGCGAGAACCGCGGCAAGCGCATGGTCAGGCTGTGACCACGGAGGCGCGTCCTCCGGCGACGTAGTTACGTCGCAATTGCGCCGGCATTATCTACTTGCGGTAGTGGCCAAAGCGGCCAAAGATGCCGCGCGCGAGGCGTTACTCGCGACGATTACGCTTGCATCACATTTCAAGAAGCGTCGGCGTTACCGACAGGGCAGGAATTCACTCAGATGTTCAACACGTTGAAACATGCCTCAACGCGCACCGCGTTGCTTGCCGCAACTCTGTTCGCAACTGCAACAGGCGCATTCGCGCAGGCGCCCACCGAGGCGCAGAAGAGCGCCATCCGCTCCGCATGCCGCTCCGACTTCATGGCGCATTGCGCGAGCGTGACGCCCGGCGGCGTGGAGGCGTATCAATGCCTGCAGAAGAACATGTCCAGCCTGTCGTCGGGGTGCGCGAGCGCGGTTCGCGCGGTCGAGCCCGCCGCCGCGCCGAAGACGGAAGCCGCGCCGGCCAAATCTGAACCGGCCAAATCTGAACCGGCGAAGACGGAAGCTGCACCCGCCGCCGAGCCCAAGCCGGCGGCCGGCACCGCGCCGAAGGCCGCCGCGGCAAAACAGCCGAGCAGCGCGCAGGTCTCCGCCGTCAAGAGTGCGTGCCGCGCCGATTATCCCAAGGTGTGCGCCAGCGTGCCGCCCGGCGGCGCCCCCGCGCTCGAATGCCTGGAGAAGAACAAGGCGAAGGTGTCGGCGGCCTGTGCCAAGGCCGTGAGCGCCGCAACCGGCGGCGGCGCTGCAACTGCAGCCCCTGCGGCAGGTAGCGCACCGGCTGCGACCGCGGCGCCGGCAGGCGCGCCC
>NZ_AKIY01000067.1 GCF_000282615.1 Bradyrhizobium sp. YR681 | reverse complement strand
ACGGCGGTCAGCCGCGCCGGCGGTTTTGGTATTCTGGGCGGCGGCTATGGCGAGCGGCTGTGGCTCGCGCAGGAGACGGCGAAACTCGCCGACCTCGCCGCACCGTTCGGGATCGGCTTCATTACCTGGAGCCTCGCCAGGCAACCCGGGCTTCTCGACGTCGCGCTCGCCGCAAGACCATCCGCGATCATGCTGTCGTTCGGCGATCCCGCACCGTTTGCCGCCACGATCAAATCCGCCGGCGCGCGTCTGATCTGCCAGGTGCAGGACGAAGCGATGGCGCGGCAGGCCCTCGACGCCGGCGCCGACATCCTGATTGCGCAGGGCACGGAGGCGGGCGGTCACGGCGCGTCCCGGACCACCGTCGATCTCGTGCCCGCCGTCGTCGATCTTGCCGCGGGCCGCGTGCCGGTGGTGGCGGCCGGCGGCATCGCCGACGGGCGCGGTCTCGCCGCCATGATGATGCTGGGCGCGAGCGGTGTGCTGCTCGGCACGCGCTTCTATGCGAGCCAGGAGGCCGACGGCGCCGAGGACGCCAAGCGGCGCATCTGCGCGGCAAGCAGCGGCTCGACGGTGCGTGGCATCGTCTTCGATCTCTCGCGCAACAATGTCTGGCCGGCGCCCTTCACGGGACGGTGCCTGGTCAATGACCATGCACGGCGCTGGAGCGGGCGCGAGGTCGAGCTGATGCAGAATGTCGCCGCAGTCGCGGCGGACTATGCCGCGGCAAAGGCCGCCGGCAATTTCGATGTCGCGGCCGTGATCGCGGGCGAGGCGGTCGGACTGATCCATGATATTCCACCGGCCGCCGAGATCGTGGAGCGGATTGCGATTGAGGCGGAGCAGCTGCTGGCCGGGCGGCGCAACTCGATAGTCGCGGCGTAAACCTCTTCACTCTCCCCTCCAGGGAGGGTTAAGGAAAACGAGAGACAAAACCATGTGGCCTGACCGTCGACTGATCGATCTCTTCAAGACCGAATTCCCGATCGTGCTGGCGCCGATGGCCGGCGTGATGGATGCGGAGCTGGTGATCGCCGTGGCAGAGGGCGGTGGGCTCGGCTCGCTGCCGAGCGCGATGCTGTCGCCGGAGAAGGCGCGCGAGCAGGTCAACATCATTCGCCAGCGCGTGAGGGCGCCGGTGAACATGAACTTCTTCTGCCACACGCCGATCGATCTCACAGCTGAAGCCGAAGCCCGCTGGAAGCAACGGCTGACGGGCTACTACACCGAGCATGGCCTCGATCCCGCCGCGCCGATCAATGCCGCGAACCGCGCGCCGTTCGATGCCTCTTTCTGCGAGGTGGTCGAGGAGCTGAAGCCGGAAATCGTCAGCTTCCATTTCGGCCTGCCGGAGCCGGCGCTGCTCAAGCGCGTCAAGGCGGCCGGCTGCCTCGTCATCTCGTCGGCGACGACGGTGAAGGAAGCGGTCTGGCTGGAACAGCGCGGCGTCGATGCCGTCATCGCGCAGGGCGCCGAGGCAGGCGGTCATCGCGGCATGTTCCTGACCGACAAGATCTCCGAGCAGCCCGGCACGTTTGCGCTGGTGCCGCAGGTCGCCGATGCCGTGAAGGTGCCGGTGATTGCGGCCGGCGGCATTGCCGACGGGCGCGGCATTGCCGCGGCCTTCGCGCTCGGTGCCTCCGGTGTGCAGATCGGCAGCGCCTACTTACGCTGTCCGGAGTCCAAGGTGAGCGCGGCGGGCCGTGCAGCGCTGGCCGAGGGGCGGGACGATTCCACCGTCATCACCAATGTCATGACCGGGCGGCCGGCGCGGGGCGTCCAGAATCGCCTGATGCGCGAGGCTGGCCCGATCTCGCCGGATGCGCCGCCGTTTCCCCATGCCGCGACCGCGCTGGCCCCGCTGAAGGCCGCTGCCGAAAAGCAGGGCAGGGTGGATTTCACCAATCTCTGGGCCGGCCAGGCCATCGCCCTGGGCCGTGAGGTCCCGGCGGCCGAATTGACCCGGGATCTCGCCAAATCGGCGCTGGCGCGGATGAAAGCGCTGGCTGGCTAAGGGGAAAGCGCCGGTTGCGGCGCAAAACCGGCCTCTGCTATACGGCAGTTAGATTTTGCCGTGAGAGGCCTTATATAATGTCCGTCGACGCCGCTACCGTCCGCCGCATCGCGCATCTGGCGCGCATTGCGGTTTCCGAGGATGAGGTTCCGCATCTGCAGGGCGAGCTCAACGCCATGCTCGCCTTTGTCGAGCAGCTCTCGGAGGTCAATGTCGAGGGCGTGGAGCCCATGACCTCGGTCACCCCGATGCAGATGAAGAAGCGGCAGGACGTGGTCAATGACGGCGGGATCGCCGACGATATCGTTGCCAACGCGCCCGCGACCGAAGGTCACTTCTTCCTGGTGCCGAAGGTCGTTGAGTAACTTGCATAGCGTTTTCGAGCGAAGTGGAAGCCGATTCGCGTGAAGAAAACGCGTCAAACTAAGAGTCTCAGGACGCCGTCCGATGTGCATGCTTTGCGACGATGAGAAGGCCTATCAGGCCTACATGAATTATCTCGACAAGATGGAGCGGCAGGGCAAGGCTGCCGACCCCAATGTCGCCGTCAATGCCGTGCTCGACGAGCTCGAGGCCGCTGCGAATGCCGCCGCCAAGAAAAACGTCAAGAAAAAAGACGACCCGGCCAACGACAAGACCCTGTCTCCGTTCTTCTGCAGCCCGATCAATAAATGACCGATTTGACATCACTGACGCTCGCCGAGGCCCGCGAGGGTCTCGCGGCAAAAACATTCACGTCACTCGAGCTGACCGACGCGCATCTGTCCGCGATCGAGAAGGCGCGCGTGCTCAACGCCTTCGTGATGGAGACGCCGGACCAGGCGCGCGCCATGGCGAAGGCCGTGGACGAGAAGATCGCCAAGGGTGAGGGCGGCCCGCTCGCCGGCATCCCGCTCGGCGTCAAGGATTTGTTCGCGACCAAGGGCGTGCGCACCACCGCGTGCTCCAAGATCCTCGGCAATTTCGTGCCGACCTACGAGTCCACCGTGACCTCGCAGCTCTGGCGCGACGGCGCGGTGATGCTCGGCAAGCTCAACAACGACGAGTTCGCGATGGGCTCGGCCAACGAGACCTCGTGCTTCGGCCCGGTCGCCAATCCCTGGCGGCGCGAGGGAAGCAACACCAATCTGGTGCCGGGCGGCTCGTCCGGCGGCTCGGCCTCGGCCGTGGCGGCGCTGCTGTGCATGGGCGCGACCGCGACCGACACCGGCGGCTCGATCC
>NZ_AKIY01000066.1 GCF_000282615.1 Bradyrhizobium sp. YR681 | reverse complement strand
GAGCCATGGCGACCGCCGCTCGCAGGCCAAGGCCGGCCGCGCGTCGGGGCTGATCTATCCGCTGTCGCTGGCGATCTACTGCACCTCCTGGACCTTCTTCGGCTCGGTCGGCTTCGCCACCCGCACCTCGACCGACTTCCTCGCGATCTATGTCGGCCCGATCCTGATGATCGGCCTCGGCGCCGGTGTGCTCCGCCGCGTGATCCAGCTCGCCAAGGCGCACAACATCACCTCGATCGCCGACTTCATCGGCGCGCGCTACGGCAAGAGCCAGGCGGTGGCGGCAACCGTGGCGCTGATCGCGATCATCGGCTCGGTGCCCTACATCGCGCTCCAGCTCAAGGCCGTCGCGTCCTCGCTCGAAACCATCCTCAGCGAAGACCAGGCCTTCTCCCACATTCCGATCCTCGGCGACATGGCGCTGATGGTGACGCTGGCGATGGCGGCCTTCGCCGTGCTGTTCGGCACGCGGCAGACCGACGCCACCGAGCACCAGCACGGCCTGATGCTGGCGGTCGCGACCGAATCCATCATCAAGCTGGTCGCCTTCCTCGCCGCCGGCATCTTCGTCACGTTCTGGATGTTCTCGCCGCATGAATTGATCGAGCGCGCGATGAAGACGCCGGAGGCGGTGCGCGCCATCAACTATGCGCCGTCGATCGGCAACTTCCTGACCATGACGCTGCTGTCGCTGTGCGCGATCATGCTGCTGCCGCGCCAGTTCCATGTCAGCGTGGTCGAGAATTCCAGCGATGCCGAGGTCGGCCGCGCGCGCTGGCTGTTTCCGCTCTATCTCGTCGCCATCAATCTGTTCGTGATCCCGATTGCGCTCGCCGGCCTCGTCAGCTTCCCCTTTGGCGCGGCCGACCCTGATATGTACGTGCTGGCATTGCCGATGGAGGGCGGCGCCGACCTGCTCAGCGTCGCCGTCTTCGTCGGCGGCCTGTCGGCGGCGACCGCGATGGTGATCGTCGAATGCGTCGCGCTCTCCATCATGGTCTCCAACGACCTCGTGGTGCCGCTGGTGCTGCAAAGGCGGCCGGAGGGACGCGCCGGCGGCGCCGATTTCAGCGACTTCCTGCTGCGCTCGCGGCGCCTGGCGATCTTCGCCATCATGGTGATGGCCTATTTCTACTACCGCGCGCTCGGAAACACCCAGCTCGCCGCGATCGGCCTGCTCTCCTTTGCCGCCATCGCCCAGCTTGCGCCGAGCTTCTTCGGCGGGCTGCTGTGGCGACGGGCGACCGCACGCGGCGCGATCGGCGGCATGCTGGTCGGCTTCGCGGTCTGGCTCTACACGCTGTTCATTCCGAGCTTCATGGATTCCTCGACGTCGGGCATCCTGCTGCTCCAGCACGGCCCGTTCGGGATCGAGGCGCTGCGGCCGCAGGCGCTGTTCGGCGCCGACCTGCCGCCGCTGATGCACGGCGTGATCTGGTCGCTCTCGCTCAACATCCTCACCTATGTGCTGCTGTCGCTGGCGCGCCGCCCCTCTTCGATCGAGCTGGTGCAGGCCGATCTGTTCGTGCCGAACACGCTCGCGCCGATTGCCCCGAGCTTCCGCCGCTGGCGCACCACCGTCACGGTGCAGGACATCCAGACCACGGTGGCGCAATATCTCGGGCCCGACCGCGCCCGGCATTCGTTCGAGGCGTTCTCGGCCCGGCGCAATGTGCGGCTGGAGCCGGCAGCGCCCGCCGATTTCGAGCTGTTGCAGCACGCCGAGCACCTGATCGCTTCGTCGATTGGTGCTGCGTCCTCGCGCCTCGTGATGTCGCTGCTGCTGCGCAAGCGCACGGTCTCCGCGAAAGCTGCGCTGAAACTGCTCGACGATTCCCATGCGGCGCTGCATTTCAACCGCGAGGTCCTCCAGACCGCGCTCAACCATGTGCGCCAGGGCATTGCGGTGTTCGACGACGATTTGCAGCTGATCTGCTCCAACCGGCAGTTCGGCGACCTGCTCAACGTTCCCCCGCACTTCATCCAGTTCGGCACGCCGCTGCGCGAAATCCTGGAATTCATGGATGTCAGCAATCCGGCCGATCCGGTCGAGCGCGAGGCCCTGCTGGCGCGGCGGCTCGCCGCCT
>NZ_AKIY01000065.1 GCF_000282615.1 Bradyrhizobium sp. YR681 | reverse complement strand
GCGAGCGACAGCGGCTGCTCCGGCCGATGACCGGGCGCTGCTGGACGCCTATTCCAATGCCGTGATCGACGTGACCGACCGCGTCGGCCCCGCCGTCGTGCGCGTCGAGACCGGACCAAAGGTGCCGAACGGCCGCGAGCGCGGCGGGCTCGGCTCGGGCATCGTGATCTCGCCTGATGGCCTCGTGCTCACCAACAGCCATGTGGTCGGCGCCTCCAGGGAGATCCGGCTACGTGACGTCGAGGGTAACGTGGGCGATGCCCGGGTGTTGGGTGTCGACCCCGACACCGACCTGGCGCTGCTGCGCGCCAATGGCGCGCGCGACTTGCCCTATGCTGCGCTCGGCAACTCCAAGAGCCTCAAGCGCGGCCAGCTCGTGATCGCGATCGGCAATCCGCTCGGCTTCGAATCGACCGTGACCGCCGGGGTGGTCTCGGCGCTCGGACGCTCGATCCGTTCGGTCAGCGGGCGCACCATCGAGGACGTGATCCAGACCGATGCCGCGCTCAATCCCGGCAATTCCGGCGGTCCGCTGGTGTCGTCGAATGCCGAGGTGATCGGCATCAACACGGCCATCATCAACGGCGCGCAAGGCATCTGCTTCGCGGTCGCGAGCAACACCGCGCAATTCGTGCTGTCGGAGATCATCCGCCACGGCTATGTCCGCCGCGCCTTTATCGGCGTCGCCGGACAGACCGCGCCGGTTCCGCGGCGGCACGCGGTGCTGGCCGGCGTCGAGAACAAGATGGGCGCGCTGTTGATGCAGATCGAGCCTGATGGTCCCGCGGCGAAGGCGGGCCTGCTGCCCGGCGACGTCGTGATCAGTCTGGATGGCGTCGAGATCAACGGCGTCGACGACCTGATCCGCGTGCTCGACCGCGACCGGATCGGCCGGCGGCTCGCTATGGACGTGCTGCGGCTCGGCCGCCTGCGGGCGATCGACATCGACCCGATCGAGCGCAAGCCAGCCCGCTAGCGCTCGGCCTCCGGGACGGGGTATGACGATGTCATGCCTCGTTCCGGGATATCCGCCGCATGATGCCGGCGCATGAGACATACGACGTCATTGTGATCGGCGCGGGCGCCGGTGGCATGACGGCTGCGGCGGTGGCTGCGGCCGAAGGTCTGCGCGTCCTCGTGATCGAGAAGACGGCGTTCGTCGGCGGCACCACGGCCTGGTCCGGCGGGATGGTCTGGATCCCCGCCAATGCCAAGATGAAGGAGGCGGGGCTCGCCGACAGCGTCACCGACGCCGTCCGGTACTTCGCGAGCACGGTGCCGGAGCCTGCGAACGCAGGCCTGCGCGCAGCCTTCCTCGCGCGCGGGCCGGAGGCGGTCGCCTGGCTCGAAGCCAACACCGAAGTCCGCCTCCAGCCTGTGAAGGCGTATCCGGATTATTATCCGGAGCGGCTTGGCGCGACATCGGGCGGGCGCGTGCTGGAGCCGGTCGCCTTTGACGGCACGCAGCTGGGCGCGCACTTCGCGCGGCTGCGCGCGCCGCTGCCGGAGTTCACGCTGTTCGGCGGGATGATGGTCAATCGCCTCGACATTCCGCATCTGCGGCGGGTCGGAAAGTCACTGCGTTCGACCCTGCGCGCCGCCCGGCTTGTTTCCGAATACGCGTTGCAACGGCTGCGCTGGCCTCGCGGCACGACGCTGCATCTCGGCAATGCGCTCGCGGCGCGGCTGTATGCGTCGCTGCTGGCGCGGCAGGTTGAAATTCTCTTCAGCGCGGACGTCGAGGATATTTCGGTGCAGGGTGATCGCGTTAGCGGCGTCGTGATCCGCCATGGCTCGCGGGACCGCCTGATTGCGGCCCGCCGCGGTGTGGTGCTGGCGACCGGCGGCTTCTCGCATGATGCGAGCTTGCGCAAGCGCTTCTTCCCGCCCGCGGCGGGATTTGTCTCGGCCACGAACACAGCAGGCACGGGCGACGGGCTTCGGCTCCCGGCGAC
>NZ_AKIY01000064.1 GCF_000282615.1 Bradyrhizobium sp. YR681 | reverse complement strand
ATGCTCTCGGCGGCCGCCCGCACCACGATCTCCTCGTTGAACGACCAGAGGTCCTCCAGCGAGCCGCCGCCGCGCGCGACGATCAGCACGTCGGGCCGCGGAATCCTGCCGCCTTCCGGCAGCGCGTTGAAGCCGCGGATCGCGGCCGCGACCTGCTCGGCCGAGCCTTCGCCCTGAACCTTGACCGGCCACACCAGCACATGACGCGGAAAGCGGTCATTGAGCCGGTGCAGGATGTCGCGGATGACCGCGCCGGTCGGCGAGGTCACGACGCCGATCACGTCGGGCAGCCACGGCAGCAGCTGCTTGCGCGCCTCGTCGAACAGGCCTTCGGCGGCGAGCTTCTTCTTGCGCTCCTCCATCAGCGCCATCAGCGCGCCGATGCCGGCCGGCTCCAGCGCCTCGATCACGATCTGGTACTTCGAGGAGCCCGGATAGGTCGTGAGCTTGCCGGTCGCGATCACCTCGAGCCCCTCCTGGGGCTTGAAGCGCATCCGGCCGTGCACGCCCTTCCAGATCACCGCCTCGATCTTGGCGCTCTCGTCCTTGAGCGCGAAATAGCAATGGCCGGAGGAGTGGGCGCCGCGAAAGCCGGAGATCTCGCCGCGGACCCGGACATGGCCAAAGGCATCCTCCACCGTCCGCTTCAGGGACTGGGAGAGTTCGGAAACGGTGAATTCGGGGGCGTTGAGCAGGGGTTCCGCAGGCGGCATCGGCAAACGATTCGGCATGTTGGGGTCAGACCCGACGTTAAGGATTTTCGCAGCGCGGCGCTATCCGGGGGATTGATCGCAAGAGTACTCTGTAATATAGAGTTCTCTATTGCGAATGAGTCCGATGGAGATTGAGCCATGGCGATCCGGCTGCTGCGAGGCGTTCTGAACGGACTGAAATGGGCCCTGTGTGCGGTCGGCGCCGTCGCGCTGATCCTGGCCGCGATGATCGCGACCCCGCTGCAGCGGCCGCCCGAGATGCGGTCGGTCTCCGACTCATCCAAGGGGATCGACTGGTCCACGCTGCCCCCGCTGGAGCGCTTCCAGGCCCGCGACGGCACCTGGATCGGCTTCCGCCATTATGCGGCGAACGGCCCGGAGACACGGCGCGGCGCGATCTTCATCCATGGCTCCTCCGGCTCCAGCGGCACCGTCAACCACGCGCTGACGCATGCCATCGCCGCGCACGGGGTGGAGACCTGGGCGCTGGACGTCCGCGGCCACGGCGGCTCCGGCACGCGCGGCGACATCGGTTACGTCGGCCAGCTCGAGGACGATCTCGTCGATTTCGTCGCCGAGGTCCGCAAGACCGCACCGGACCTGCCGCTCACGTTGGTCGGCCATTCCGCCGGCGCCGGCTTCTCGCTGCGCGTCGCCGCGACGCCGATCATGCAGGACATGTTCGTGCGCACCGTGCTGCTTGCGCCCTATCTCGGCTACGACGCGCCGACCAACCGGCCGAATTCCGGCGGCTGGGCCAATGCGGATCTGCCGCGCTTCTTCGCGCTCGCCGCATTGCGCAAGCTCGGCATCGACTGCTGCTCGCAGCTGCCGGTGCTGGCCCTGGCGGTGCGCCCGAACATGGAGAAATTCCTCGTCTCCACCTATTCGGATCGCCTGATGCGCAATTACGCGACGCGCGGCTATCGCCTCGATTTTCCCGCCACGACCCGCCCGATCACCATCTTCGGCGGCGCCGAGGACGAGATGATGATCTCCGATAAATATGCGGAGACCGTGCAGGCGATCAAACCATCGGTCGACGTCAAGCTGCTCGACGGCATCAACCACATGGGCATCGTCACCAACCCGAAGGCGGTCAACGCGATCGCCGAGGACGTCGCAACGCGCGGGGCAGGGCAGTCGTGATGCGATCCGCTGGCGGCAAGGCAAGCGCAGACGGGAGCGGTTTCCCCGCGTCCATCCTTCGAGACGCCCGCCTGCGGCGGGCCCTCAGGATGAGGGCGGAGGGTGTGGCAGCCGCTTCAACGGGGACTGGTGCAGCTGAGCCTCATCCAAAGGCAAAGCTGCATCTCAGCCTCATCCTGAGGAGACCGCGCAGCGGTCGTCTCGAAGGACGAGGCGCTTGCTCCGCTGCCACCGCGCATAACCCGCCAGCCGTGCACCTGAAAGGGACGACATGATCGACAGCAAGGAAGCCTCCGCGGCGCTGGCCGACATCGACGACATCGTCCAGCGCGTCAAGCAATCGCAGCTCTATGAGCTGGCGAGCCTCGCAGCCATCTGGTGGGGCGTGCTGGTGTTCGCAGGCAATCTCGTCACCTGGCTCTGGCCGGTCTGGGCGGTCTACGCCTGGGCCGCTGTGGACATCGTCGGTGTCGTCGGTCTGGTTGCGCTCCGCCTGCTCAATCCGCCGCATCATCCGCGCGGTGCCGGTTTCGACCTCAGGCTCGTTCTGGTCTTCGCGCTGTTCTTCGCCTTCGGCTATCTCTGCACCAACGTCGTCGGCCATTTCGGTCCGCGCCAGCTCGGCGCGTTCTGGCCGCTCTACTTCATGCTGTTCTACACGCTGGCGGGACTCTGGTTCGGCTATGCCTTCGTCGCGATTGGTCTGGGCATCGCCGCGCTGACGCTGATCGGCTTCTTCTGGATCGGCGAGGCGTTCCCGCTGTGGATGGCGTTCGTCAACGGCGGCGGCCTGATCCTCGGCGGCCTCTGGATGCGGCGGATCTAGCGCATGGCCGATCTCGACGACATCATCCACCAGCCGCTGCGGCTGAAGATCATGGCGGCGCTGAACGCGCTGCCGGTTTCAACAGGCCTGGAGTTCGCGCGACTGAAAAAGCTCACCGGCGCCACCGACGGAAATCTCGGCGCGCATATCGAGACGCTGGCCAAGGCCGGCTACGTCTCCGTGGACAAGGCGTTCGTCGGCAAGAAGCCGCAGACCACGGTCACCGCGACCGCCACCGGCCGCGGTGCCTTTGCGCGGCATGTCGCGACGTTGCAGGAGATCATTGCGGGGAAGCAGGTCTGAGCTTGTCGCGATGACCCTGGGAAAGTCTGCAGGGGGCATCGTTCAAGGACCGGCATTCCCTGCCCATGGCCTTACGCACGGAACTGCGTCGGTGAGGCGCTGAAACGTCGGCGAAACGCCTGGTTGAAATACGAAATATCGCTGAATCCGCTCGCATAGGCGATCTCACTGACCTTCAGCCGACCGTGCCCCGGTGACATCAGCATGATCCTCGCGCCCTGCAATCGCAATTCCAGCACCCTTTCGGTAAAGCTTGCACCGGTCTCGTGGAGGAGGGCCTGAATGTAGCGCGGCGACAATCCGAGCTTTTGCGCGAGCTGGCCCGGCGAGAACGCCGGGTCCGCGAAGTTCGCTTTGATCTCGGCCAGGATGTCCCGTAATCGCGCTGCACGCAGGCCCCGCAACGTCGCAGCCTGCGCCGCGTCGCGCCCCGCGCCGATGGTCAACGCAAAAAGGTCCGTCAGCGTGGTGCGAATGTGTCCTGCGAGCGCTGGATCGGACGCGGTATCGTCAAGACTGTGCAGGAATGTGACATACTGACGGAGATAGCGGAGCGGCGCGCCCGACGGATCGAGCGGGCGGATCGCGGCGTCGTCGAGGTCAGGGATCAATGCGGCAAGTTCGATCCGCGGTATGCCGACCATCAGATAGTTGAACCCGTTGGCGTGCACCGCGCCTGGCTCCGTCATGCTCATCAGAATGGCGGCGCCGGGCTCGACGGCAGCTTCTCGACCCAGTTGCCGGGCAACCATCGGCTTGTCGCCGCGGTTGATACAGATGACGAACTCGTCCACCCCCTCGGAGGCAACGATCTGCGGTGTTCTCACCATTCTGTTGACGCTCGCATCGCACAATGCGGTGCGTGTCGTGCCGACCGCGGTTGCTTCGAAGTGAGCCGTGAACGGCTGGCCTTCGATCCGCGAACAATCGATTTGGCACTTGATGGCATTGAAGCGGTCGTTCCAGAGCGAGAAGCGCGCCTTCTCGTCCAGCCCCGCCGGGAGGTCGTCCAACGCGACGATGATCTTCTGCAATGCGTGGGTCTCCGCGGACAGCGGTCATCCGAATGGCAGCGTCCGCATCGGGCGAAACCCGCAAGACGGCTTCGAGATGCGTTTGTCATGAGCCTCAGCCCAAAAATAGCGTTCCGGGTGTGAAATGCAACGTCCTTCAGTTGCAGTTGAGCGCGCTGCTGGAATTGCGAGTGCGCCGTAGCCAAAGTTTGATGCGCTTGGGCGAAAGTTCTTGCCAGTCTTGTTGCTCCGCAGTCACAGCGCGGAGAACTCCGCGACCTCTGCGGTGTAGCGAAATTCGAAATCGCCAGGGAACAAGACGCCTCGACGAATCCACGCGAGTATCTCCCGGCGAGATCGGCGCGATACAGCCAGATCGACGTTCAGCAGCTCGCGCCTGTCTCGGATCAAGGTTGGGGATTTCAAGATGAAGATTCTGCTCACTCTGGCCGCTGTCGCGGCCATGACCGGATCGGCTTTTGCCGCTGATATGGCTCCGCGCACCTATGCGAAGGCTCCCCCCGTTGCGTCGGCGACCAGCTGGACCGGCTGCTGGATCAGCGGCGGTGGCGGATACGGCTTGTATCGCGTCGACCACGACGAGCGCATCGTCGGATTTGGCCAGAACGTGTTGAATGCGACCGCCGGCGGCGATGGCTGGCTCGCGACGGCTGGCGCTGGCTGCGACTATCAGTTCGGCGGTCGTTGGGTGCTCGGCGCCTTCGCCGACGGCACATGGTCGGACATCAAGGGCGACCAGATGGTCCGCATCAGCGGCATGGGCGACTCCACCATCGGAAGACTGTCCAACGATTGGTCATGGGCCGTCGGTGGCCGCATCGGCTACCTCGTCGCGCCGTCCGTGCTGAGCTACTTCAATGCCGGGTACACCCAGGCTCACTTCAAGCAGGTGGATTTTTACGGCAGCGCCACGCCCCTTGATTTCACCGGCGGCTCCATTCCCGCGCAGAGGTTTGACGGCTTCTTCGTCGGAACCGGTATCGAGTATGCCTTCGACGGGTTGCCTGGTCTGTTCTTGAAGGGCGAAGGCCGCGCCGCCTACTACAGCCGCAAGGAGGCGATCCCGTTTTGCTCGACGGCCGGCACCATCTGCGCTGCGGCTGGCGCCGGCGCCTTCACGGGCGACGTCGATTCACGTCGTCCGATTGTCTACACGACAAAACTGGAGCTGGTTTACCGCTTCAACTGGGGTGGCCCGGTCGTCGCGAAGTACTGAGCCGGCTCACGCTGAAATCTTGGAAAGCCCCGGCATCGTTCGGGGCTTTCTCGTTGTGCCGCGCCGATGAACATCAGACCCGCGCCTGTGTTGGGGCGGGATTACGGTGACACTGTCATCGTAATCCCGAGAAGGCGTTCGTCGGCAAGAAGCCGCAGACCACCGTCACGGCAACCGCGGTCGGCCGCGGCGCCCTCGCGGCATGTGGTGCAAACTCTACCCGTCCCCCCGGAGGAGACCATAATACCTGAGAACGAAATATACCTCCTGATTTAGCCGGAAGACGGTCTTTACCCCTGGTTGCAGGCCGTCTTATCCTGCCGTTAGGCAGGGGAGGCTAAATGCCGGAAATCAAACTCAATATCGCGGACCTAGTGCTTGATCACGACAATCCGCGCATTTCGCACGCGGCGGGTCAACAAGAGGCCTTGCAAAAGATCGTTCAGGACCAAAAGACGAAGCTCGTTCGGCTTGCGCAGAGCATCGTTGATAATGGCATGAACCCGATGGACCGATTTCTGGTCCTTCGCCTGAACCAAACGCCGCGAAGGTATATTGCACTGGAGGGCAACCGCCGCGTAGCGGTCTTCAAACTGCTCACCAATACAGCTGTCATGAGCGGGTTGGATATGCCGACCCCAATGAAAACGATCCTTGAGAAGCTAGCAAGAAGATTCAAAAAGAGCATGGTCGAGCCGCTGGCGTGCTTTGAATTGCATACACGGGAAGAGGGACGCTATTGGCTTGGCCTTCGTCACAATATTGGGCACGAGGGCGCGGGCGTCGACAGCTGGAAAACGCTCGCTAAGCGCCGGTTTGAAGGAAAGCCCCCTGTTGTACAGGCCCTCGAATTGGTCACCGAACGCGCGGGACTAAGCCCGGCGGAGCGCGCTGCGATTACCGACAAGTTTCCAACTTCAACACTGGAACGTTTCCTTGAAAACCGAACGGTACGCGCGGAACTTGGCATCGATATCAAAGACGGTCGGATCATCTCGAAGCTCCCAGGCGGAGAGATCGCGAAGCCACTCGCAAAGATCGTCACCGACCTCGCCACCAAGAAGAAGCAGGTTGGCGACTTTATGAAGACACAAGACATGTTGGACTATGTCCGCAAGGATATGGGGAAGAGCCACTTGCCTGACATGTCCAAGGCGCGTGGATCGGCGCGGACGCTCGACGAAATTCCACTCTCTGAGTTTAAGAAAGCTCGGCCGACGACGCCACGTCGCAAACTAGATCCAAGCGACCGCAAGACCGTTGTTCCAAGGGGGTGTCCGGTCAATGTCACAGACAATCGCATTGCTGAAATCTATCGCGAACTTCGAACGCTCGAATTAGTGAGCGCGCCGAATGCAATCGCGGTTCTCCTGCGGGTGTTCTTAGAGTTGTCAGTCGATTATTTCTTGGAGCACAACGGCGGCTCTCTAGATTTCCAAACGCCGAGCGGGAAAACTGTTTGGAAAAGCCTCGACAAAAAGCTGTCCGAGACAGTGGACATTCTTGTAAAGTTGGGAGTGCCGCAATCGCACTTCGCGAACATCACACGTAGCCTTAGCGTGAAAACTAGCCCAATGAATATTGAACTTCTCCATCTCTACATCCATGACCGGTTTGCTACCCCTGAGCCGGGAGCGCTGAAGGCTGCATGGGATCATGCTCAGCCGCTCTTCGAAAAAATCTGGCCATGAGCAAGCAAGCGGCTGAGCCTAGAAGGCTCATTCACTTCACCCCATTGCGCTATCCAGGCGGCAAAGCCAAGCTCGCAGCCTACGTCAAGGAAATCATCAAGCAGAATAAGCTCTATGACAGCGAGTATGCCGAGCCTTACGCAGGCGGCGCCGGCATCGCGTTGGAATTGCTATTTCAAGAATACGTTCACCAAATTCGCATCAACGATGTAAGTCACCACGTATACTCGTTCTGGAAAAGTGTCCTCAATGACACGGAGGAGCTTTGTCGGCTCGTCAAGAACACGAAGCTATCAATTGGCGCATGGGACAGGCAGAAGCGAATTTTTTCCAATCCTGACGACCACGATTACGTGCAGGTGGGCTTTGCAACCTTCTTTCTTAATCGCACCAACAGATCTGGTATATTGAACGGCGGCGTCATCGGCGGTCGCGATCAAACTGGACCGTGGAAGATTGATGCGCGCTATAATGCCGATGAGCTGATATTCCGCATCGAATCCATCGCGAAGATGAAGAAGCGGATCAAGTTGACCAATAGAGACGCAATTTCTTTCTTGAAGTTCGGACTCCCGAAATGGCCGGACAAGGGGCTGGTCTACCTTGATCCTCCATATTATGAGCGTGGCCGCGAGCTATATTACGATTATTACAAGCCAGAGGATCACGCCGATGTTGCAAACCTGATCGGCGAGAAAATGAAAGGCCGCAACTGGATTGTCTCCTATGACAACGTCGCGGCGATCAAGAAGCTTTATTCTGCTTATCGCAGCATCACTTACAACGTTGGATATAGCGCCAGAGATCAGTACGTCGGAAAAGAGGTGATGTTCTTTTCGCCGAAACTCATAATACCCGATCTTGTCGGTCCAGTGAAGCAAATCGGCAAGGTAAAAATGGCGGCCTGACATGAGCATTGTCGTTGCTACTCTTGTAGGTCTTTTGGGGATAGCGCTTAACGTCATCAATCCCACCAACAAAATATTTGAATCCTATTACAATGCATACGACACGCAGATTTGGCGCAAGAGAGAGGGCGTTTCTGACGCCGACGTATATGCTTACGCTCGTATGAGATCAGTTGCGTGGGCGCTGATAGGCGCAAGTGGGGGCGTTTTGCTATTCGTCTCGCCGCGCGAACACCTTTTCGCGCTATTCGGATGGCTTTGAAATGGGCGAATGACCGAGTTCGAATTGCGGTGACAGTGCGCGAGACGGTGGCAGCTAATGCTTGGAATTACGGTGACAGTGCACCAAATGGTATCGACTGATGCTTTGGTTTGCCAACTAGTGGGTTGTCACCGTAGTAGCCAGGCAATGATAGAATATCGCTCGGCATTCATGGGCGACGTAAAATGACGCGTTCTGAAAAGCTTTGGGACCTATATACCCGGTGCGTTCGCGCTAATCAGGGTGCACTTTTTCACGATCACGGGCGAGTGCTGAAACGGGTTATCCGAGAGCCAGGCAGTGTGCAAGGCATCGCGCGACCTACGAAGCTTACACTTGCTGATGTCCTTTTGACTTGGGGCTGGGTGAATGAGAAAGTCGCTCCAGAATGCGACGACGCTGACGCAATCGAAGTTATTCGAGAAACTCGCCAACGAATAGTTGAGCTTTGGGATCAAAGAGCTGACGATCTCGCGCTTCAGAGTGATGCGTGCATCGATAAGCTAGCTGAGATTCTTCTAGTTGAAATCCCGAAGTCTCGCCGCGAAGTCTAGTCCGGAGCGCAGTATTTTTTTCTGAATTGCGGTGATGGTGCTGTCACCGTAATTTCTAGAGCGGATGCGGGAATCTTTCGCCGGCCGCGTTGACCGGAATGCCGTTAAGCGATGAAGTGCGTCGATCTTGACCAATTAAGTAAGTGGTGCCTCTTAGTCCCAGCTCAGACCCGCCTGTTCCGCCAAATATCGAAAGTGACGGCTCCGCGCCGGACCAAAAACTTCCTTGTACGTAACGTGGTCGTAAATGTTTGATTTGTCGTTGTTGCAGCAGAGGCAAGCCAACACACAGTTGTCTGCCGAATAGGCTCCCTTTCCGTCTTTTTGATCAATTTCAAAATTTGGTCCGCGGGCGTCAGGTATCTTGCCGTTTCGACCCGCTATCAAGCGGCGATTAATTAGCTCGCGAATTATGCGGATGCGCGTCTCGCGATACGCACAAGAGTTCCGCTGTTGCAAAAGGGCATTATTCCACCATGCAATGGATTCGTCGGGTCCCTCGAACTGAAATGATATGCCTTTGTTCTTAGCGAGCGACATCTTGCGAGAGAAAACACTCCGTAAGCGATCTCCCGCTTCAGCCGAACCAACGATAACTGCCATGTCGGTCGATCCTGGTTTGAGGGGCATGGCTTCGAAGGGTATGGCCCGACAGCTGCTAACGCAATTCAGGCATGATGCCGAAGGTGTAGGGTTATTTGTTAGTGTCGCTAACCGATCCGCATGACACCGCGCGATAAATCCGAGCTCGCATCCCCTAAGGGCGGGTCGAGAATGACGGGGAGTTCGGCCGTTTCCCCTTGAGACCCGCCCCGATTCGTGCGACCTCCGCCCCCAGCAAAACCCGTCATTTCGAGCCCTCGATGCACATTCTCCTGCTTGGTTCCGGCGGCCGCGAACATGCCCTGGCGTGGAAGATCGCGGCTTCCCCCCTGGTGACCAAACTCTGGTGCGCGCCCGGCAATGCCGGCATCGCGCGGGAGGCGGAATGCGTGGCGCTCGATGTCGCCGACCATGCCGCCGTGATCGACTTCTGCAAGACCAACAAGGTCGAGCTCGTGGTGGTCGGGCCGGAGACGCCGCTGGCGGCCGGCATCGTCGATGATCTCACCGCCGCCGGCATCAAGGCGTTCGGGCCGGACAGGATTCCCGCCCAGCTCGAAAGCTCCAAGGGGTTTACCAAGGCGCTCTGCACCGAATTCGGTATTCCCACCGGCGCCTACAAGCGCTTCACCAATGCCGATGACGCGCGCGCCTACGTGCAGAGCCAGGGCGCGCCGATCGTGGTGAAGGCCGACGGGCTTGCCGCCGGCAAGGGCGTCGTCGTCGCAAAAACCGTGCGCGAGGCGGAGGACGCCATCGCCATGATGTTCGAGGGCGCCTTTGGCGAGGCCGGCACTGAAGTCGTGATCGAGGAGTTTCTGGCGGGCCGCGAGATCAGCTTCTTCGCGCTGTGCGACGGCGAGACCGCGATCCCGCTTGCCTCCGCGCAGGACCACAAGCGCGTGTTCGACCACGATCTCGGCCCCAACACCGGCGGCATGGGCGCCTATTCGCCGACGCCGCTGGTGACGCCTGCGGTCCACGACGCGATCATGGCGAAGATCATCCTGCCGACCGTTGCCGGCATGAAGCAGCGCGGCACGCCGTTCCGCGGCATTCTCTATGCCGGGATCATGCTGACGACGCAGGGCCCAAAGCTGTTCGAGTTCAATGTCCGCTTCGGCGATCCCGAATGCCAGGTGCTGATGCTGCGGATGATGTCGGACATCGTGCCGGCGTTGCTGGCGGCCTGCGACGGCCAGCTGAAGAACTTTGACATTCGCTGGCACCCGGAGACCGCGCTCACCGTGGTGATGGCGGCGAAGGGCTATCCCGGCGACTACGAGAAGGGCACGCGCATCGAGGGGCTGGAGGAGGCCGCCGAGGTCGAGACCGCCGAGATCTTCCACGCCGGCACCGTCGAGAAGGACGGCGCCATCCTCGCCAATGGCGGCCGCGTGCTCAATGTCTGCGCGCTGGGGGCTGATGTGACCGAGGCGCAGGCGCGCGCCTATCAGGCCGTCGACCGCATCCGCTGGCCGGAGGGCTTCTGCCGCCGCGACATCGGCTGGCAGGCGGTGGAAGCCGAGAAGGCCAGGGGCTGACAGGGTTTTTCCGGCGCGGCGCGCAATTCCCGCCGCGCCCGTCGGCACTCCAAAAAAACACAGGCAGGCGTTGAACTTAGCTACTGTGCATGGGGTTGTTTCTCGACTTTCATGTTGAGGCGCCCTCGCGACCGACCAGATAAGGATGCAGAAGATGTCCGATCTCGCCGACCTCTATCCCGGCTTCGCCTCCGAATGGATCAACACCTCGTTCGGCCGCATCTTCGCCCGCGTCGGCGGCAGCGGCCCGCCGCTG
>NZ_AKIY01000063.1 GCF_000282615.1 Bradyrhizobium sp. YR681 | reverse complement strand
GGTGCGGGAGCGGCTGCCGCTCGGCCCCAAGGGCCAGCACGCCTATTTCGTGCACTCCTACCACCTCAACGCCGCCAACGAGGCGGACGTGCTCGCGCGCGCCGATTACGGCGGTCCCGTCACCGCGATCGTCGCGAAGGACACCGCCATCGGCACGCAATTCCACCCCGAGAAGAGCCAGCGTTTCGGCCTGGCCCTGATCTCGAACTTTTTGCGATGGAAACCGTGATTCTCTTCCCCGCGATCGACCTCAAGAACGGCCAGTGCGTGCGCCTCGAGCAAGGCGACATGGCGCGCGCGACCGTGTTCAATCTCAACCCGGCGGCGCAGGCACAGAGCTTCGTCGAGCAGGGTTTTGAATATCTCCACGTCGTCGACCTCGACGGCGCCTTCGCCGGCAAGCCGGTGAACGCGCAAGCCGTCGAGGCGATGCTGAAGACGATCAAGATTCCGGTGCAGCTCGGCGGCGGCATTCGCGATCTCGCCACCGTCGAGGCCTGGCTCGACAAGGGCATCACCCGCGTCATCATCGGCACCGCCGCGGTGCGCGACCCTGAACTGGTGAAGGCTGCGGCGAAGAAATTCCCCGGCCGCGTCGCGGTCGGGCTCGATGCACGCGACGGCAAGGTCGCGGTCGAAGGCTGGGCCCAGACCTCTCAGGTGACGGTGCTGGAGATTGCAAAGCGGTTCGAGGATGCCGGCGTTGCCGCCATCATCTTCACCGACATCGCGCGCGACGGCCTGCTCAAGGGCCTGAACCTCGATGCGACCATCGCGCTGGCAGATAGCATCTCCATTCCCGTGATCGCCTCGGGCGGCCTCGCCTCGATCGAGGACGTCACGGCGATGCTGACGCCGCGCGCCAGGAAGCTCGCCGGTGCGATCGCCGGCCGAGCGCTCTATGACGGCCGGCTCGATCCGGCTTCTGCCCTCACCCTGATCCGCAACGCGCGCGCCGCCTAGGAGAGCAAAATGTTCAAGGTGCGCGTGATCCCCTGCCTCGACGTCAAGGACGGCCGCGTCGTCAAGGGCGTCAATTTCGTCGATCTGCGCGATGCCGGCGATCCCGTCGAGGCTGCGATCGCCTACGACGCCGCCGGTGCCGACGAGCTGACCTTCCTCGACATCACCGCGACCCATGAGAACCGCGGCATCATGCTCGACGTGGTCCGGCGCACGGCGGAGGCCTGCTTCATGCCTGTCACCGTCGGTGGCGGCGTGCGCGAGGTCAACGACATCAAGACCCTGCTGCGCGCCGGCGCGGACAAGGTCTCGATCAACAGCGCGGCGGTGTCGCGGCGCGAGTTCGTCAAGGAAGCCGCCGAAAAATTCGGCGAGCAGTGCGTGGTGGTCGCGATCGACGCCAAGCGGGTCAAGCGCGCGGGCGGCGGCGAGCGCTGGGAGATCTTCACCCATGGCGGCCGCAACTCGACCGGCATCGACGCCATCGAATATGCCCAGGAAGTGGTCTCGCTCGGCGCCGGCGAGCTTTTGCTCACCTCGATGGACCGCGACGGCACCAGGCAGGGCTTTGACATCCCGCTGACCCGGGCGATCGCCGACAGCGTTCCCGTTCCCGTGATCGCCTCGGGCGGCGTCGGCAATCTCGACCATCTCGTCGACGGTATCCGCGACGGCCATGCCACCGCCGTGCTTGCCGCCTCGATCTTCCACTTCGGGGAATTTACCATCCGCGAGGCCAAGGAGCACATGGCCCGGCGCGGTCTGCAAATGCGCCTCGATGCCTGACGACTCCGCCTCATAAAAATGCTACACAGGCCGGCGGGGAATGGCTCCGTGGTCTTGTGTGTTTCCGAGTAAGTCCGATGCCGCGTTTCACGATCCACGATCTCGCCGAGACCATCGACGCCCGCGCGGCCTCCGGCGGCGAGGCCTCCTATACCCGCAAGCTCCTGGACAAGGGCGCCGAGCATTGCGCCAAGAAGTTCGGCGAGGAGGCAGTCGAAACCGTGATCGCAGCAGTCGAAAACGATCGCGCGCATCTGATCGCTGAAAGTGCCGACCTGCTCTACCACTTCCTTGTGCTGCTGAAGGCGCGCGGCGTAAAGCTGGAAGAGGTCGAGGCGGTGCTGGACAAGCGGACCAACATGTCAGGGTTGGAAGAGAAGGCGTCCCGCAAAGGCTGAAACTGGCCGAGGCTCTAACGGAAAGGTCGCGTCATGGATATCCGCGCACCCGAGCAGCAGTATAATCCGTACCGCGTCTATACGCGCGAGGAATGGGCGCGGCTGCGCGACGATACGCCG
Source organism: Bradyrhizobium sp. YR681 (assembly GCF_000282615.1). Lineage (GTDB taxonomy): Bacteria > Pseudomonadota > Alphaproteobacteria > Rhizobiales > Xanthobacteraceae > Bradyrhizobium. The sequence goes on along the minus strand of NZ_AKIY01000063.1, from coordinate 20,378 downwards.
ATGACGCTGGAGCCGGGCGAGTTCGACCGGCTGCGCTCGCTGCACGATCGCCTCGACCTGCAGGAGGTCGAGGACATCTACCTGCCGCTGTCGCGCCTGCTGTCGATCTATGTCGATGCGATGCAGCGCCTGTATTACGCGGAGCGCCAGTTCCTCAACATCCGCGACCGCAAGATGCCCTACATCATCGGCGTCGCCGGCTCGGTCGCGGTCGGGAAATCCACCACGGCCCGCGTGCTCCAGGCGCTGCTGGCGCGCTGGTCGCCGCGGCCGAAGGTCGAGCTGATCACCACCGACGGATTTCTGTATCCCAACGCCGTGCTCGAGCGGCAGGGCATCATGCAGAAGAAGGGTTTCCCCGAAAGCTACGACCTGCCGCTGCTGCTCAGCTTCCTGTCCGACATCAAGGCCGGACGCCGCCATGTGCGCGCGCCGGTCTATTCGCATCTGACCTATGACATCGTGCCGAACCAGTGGGCCGAGATCGACCAGCCCGACATCCTGATCGTCGAGGGCGTCAACGTGCTGCAGACCGGCAAGCTGCCGCGTGACGGCAAGGCGGTGCCCGTCGTTTCCGACTTCTTCGACTTCTCGGTCTATATCGACGCTGACGAGGCCGCGTTACGGCAGTGGTACATAAGGCGCTTCCTGTCGCTGCGCGACACCGCGTTCACCAATCCCAAATCCTACTTCAACCGCTATGCGCTGTTGTCGGACGAGGAAGCCACCGCGACCGCCATCGCGATCTGGGAACGCACCAACCTCGCCAATCTCGAGGACAACATCCTGCCGACCCGCCCCCGCGCGACGCTGATCCTGAAGAAGGGCGCGGACCATACGGTGGCGAGCGTGGCGTTGCGAAGGCTGTAAGTCGCGGTGCCCTTGGGGTGGGCAAAGGCGCAAAGCGCCGTGCCCACGATATCCCTGTTGTCAAACGCGAATGCGTGGGCACGCTACGCTTGGCCCACCCTACGGCAGCGCGTTGTTTAGCTCCACTGCCCCCGCACCATCATTACGAGCGCAGCGAAGCAATCCAGAATCTTTCCGCGACGGCAGTCTGGATTGTTTCGCTGCGCTCGCGATGACGGGGAGAGAGCGGGAGCCTAGACGGGCAGATGCCGTGACGCCGCCAGTCCCGCCAGCGCCTCGTCCAGCTTGTCGCGGTCGAGCGGCTTGATCAGAAATCCGTTCATGCCCGCCTCGAAACAGGCGTAGCGATCTTCCACCAGCGTGTTCGCGGTGAGCGCGAGGATCGGCGTGTGCTGGCCGCCGGTGGCCGCCTCATGCGCGCGGATTCGCTTGGTCGCTTCGATGCCGTCGAGCCGCGGCATCTGGATGTCCATCAGCACGAGGTCATAGGGCGTGCCGGCCGATGAAGCGGCGAGCCAGGATTCCAGCGCGGCCTCGCCGTGCACGGCGATGACGGCGCGGTGGCCGAGCTTCGTCAGCAGCGAGCGCATCAGCAGCGCGTTGATCTCGTTGTCTTCGGCGACGAGGACCGAGAGGCCTTTCGCCGGCGCTCCGATCACGGCGGCGTCGACGGGCTCCGGCGCGAGATCAGGCGAGGCGACCTCCGGCGTCAGCGAAAGACGTGCGGCGAGCGAGGCTGCGCGCAGCGGCTTGACCAGAAAGCCGGTGAAGGCCGGCGAGAGCTTTTCGTGGCGCGAGCCCGATGTCAGCAGCACCAGCCGCTGCAGCGCGTGGGAGCGGGCCGCCTCACCGAGTTGGTCGGCGATAGCAGTGCCGATCGCGCGATCGACCAGTACCGCATGCCAGGAACGCTCCGGCAGCAGCGCCTCGGCGACCGAGGCGTCCGAGACGAGGCAGGTCTGGCTGCCCCAGCGCTCCAGGCGCCGCGCGATCAGCGAGGCTTCGATGCCGTCGGCGACCAGGAGGATCGACTTGCCGGCAAGGTCGGGGCTCGGGAACGCGGTCTGGCCCGAGCCACCTTGCGATGGCGCCAGCGGTACCGCGACCTCGAAGGTCGCGCCCTTGCCCGGCTCGCTCGTGAGCGTGATCCGGCCGCCCATGCGCTTGACGATGCGCTCGCTGATGGCGAGGCCAAGCCCGGTGCCGCCATAGGTGCGCGCGACGCGCTCGTCGGCCTGCTCGAATTCGCGGAAGATGCGCTGCTGTGCTTCGGGCGCGATACCGATGCCGGTGTCGCGGACCAGGAAGCTGATCTCGTTCGGCCAGATGCCGGGCTCGACGATCAGTGCGACGCCGCCGGTCGCGGTGAACTTGATGGCGTTGCCGGCGAGGTTGAGCAGCACCTGGCGCAGCCGCGCGGCATCGCCGACCACCTCCAGCGGCAGGCGCTCGTCGACATAGGCCGCGATCTCGAGGTTCTTCGCCTGCGCGCGCGGCGCCAGCAGCTCGGTGATTTCCTCGATCAGGGTGGAGAGCGCGAACGGACGCTGCTCGAGATCGAGCTTGCCGGCCTCGATCTTGGAATAGTCCAGCAGCTCCTCGATCAGCGCCATCAGCGCCTCGCCCGACGTTTTCACCGCCCTGGCGTAGGTGGTCTGCTCCGGCGTCAGATGGGTGTCGAGCAGGAGGCCGCCCATGCCGATGATGCCGTTCAGCGGGTTGCGGATCTCGTGCGAGGCCATCGCGAGGAAGCGCGATTTGGCGCGGTTGGCGGCATCGGCCTGGTCGCGTGCCTCGGACAGCGCGCGCTCGGTCTCGGTGCGGTCGGTGACGTCGCGCCCGACGCTCTGCAATTCGGCCGCCTGGCCGGCATCGAGGCGGACATAGCCCTCGCGCCAGGCAATCCAGCGCGCGCCGAGCGGCGTGGTGATCCGCTGGTCGTGAACGCGCGTGCCGGCGCTTTCGCGGGCGCTGTCGCCCTGCTCCAGCACGTCGAAATCGAACCGCGTGCCGACCAGCGCGCTGCGCTCCTGTCCTGCCAGCGCGCAATAGGCGTCGTTGGCGAAGGTGATGCGGCCGTTTGTGTCGCGCAGCACGATCAGATCGCCCTGCTGCTCGAACAGGCTGCGGGCTCGTTCTTCGGCTTCCTTCAGCTCCCAATTGCGGTCGATCAGCGCCTCGTTGTGGGCGGCGAGCTTCTTCAGCCGCTTGTTGACGAAGCGCAGCCGCATGCTGAGCGTGGCCAGGCCAAGGCAGGCGAGGGCGAACAGAAAGCTTGCGCCGACCGCAAACGTGTTGGGATCGTAGCCGGAATTCTCGGAGCGGCTGCCGGTGACGAAACCATAGGCGCCGCCGAAGGTCGCCGAGAAGATCATGAAGGAGCGGATCGCAAAGGCGATGCGGGGATGCTGCCGCCTGAAGCGGCGCATGCGCACCTTGATCCGGAACGTCCGATCCATCGCCACCGATCCCGACTCTTGCCCGAAACCCCACCGCCGCCGCGTGCGACGATGTCTCGCCGACCTTGCGATCAGCTTGAGGCTTTGGCTCGGCCTCCAAACAGGGTTGATGAGGTGTTAATATTTCAGAGCGAGGCGGCCTGGAGCGGAAGCGGGCGGTGGCCGCCATGGGCGCCGACGATCAGCGCCGCCGCCTCGCGCTGCGAGAACGTCTTCGAGCGCACATAGATGCGGTAATCGGCCGGCCCGTCGCTGGACAGATAAATCACCGGCCCACCATCGACCGGCTGCGCGGCGATGGTGATGAGCCGGTTCGCCGGATGGGCCTCGCAGGAATCGGTCTCCGAACCGAGGCCGTCATCCACGACCGTGAAGTCCGCACCGTTGGCATCGTCGGTGATCTGGACCCGCACCGTGGCGCGCGCGGGATCGTCGGTGAAGGCGACGTGGACGCCGGCGGTCCAGAACAGGGTGGTCAGCTCGACGGAAGTGTCGCCCAGGGCGATGCAGGGATGCGAGACCGATCCGATCTCGCTGCGGGCAAACACCGCAGCCGCCAACAGGGGAATAACCGAGGCCAGGATCTTGAAACGCAACATGACACTCTACTCGCCAGGCCCGCACGGGAACGATGACGGGAACTCTTGGGCCTTATGGTTTGCAGAGCGTAAAGGAAACTCGTTACCGCCGGGTTGATGCGCGGAATGATCAGGCCATCTGACGCACATCCTCCGCGAGTGCGCGGTAGGACAGCGCTTCGGCGAGATGTAGCCGGCCGATCTTCTCAGTGCCGTCGAGGTCGGCGAGCGTGCGCGCCACCCGCAGCACGCGGTGATAGCCGCGCGCCGACAGCCGCATGGTCTCGGCGGCATCGCGCAGCAGTTTCAGGCCCTGCGCGTCCGGCTTTGCGATCTCCTCCAGCACCGACGCCGGCGCCTCGGCATTGGTGCGGATTTTGGGCATGCCGGCATCGGCGTAACGCGCGATCTGAATGTCGCGTGCCGCCGCCACGCGGGCGGCGACTTCGGCTGAGCCCTCTGCCGGCGGCGGCAGGATCAGATCGGCCGCCGTCACGGCCGGCACCTCGATGCGCAGATCGATGCGGTCCATCAGCGGGCCGGAGATGCGCGCCTGGTAATCGCCGGCGCAGCGATCGATGCGGCCGCGCTTGCAGGCATAGCCGGGCTCGAACGCGTTGCCGCAGCGGCACGGATTCATCGCCGCGACCAGCATGAAACGCGCAGGATACGTCACGCGATGGTTGGCGCGCGAGACCGAGACCTCGCCGTTCTCCAGCGGCTGGCGCAGCGAATCCAGCACGCGCGGATCGAACTCCGGCAGCTCGTCGAGGAACAGCACGCCCTGATGCGCCAGCGAGATCTCGCCGGGTTTTGCGCGCATGCCGCCGCCGGTGAGCGCGGCCATGCTGGCGGAATGATGCGGCGAGCGGAACGGCCGCCGCGCCGTCAGGGCGCCGCCTTCGATCTCGCCGGCAACGGAGGCGATCATCGAGACTTCGAGCAATTCGCCCGGCGACAACGGCGGCAGGATCGAGGGCAGGCGCGCCGCCAGCATCGACTTGCCGGCGCCGGGCGCGCCGATCATCAGCAAATGATGACCGCCGGCGGCCGCGATCTCCAGCGCGCGCTTGGCGCTCTCCTGGCCCTTGATGTCGCGCAGGTCGAGCGTGGAGGTGGCGGCTTCATGCACTTTCGGCGAGGGCCGCGACAGCACTTGCGTGCCCTTGAAATGGTTGGCGATCTGGATCAGCGATTGCGCGGCGATGATCTGGATATCCGGGCTCGCCCACGCCGCCTCCGAGCCGCACGACGCCGGACAGATCAAGCCTTCCTCGCGCACGTTGGCGCCGATCGCGGCGGGAAGCACGCCGGCCACCGGCGCGATCGAGCCGTCGAGGCCGAGCTCGCCCAGCACGGTGAAACCTGTCAGCGCATCCGGCGGGATCGCGCCGATCGCCGCCATCAGCCCGAGCGCGATCGGCAGGTCGTAATGGCTGCCTTCCTTCGGGACATCGGCCGGCGCCAGATTGACGATGATCCGCCGCGCCGGCAGCGCCAGGCCCGAGGCAATCAGCGCCGAGCGGACCCGCTCACGCGCCTCCGACACCGCCTTGTCAGGCAGGCCGACGATGGCAAAGGCCGGCAGGCCCGGCGCGACCTGCACCTGTACGTCGACCGCACGAGCCTCGATCCCCTCAAAGGCGACGGTGGAAACCCGTTGAACCATGCCTGCCCCCTCATGCAATCAAGGGTAGCAGAGCCGGGTTGTCTTCGCAAGAACAATACGGGAACAGGATTGCGGCCGCGAGAGCCCTAACCGTTCGTAAACGCAGTCCCGACACTACGCTTCGAATGCGAGCGGCTGTCCTCAGCACATCCCAACGAATGTCCGCTACTCCTAGAGCTGCGGGATGGGCCGTGATCTAACGGGTGAACAATTCAAATGCTTGCAAATCGCCGCAGAAGCGAACGTCGGGTGTGCACGCGGCTCGCCAAGATCCATTTTGGCGCGGGCTCGCTGCCGCGGGACTGCACCATCACCGATATCTCGGATGGCGGCGTGAAAGTCGTGGCAGAATTTCTGGAAGTGCCGCCGCAATTCACCATCATCTTCGCCCCCGACTATTCCCGCCAATGCCGCCTGCGCTGGCGCATCGGCTGCGAATTCGGTGCCGAATTCACCGATTGAGACGACCATGCGCGGTCCCTTAACGGGACTTTAGCGTTAATCGGTAAGCATCTCTGATCAGTCGCCGAGTGATCAGAGTATGCCCAAGCGTTTGTCCCTTGCCCCTCCCTCGGCGAGATATCTGTTCTCCGCGCTTCTGATCCTTGCCCTCGGCGGCTGCCAGACCATCGGCGTCGAGGACGTGACCGGCGCGCTCGGCGGCAAGTCGGAAACGGCTGGCAAGGCCGACACGAAGTCGGACATGGACGCGCTTCGCGAGCGCTATCGCGCCAAGCCCAGCGATCCCGCTATCGCGCTCGACTACGGCAAGGCGCTGCGCGACTCCGGCCAGCGCGCCCAGGCGGTTGCGGTGATGGAGCAGGCGGTGCTCGCCCATCCCAGCAACAAGGCGCTGCTCGCCGGCTATGGCCGTGCGCTCGCCGACAACGGCAATTTCCAGCAGGCCTTCGACGTGCTGGGCCGCGCGCATACCCCCGAGGATCCCGACTGGCGCATCCTGTCGGCGCAGGGCGCCGCGCTGGACCAGCTCGGCCGCAACGAAGAGGCGCAGCAATATTACGCGTCCGCGCTGAAGATCGTGCCTGATGAGCCGCAGGTCCTGTCCAATCTCGGCCTGTCCTACATGCTCCAGAACAATCTGCCGCGGGCCGAACAGGTGCTCGGCCGCGCCCATCAGCGCAATCAGAACGATGTGCGGATCCGAGCCAATCTCGCGCTCGTGCTGGGATTGCAAGGCCGCGAGGCCGAGGCTGAAATCCTCGTGAAGGCGGATTTGCCGCCGGATCAGGCCGCGGCCAAGGTCACGGCGCTGCGCCAGTTGCTGACGAAGAAGCAGCAGCAGCGGGCGGACAAATAGTCCGCCCTCCTTGCTGGATTTTTTTGACGCGTTTTCTTGACGCGAACCGGTATCCACTTCGCGCGAAAACGCTTTGGTCCTTACGACGCCTTGCGATGCGGGGCGGATGGGCGACCCGCCCGGCCCTTCAGCTTCTTCAGGAGCGGCCCCAGCAGCGAGCGCTTCGGCTTCTTCACTTCGCCGCGGCCGGCGAGGCGGTTCGCCATATTCTGGAACAGCTCGGTGGTGCGGTGGCTCCTGGAGACTTCCGCGATCATCTGGCCGTTATTGGCCGCGGTGGAGAACAGTTTCGAATCGAACGGGATCACCGCGATCGGCTGGCTCTCCATGGTCTTGGCGAACGACTTGACGTCGATCTCCGCGCGCTTGTGCATGCCGACCTGGTTGATGCAGTACAGCGGCGGCCTGTCGTTCGGCCGCGCCGCCTTCAGCACGCCGAGCATGTTCTTGGTGTTGCGTAAATTGGCAAGATCTGGCTCGGCGACGATCACGATGTCGTCGGCATTGACCAGCGCGCGCCGCGTCCAGCCCGACCATTGGTGGGGCACGTCGAGCACGATGCAGGGCGTGGTCATGCGCAGCGTGTCGAAGATCGCGTCGAAGGCTTCGGCGCCGAAATCGTAGACCCGGTCGAGGGTGGCGGGCGCAGCGAGCAGGCTGAGGCGCTCGGTGCATTTGGCGAGCAGGCGCTCCATCAGCGCGGTGTCGGGCCGGTCCTGCGACAGCACCGCGTTGGCAATGCCCTGCGCCGGATCCTGGTTGTAGTCGAGGCCCGCGGTGCCGAAGGCGAGGTCGAGATCGATCACGACGGAATCGAGCGCGAGGTCGCGCGCGATGGTCCAGGCCAGATTGTGCGCGACGGTGGAGGCGCCGACGCCGCCCTTGGCGCCGACCACGGCGATGACGCGGCCGGTGATGATGGCCTCGGAGGCCGAGAACAGGCTGCAGATCGAACGGACCACGTCGAGGGTCTCGACCGGTCCGACCACGTAGTCGTTGACGCCGCGGCGCACCAGCTCGCGATAGGGCGCGGTGTCGTTGGGATTGCCGATCACGACCACGCGGGTGCCGGGATCGCAGACGCCGGCGAGATCGTCGAGGCCTTCCAGGATATCGCGCGTGCCGTCGGATTCGATCACGATCACGTTCGGCGTCGGCATCGTGTCATAGACTTCGATGGCCGCGGCAAGGCCGCCGCTCTTGGCGGTGAGATGGGCCTTGGCGAGACGGCGATCCTGCCCGGCCGCGGTCACCGCGGCGAGCGTCTGCTCGGTCTCGCAAAACGCCTGCACGGAGATGCGCGGAACCGGCGCAATGTGCTCCTCGGGGTGCTGCGGATGATCCGCTTCTTCGTCGTTGACGCTTGTCATTTGCCGGTGTCGCTGAGTTTGGCCTTGTCGGCCTCGGGGGACGGGGTCGAGATCGGCGTGCCCTTGCGATAGCGTTCGAAGGCGATGTCGCGCCGCGCGGTATAGACCGGGGTTTCCGCACGCGGCTGCTCGAGGTCGGCAGGATTGTCGATCATCGCCGCGAGATTGCGCTGGGTGGCGCAGCCGAGGTTGAAATACGGCCGGTTCTCGTTGTAGCCGGGGTCGAGAATCGAGGGACCGACGTCCTCCGGCCACAGCCCGCAGGGACCGGCGACCGCGGCGATTCGCGAATAGCCCAGGCGAATGGTCGGCAGCAGGGCGGGATCCTCGGGGCGATAGGGATGCCGCACGATGGCGCGCGAGGGCACGCCGCCGGAGGCGAGCACGGAGCGGATCTCCTGATAGGTCGCCGACGCCGCGCGCGAATTCGCGGTATCGACCGGCACGTCGACGACGACGGAGCCGGTGCCTTCGCGCACCCAGTCCCGGGCGATGCCCGTGACGTCGGCGTGCTGCGCGGCCGAGAGGCCGCCGCGCGCCTTGCCGACGAAGATCACGATCGATTTTTTGGCTTCCTGCACCGCGATCGGATGACGCTGGCGATAGTCGGTCGGCACCGTCTGGGTGACGATCTCGCCGGTGGTGTTGCACGCGCCCAGCATGACGGAGAGCCCCGTCAGCGCCAGCGCGGCGCTCAGATTGCGACGTCGATCGGCTGATCTCTTCGTCATCGCTTTGTCCCCTCTTGTCCCGGTCCCCAAACCGTTCGTCTCAGTCGATGATGAAGCCGAAATCGCCGGGCGTGCCGTTGATCGGATCGACGCGGCGCGCGATGCCATAGAGGCGGTTCATGCGGCCGAGCAGCGCCGATTGCGCATCGGACGACGGCGCGAAGCCGTCATCGGGCCGCGACAACTCCTTCTGGGCGACCGCGCGCACCACATAGGGCGTCACGATCACCATCAGCTCGGTCTCGTTGTTGACGAAGTCCTGGCTGCGGAACAGCGCGCCGATGATCGGCACCTGGTCGACGCCGGGCAGGCCGTTGATCGCCTGCTTGGTCTGCTGCTGGATCAGGCCGGCCATCGCCATCGAGCCGCCCGACGGGATTTCGAGCGTCGTCTCGGCGCGGCGGGTCTGGATCGAGGGAATGGTGATCGAGTTGTTGGCGGTCGACGACACCGCCTGCGTCACGGTGATCGCCTGCTGGTTCGACAGCTCGGAGACCTCGGTCATGACCCGCAGGCTGATCCGGCCTTCGCTGAGCACGACCGGGGTGAAGTTCAGCGAGATGCCGAATTTCTTGTAGGAGATCTGGGTGGTGCAGACATGCGTGGTCGGGTCGCAGGAATAGCCCGCCGGGATCGGGAATTCGCCGCCGGCGATGAAGGTGGCGGACTCGCCCGAGATCGCGGTCAGGCTCGGCTCGGCCAGGGTGCGCATCACACCTGCGCTCTCCATCGCGCGCATCGTGGCGCTGACGGTGGCGATGCCCTTGGTGACACCGGAGACCCCGAGCCCATTGCTGCTGACGAGCGGGCCGCCGGAGACCGAGAACGGGTTGGAATTGTTGAAATTGACCACCGCGGTGCCGGCGTTCAGGCTGGCGCTGAGATCGACGCCCAATTGCTTGACGATGTCGCGGCGCACTTCGCCGACGACGACCTTGAGCATGACCTGGTCGCGGCCGCGCACGACGATGTTGTTGACGACCTTCTCGCTGCCGCCGACCAGCTTTGCGGCAACTTCGCCGGCCTGCTGGGCCTCGACCGGGCTCGACACCGAGCCGGTCAGCATGACGCTGTCGCCGACGCCTTCGATCTGCACGCCCGGCAGCGACGAGCGCAGCGCGGCGCGCATGCCGTTGAGGTCGCGCTTCACCGCGATGTCGTAGGCGGCGACCTGCTGGCCGTCCGCGCTGAAGAACACCACGTTGGTCTGGCCGACCTGGCCGCCGATGATGTAGGCGCGCTGGGCCGAGCGGATCACGGCGTTGGCGATCTTGGGATCGGCCACCAGCACGTCCTTGACCTCGCGGGGCAGGTCGATGACGACGGATTTGCCGACGCCGAGCGAGAGAAAGCGCGTCTTCGCCGGAGCGATCGATCCGACCGACGATATGCCGAGATCCGGCGCCTGCATCGGCGCCTGGTCGCCGACCGGCGAATCCGCGGCGACGACGACATCGGGAGCTGCGAGCAGCCCCAGCGTCAGAATTGCCCCTGCCCAGAACGTGCGCGCGCGCTTCCCCCGAATGCGCATGCCCGTCCGATCATCCCCGTCCTTCATGCTATCCCCATCATCACTTCTGTGACGTCAGTTGCCGCGCCTGCACCCCGTAACGGATCACGTTCACGCCGCCTGGACGCTTGATCGCCTGGTCCTCGGGCGCGCCGTCGACCACGTTGGCATCGACGATGCTCCGCAGCGCGAGCGTCAGCGTGCCGCCCTGGCGCGCGGCCGAGAGCGTGGCGACCTGGTCCGGCTTGAGCTCGAGCGTGACGGTCTTGCCGACGACGGCGTTCTGGCCGTCCTTTTCCTTCGGCGCCTGGTCGATCGCGAGCACGCGGATGTTGGTGAGGATGACCTCGGACAGGACGAGGTCGTTGCCGCCGGTCGGGCCATTGTTGTTGTTGGCGCCATCGGGGTTCTTCAGGCGGCGGGTCAGCACGATATCGACGCGGTCGTTCGGCAGGATGAAGCCGCCGGCGCCGGTCTCGGCGGAAATCTCGGTGGAGACAGCGCGCATGCCCGACGGCAGGATCGCGGCCATGAAGCCCGAGCCTTCGGCCTTGACCAGCTTCTGCTCGCGGATCGGCTCGCCCTGCATCAAGGGCACGCGCGCGATCGAGCCGGCGATCTGGGTCTGGGCTTCGGGCCTGTTGTCGCGGCGGATGAAGGCGCTGCTCGCGGTCGCGGCCGGCCAGGACTGCCATTGCAGGTCCTCGGGCTTCACGGCCTGGCCGAGCTGGATGTCGTTCTTGGCGACCAGCACCTCGACCGTCGGCAGCTTCTCTGCGACCGGGAGGACGGGCACGGGGGCGTTCTGGTAGCCGCTCGCCAGATACGCAGCGACGCCGCCGGCGCCCAGCGCGATGACGAGAACGACAATGCGTGCGGTGTTCATACGCTTCTACTCTTACGCGGGGGTACTCGGACCGCACGTGGCGGGTTCCCCTGCATCGATGAGTAGGGAGTAAAAGTATAAGGGGTGTTGCGAGGCCGAGTGTGATGGCCCGTGACGATGCGCGTTCTCGGCAGATGGTGAACGTCGCGTTATCCGGTCGGCCAGTGGCCCCGTAGAATCACGCGTGGCGCGTCGTTCGTTTGCATGACGCGCGCGGCGTCATGGTGAATGGGTGGTTAGTGATGCGTGGGCCGTGTTTCTGCTGATGTCCGTAGCCCGGATGGAGCGAAGCGCAATCCGGGGCGGTCTTTCCGTGGGCGCGAATCCCGGATTTCGCTGCGCTCCATCCGGGCTACGTGTCAGCGCTTACTTCGCCCGCTTCTGCTCGATCACGTCCCAGACCTTCGCCGCGACATCCGGCCCGCCGAGCCGCGCGATGGCGCGGATGCCGGTCGGCGAGGTCACGTTGATCTCGGTCAGGTTGCCGTTGATGACGTCGATGCCGACGAACAGCAGGCCGCGCTCGCGCAGCGCCGGGCCGACGGTGGCGCAGATCTCGCGCTCGCGTGGCGTGAGCTCGGTCTCCTGGGCGGCGCCGCCGCGCACCATGTTGGAGCGGAGGTCGTCCGCGGCCGGCACGCGGTTCACCGCGCCGGCGAACTCGCCGTTGACCAGGATGATGCGCTTGTCGCCGTGCTTCACCTCGGGGATGAATTGCTGGATCACCCAGGCTTCCTTGAACGTCACCGAGAACATGTCGAACAGCGAGCCGAAATTCATGTCCTGCGGCATCACGCGGAACACCGCCGCGCCGCCATGGCCGTGCAGCGGCTTCATCACCACGGCGCCGTGCTTGTCGCGGAAGGCGTTGATCTCGTCGAGGTCGCGCGAGATCAGGGTCGGCGGCATCAGCTGCGGAAAGTTCATCACGAACAGCTTTTCCGGCGCGTTGCGGACCGAGACCGGGTCGTTGACCACCAGCGTCTTCGGATGGATGCGCTCGAGCAGATGCGTCGAGGTGATGTAGGCGAGGTCGAACGGCGGATCCTGGCGCAGCAGCACCACGTCGAAGCCGTTCAGCGCCTCGCGCTTGGGCTCGCCGAGCGTGAAATGATTGCCGGGCTCGTCGCGCACGGTCAGGAGCTGGACCGGCGCGACAATCTCCTCGCCGACCATCGAGAGCTTGTCGGGCGTGTAGTAGGACAGGCCATGGCCGCGCTTCTGCGCCTCCAGCAGCAGCGCGAAGGTGGAATCGCCCTTGATGTTGATGCGGGCGATGGGGTCCATCTGGACGGCGACGTTCAATTTCATGGTCTGCCTTTCAGGTCGAGGCGTCGAATGCCGCCAACACATGGCGCGGAAGTGAGCGCGGCGCAATCAGCATGGCGTCGAATCGCAATTCGAATTCGGCATGCTCGGGATGCGCCACGAGCCAGCCTTGCGCGGCGTTGATGATGCGCTGCTGCTGGCGTGGTGTCACCGCATAGGCGGCCTCGTCGAGGCTGGCGCGGGCCTTGACCTCGACGAAGGCGATCAGGTTGCGGCGGCGGGCGACGAGGTCGATCTCGCCATGCGGCGTGCGGTAGCGTTTGGCGAGGATGCGATAGCCCTTGGCGATCAGATAGGCGGCGGCGCGGCTCTCGGCCGAGATGCCGGTGCGGAACGCGGCGACGCGCTCAGGCGAGGCGACCTTCGGTTCCGCCGGCGCCTTAGTTCTCGCCATCGCTGCCCCGTAAATCTTTCGCGAGCTCCAGCGCGCGGGCATAGACCTCGCGGCGCGGCCGGCCCGAAAGCGCGACGGCGTGCGCGACGGCATCCTTGACGCTGTGCGCGGCGAGCTGCTCGCGCAGCAGATCGTCCAGCGCACCCGATGTCAGCACCTCGGCGTCGGCCGCCGGCGGAGCGATCACCAGCACGAATTCGCCGCGGGTCTCCAGCGTTGCAGCACGGCGCGCCAGCTCGTTCAGCGTCGCGCGCGAAATCTCCTCGTGCAGTTTTGTCAATTCGCGGCAGATCGCGGCTTCGCGGTTGCCCATGATCTCGGCGAGCTCGGCGAGCGTGTCCTGCACGCGGTTGCCGGAGTCGAACATCACCAGCGTCGCATCGATGCGGGCGAGCTCGGTAAGGCGGGACTTTCGTGCGGCCGATTTCGCCGGCAGAAAGCCCTCGAAGAAAAAGCGGTCAGTCGGCAGGGCGGCGACGGACAACGCCGCCAGCACCGAGGACGGGCCGGGCAGCGCGTACACGGCGTGGCCGGCGGCGCAGACCTCGCGCACCAGCTTGAAGCCGGGATCGGAGATCAGTGGCGTGCCGGCATCCGACACCAGCGCGATCGAGCCGCCTGCCGCAAGCGCTTCCAGGATCTTTGGACGCGCGGCCTCGGCATTGTGCTCGTGATATTGCTTGAGCTGCGCCGAGATATCGTAGCGCTCGGTCAGGCGGCGCGTGATGCGGGTGTCCTCGCAGGCGATGACGTCGACGCCGGCGAGCGTCTGGAGCGCTCGCAGCGTGATGTCGCCGAGATTGCCGATCGGGGTCGCGACCAGGTGCAGGCCCGGCGCCGCCTTCGGCGCGGGCAGCCGGTGGGCGTCGATGGAGAAACCGCGCGGGGCGGCGTCTGTGGCTTCAGGCGTATTTATCGGGGCCGGCTTTGCGCGCATAATCAGACGAACTTAGGCATGATATCCGGGGCTGGGAACCGGTCCCGCGAAAAAGATCATGCCGAGGGAAGGGGTGAGGAGACTGGAATGTGATCCATCCGGCATCACATTGCAGAGGGAATGCAGCATCAGCGCCATATTCGCGGCGGAAACGCCGCCTTGATGCTGTCGTGACGGACAGTGGACAGCCAGCCAGGACTTGAGGGGGAGCCGCGTTAAGCGGGTATTATCCTTTTGTTTTGGTTAACTATTTGCCGACATTATGCCTGAATCCGCGGGTTCTGTCGCGGCAAGAGTTGTTGTGACCGGCCGGCGACGGCTGGTCAGAAGAGAAGCTGCCAATGGGCCCGCGTGATCCAAAGTTTCCCGTTCAGGGGCCCCGCTTGTCGGGAGCGACCCGGCGGAGCGCGCTTGGCCTGTTGCTCGGCACGCCGCTGCTGTCGGCCTGCGCCGGCGTGCAGCAGAGCCTCAGCCAGTTCTCCAATCCGTTCTCCAGCTCCCCGCCTCCGGCCCAGCCGGCAGGCCCGCCGCAGCAGGCCACCACCGCAGGCTCCGGCGGGGTCAAGGTTGCCGTCATCCTGCCGCTCTCGGCCGCCGGCAATGCCGGTCTTGCCGCGCAATCCATGCGCAATGCCGCCGAGATGGCGCTGGCCGAGTTCCAGAATCCCAACATCCAGCTGCTGATCAAGGACGACAATGGCAGCCCGCAAGGCGCGCAGGCCGGCGCGCAGCAGGCCGTCGACGAAGGCGCCGAGATCATCCTGGGCCCGCTGTTCGCGCAGTCGGTGCCGGCGGTGGCGCAGGTCGCGCGCACGCGCGGCATTTCCGTGATCGCGTTCTCGACTGATTCCAGCATCGCCGGCCGCGGCGTCTATCTGCTCTCGTTCCTGCCGGAGTCCGACGTCAATCGCATCGTCGAATATTCCGCCAGCATCGGAAAGCGTTCGGTCGCCGTACTCGTGCCCGACAATGCCTATGGCAACGTGGTCGAAGCCGCGGTGAAGGCGGCGGTGCCGCGGCGCGGCGGGCGCATCGTCGCGTTCGAGAAATACGGCGCCGATCGCGCCACGCCGGCGCGCACCGTGGCGCAGCAGCTCGGCGGCGCGGATGCGCTGTTCATTGCCGATGACGGCGATGCCGTGGTTGCGGTGGCCGATGCGATGACTGCCGCGGGCGCCAATTTGCGTAACATCCAGCTGCTCGGCACCGGCCTGTGGGACAGTCCCCGCGTCTATGCCAGCCCCGCGTTGCAAGGCGGTCTCTACGCCGCGCCGGACCCGGCCGGTTTTCGCGCGTTCTCCGGCCGCTACCGCACCAAATACGGCGCCGAGCCGATCCGTACCGCGACGCTGGCCTATGACGCGGTCGCCCTCGTCGCCGCGCTCGCGCGCACGCAGGGCCCCACGCGCTTCTCGTCCGACGTGCTCACCAATCCCTCCGGCTTTGCCGGCATCGACGGCCTGTTCCGCTTCCGCGCCGATGGGACGAATGAGCGCGGGCTAGCGGTGATGAAGGTGACGACGGGTGGTGGTGTGGCGGTCGCGGGCTCGCCGAAGAGTTTTGGGGCGTAGTTGGTTTCGTAGCCCGGATGGAGCGCAGCGCAATCCGGGGCGGTCTCGCCACGTGGACAGAACCCGGATTTCGCTGCGCTCCATCCGGGCTACGGCAGCTCGCTACGCCGCGAGATCCGCGACCACCGCGTCCAGCACCGGAAATCCGCTGCTCGTCACGCGCAAGCGTCCCGTCGCATCCACGATGATCGCACCTTCCTCGCGCAGCAGCGCGATGCGCTTGGGATCGAGCGGGCGGCCGGAGAGGGCTCTGTAGCGCTCGGGGTCGATGCCCTCAGCCAAACGCAATCCCATCAGCAAGAATTCGTCGGCGCGCTCTTCGCTGTTGAGGAGATCGTCGGTGACGTTGCCATGGCCATTCGTCTCGACGCGCATCAGCCAGGCTTCGGGGCGTTTCTCGGTGGCGGTGGCATGGCGCACGCCGTCGATATCGAGCCTTCCATGCGCGCCGGGGCCGATGCCGGCATATTCATCGCCGCGCCAGTAGACCAGATTATGTCGGCATTCGGCGCCGGGCCGGGCGTGATTGGAAATCTCGTAGGCGGGCAGGCCGAGTCTGTCGCAGGTCTCCTGCGTCACGTCGTAGAGCGCGCGCGCCACGGCTTCGTCCGGCGTCTTCAATTTGCCGGCCTGGTGCAGGCCGAAGAACGGCGTGCCTTCTTCGATGGTGAGCTGATAGAGCGAGAGATGCTCGGCCGCCTCATTGATCGCGAGCTTGAGTTCATCGGCCCACATCGCCGGCGTCTGGTCGGGACGGGCGTAGATCAGATCGAATGAATAGCGGTCGAACGAGCGGCGCGCGATCGCGACGGCATCGAGCGCCTCGCGCGCGCTGTGCATGCGGCCGAGCGCCTTGAGCGAGGCATCGTCGAGCGCCTGCACGCCGAGCGAGACGCGATTGACACCGGCTGAGCGATAGCCGGCAAAGCGCGTGGCCTCGACGCTGGTGGGGTTTGCCTCGAGCGTGACCTCGACGTCGCCGGCGACCTTCCAGTGCTTGCCGATGGCATCGAGCACCGCGCCGACGGTTGCGGGCTGCATCAAGGACGGCGTGCCGCCGCCGAGGAAGATCGAGGTGACCTCGCGGCCGGGCGCGCGCTGTGCGGTGGTTTCGATTTCACGCGCGAAAGCGGAGGCAAAACGCGCTTCATCGATTGCGGCGTGGCGGACATGGCTGTTGAAGTCGCAATACGGGCACTTCGACAGGCAGAATGGCCAGTGCACATAGACGCCGAAAGCTTCAGATTTTTGTTTTGACGCGTTTTCCTGGCGCGAACCGGTATCCACTTCGCTCGAAAACGCTCTATCGCGGCTCAAGGCAGATCTCCGCCAGTTTCACGAAGGCGCGGGCGCGATGCGACAGGCCGAGGCCGAGCGGCGGCAGGCCGTGCTTCTCGACGCTGGTCATCTCGCCGAAGGTGCGGTCATGACCGTTGGGCAAAAACATCGGATCGTAGCCGAAGCCGGCGGTGCCGCGCGGCGGCCAGACCAGCGTGCCGTCGACACGCGCCTCGACCTCTTCGAGATGATCGTCGGGCCAGGCGACGCACAGCGCGGAGACGAAGTGTGCCTTGCGCTTGTCCGGCGTCGTCGCGCCGCGCTCCTGCAACAGCCGTTCGATCCGCGTCATCGCCGCGGTGAAATCCTTGGTCGGGCCGGCCCAGCGCGCACTGTAGATGCCGGGTGCGCCGTCGAGCGCGTCGACCACGATGCCGGAATCGTCGGCGAAGGACGGCAACTTGGTCGCCTGCGCCGCCGCGATCGCCTTGATCGCGGCGTTGCTGCGGAAGTCGTTGCCGGTCTCGTCGGGCTCGGGCAGTCCGAGCTCACCGGCCGACACCGCCTCGATGCCGTACGGCGCCAAAAGCTCCTTCATCTCGGCGAGCTTGCCGGGATTGTGGGTGGCGATGACCAGCTTTCCGGTGATTCGGCGGTGCATGGGCCTATTGACTACGCGACGGCCAGTTTCTGCAAGTCCACCAGACGCGCGATGCCCTTCTGGGCCAGCGCCATCAGCGCCAGGAACTCGTCCTGCGTGAACGGCTCGCGTTCCGCGGTGCCCTGCACCTCGATGATGCGGCCGTCGCCGGTCATGACGAAATTGGCGTCGGTCTGGGCTTCCGAATCCTCGGCATAGTCGAGGTCGAGCACGGGCGTACCGTTGTAGATGCCGCAGGAGATTGCGGCGACGTTGTCGCGCAGCACCTTGGCCTTGATCATGTTGCGCGCCTTCATCCAGCTGATGCAATCGGCCAGCGCGACCCAGGCACCGGTGATCGAGGCCGTGCGGGTGCCGCCATCGGCCTGCAGCACGTCGCAATCGACCGTGATCTGGCGCTCACCAAGCGCTTCGAGATCGACGATGGTGCGAAGCGCGCGGCCGATCAGGCGCTGGATCTCGACGGTGCGGCCGCTTTGTTTTCCGGCGGAGGCTTCGCGGCGGGTGCGTTCGGAGGTCGCGCGGGGCAGCATGCCGTATTCGGCGGTGACCCAGCCGCGGCCCTGGCCCTTCAGCCATGGCGGCAGGCGGTCTTCCAGCGTGGCGGTGACAAGCACATGGGTGTCGCCGAATTTCACCAGGCACGAGCCTTCCGCATATTTGACCACGCCACGCTCCAGCGTCACGGGGCGCAATTCATCGGGCGCACGGCGGCTTGGCCGCATGGGAAATCCTCCAAAACTCTCGGGAAAGGGCTGTTCGCGGTGCTTGTAGGGGGGGTGAGGGTGGGCGGCAAGGCCTTTTCGGTCCCCAGCCAAGTGCAAAACCACGCTTGTCAGGGGGCGTTCCGATGGCCAAATTATAAGCATCTGAGAGGAGTTGCCGTCTGTGGCCCATCACGATCCGATCCATCTGATCGCGCCGCGCGCAGGCCTCGCCCAGCTCAACGAGCGTTCCCGCGACATCTTTCGTCAAATTGTCGAAAGCTATCTGGCGACCGGCGAGCCGGTCGGCTCGCGCAACATCTCGCGGCTGATCGCGATGCCGCTGTCGCCGGCCTCGGTCCGCAACGTCATGGCCGACCTGGAACAGCTCGGCCTGATCTATGCGCCGCACACATCGGCCGGGCGGCTTCCGACGGAACTCGGCCTGCGCTTCTTCGTCGATGCCTTGATGCAGGTCGGCGACCTCAACGAGGCCGAACGGCAATCGATCCAAAGCCAGTTGACCTCGGTGGGCCACGCCCAGTCGGTCGAGGCGGCGCTGTCCGAAGCGCTGACGCGGCTGTCCGGCCTCACCCGCGCCGCCGCCGTGGTGCTGACGCCAAAATCCAATTCGCGGCTGAAACATATCGAATTCGTCCGCCTGGAACCCGAGAAGGCGCTGGTGATCCTGGTCGGCGAGGACGGTCAGGTTGAAAACCGTGTGCTGACCCTGCCGCCCGGAGTTCCGTCCTCGGCGCTGACGGAGGCCGGCAATTTCCTCAATGCGCGGATTCGCGGCCGGACGCTGGCCGAGGCCCGGCTCGAGCTCGAAACTGCCTTGGGCGAAGCCCGGGCCGAACTCGACCAGCTCACCCAGAAGGTCATCGCAGCCGGCATCGCCAGCTGGTCCGGCGGCGAGAATGAAAATCGTCAGCTGATCGTGCGCGGCCACGCCAATCTGCTGGAGGATTTGCACGCATTGGAGGACCTCGAGCGGGTCCGGCTGCTGTTTGATGACCTCGAGACCAAGCGCGGCGTGGTCGATCTGCTCGGCCGCGCCGAGACCGCCGAGGGTGTGCGCATCTTTATCGGCTCGGAGAACAAGCTGTTTTCCTTGTCCGGTTCCTCCACGATCATCTCGCCCTATCGGGATGCCGCCGGCCATATCGTCGGCGTTCTGGGCGTGATCGGGCCGACGCGGTTGAATTATGCCCGTGTGATCCCGACCGTGGACTATGCCGCCCGCATCGTCAGCCGGCTTCTGGGGGGCTGACCGGCGGCTCAGTCGATCACGGGCGCTTGATTTTCGGCGTCCGAAGCACGATATCCGGGCCAGCAAAATCCTGTAAGACGAGTTCGAAAAGAGAGCCGATGACTGATCGAGACCGGCAACCCGAAGACACGACCGCGCCGACCGGCGAGCCCGTGGTGTCGAAACCCTACATCATGCCCGACGATCCCGAGCCCGGTTCGGTCGAGCTGTTGCAGAAGGAAGCCGCCGAGGCGCGCGATCGCATGCTGCGGACGCTGGCCGAGATGGAGAACCTGCGCAAGCGCACGGCCAAGGAAGTCGCCGACTCCAAGCTCTACGGCATCACCGGCTTTGCCCGTGACGTGCTCGACATCGCCGACAATCTCCAGCGCGCGCTCGATGCCGTTCCGGCCGAAGCGCGAGCGGCGGCCGATCCCGGCCTGACCGCGCTGATCGAGGGTGTCGAGCTCACCGAGCGCTCGCTGCTGAGCGCGCTGGAAAAGCACGGCGTGAAGAAGCTCGATCCGCAGGGCCAGAAGTTCGATCCGAACTTCCATCAGGCGATGTACGAGGTGCCCGATCCGTCGGTGCCATCAGGCACCGTCGTGCAGGTCATGCAGGCCGGCTACACCATCGGCGAGCGCGTGCTGCGCCCGGCCCTGGTCGGTGTCGCCAAGGGCGGCGCGAAGGCCGCGCCCGCGGCGAACAGCAACGAAGTGAACTGAGCGGCGGAAGTTCTGGACCCTCATGGTGAGGAGGCGCATCAGCGCCGTCTCGAACCATGCAGGCCCGCCTGCTGCCGCACGGCCTTCATCCTTCGAGACGCGCGCGAAGAAGCGCGCTCCTCAGCGACTGTGTTCT
>NZ_AKIY01000062.1 GCF_000282615.1 Bradyrhizobium sp. YR681 | reverse complement strand
CCCCAGCCGCTGCGGCGGCAGGCCGGAGGCCGCGAGCGCCGCGCAGATCGTCTCGAACAGCTCGGCTTCCTTGAACTGGATCGGCGACAGGTTCACGGCGACCGCGAGGTGGGAGGGCCAGCCGGCCGCGTCCGCGCAGGCGCGCCGCAGCACGAATTCGCCGAGCGGAACGATCAGCCCGGTCTCCTCCGCGAGCGGAATGAACTGGTCCGGCGGAATCAATCCACGCGTCGGATGCCGCCAGCGCACCAGCGCCTCGAAGCCGCGACGCTCGCCACTCGTGGCATCGACGAACGGCTGGTAGTGCACCTCGAGCTGGCAGCGCGCGATGGCATCGCGCAAATCCCCTTCCAGCGTGTTGCGCGCCTCGAGCTCGGCCGACATCGCCTCATCGTAGATGGTGAAGCAGTTGCGGCCGGCAGACTTCGACCGGTAGAGCGCAAGATCGGCTTTCTTGAGCAACTGCTCCTGGTCGCGGCCGTGATCCGGCGCGATCGCGATGCCGATGCTGGTGCCGATCTCGACGCGATGTCCGGGCAGCAGGAACGGTTCGGCCACGAGCTTGGCGATCCGGGCCGCCAGCTCGGTGGAGCAGATGCGCTGATCTTCGCAGGCCGCCTGGATGATGGCGAATTCATCACCGCCGAGCCGCGCCAGCACGTCGGTGGCGCGCAGCGCGGATTTCAGCCGCTGCGCCACCTGGCGCAGCAGCACGTCGCCGGCGCCGTGACCGAGGGAATCGTTGACGTTCTTGAAGCGGTCGAGATCCAGCATCAGGATCGAGAAGGTCGAGCCGCAATCGTCCGGCCGGCCGTTGAGCTCGTCGAGCCGGGCGAGGAAGAAGGCGCGGTTCGGCAGGCCGGTCAGGATGTCGGTCTGGGCAAGCTCCAGCACCCGCCGGTTCGCCAGCGACAGCCGCCGCGAATTGCGGCTTGCGAGCATCAGATAGGTCGACAGCGACAGCGTCAGCAGCATGCCGACGATGAGGACCGCGACCGCGCGATCATAGGACGTCTCCAGCGCACCGCCGGCGGTCGGCATCGCGCGCCCCTGCCAATCGGTGTCGCCGATCTTGAGATTGCCGGACCAGTGCAGGGCCCGCGCGACATCGCGCATCGACTGCGGCGAAGTGGCCGCGGACGAAAAATCCGGCCGGGTTTCTTCCAGGCTGACGATCTGCCCCGTGAAGGGCGGATAGACGTTCACGCTGACCGCGGGGCTTGCACCGGTGGTCACGCGAATGGACTGGATCAGCAGCGGCAGGTCGAACACGCCGACGACGAAGCCGGCGAGGTTACGGCGGCGGTCCGCGACCGTCTCGCGCGAAGTCCCCTTGGCATAGACGGGAATGGCGACGAGAACGTCGGGCAGCCGCCCGCCTTCCCTGGGTTCGTAGAGGTGGGTGCGGATGGCCGCGACCCGATCGTTGTCGCGCGCGCGCTCCAGCGCGGCACGACGTTCCGGGATGGTCGCGTAATCCATGCCGTAGACCTGCGATGTCTTCGGCTGGGTCGAGTAGAACACCGGGAAATATTCGTCGCTCTGCGGCGCGACCGCGAAGGCATCGCCCTGAAGCGACTTGATGCGATAGCCCGATACGCCGTCCGTGATCGCGGCGGTCTCGTATTCGGCGCGCTCCTTGCGGTTGACGCGCGGCAGCCAGGCGATGCGCAGCATGCCGGGATGGCGCTCGAACAGGCGGACGCTGAAGGCCTCGAATTCGCTGCGGGTGATTTCCTCGTTGGTCGATTCGAACAACGTGCGCAGCGCGACGAGCCGGGAGATGTACTCGCCCATGCCGTTCTGCATGACGATCGCTTCGGTTTCGGCCGCGTTCTCGAACTCGATCTTGTTGACGCGGTCTTCCCAGCGCGCGACGGCGGCCGCGCCCAGGACCGAGAACAGAAGACCGACGGCAATCGCGATCAGCGCAGGACGGTACAGCCCGAGCAGCGGCGCGACACGCCACCATCCGGTCTTACGTTTCCGATCCTGATCGTTCTGATCCTGACCGCCCATTTTGATACGCCAGTCCCCCTCGGCGGCGGCACGAACTTCTGGTTGAACCGCCTGAGCGACTATCGGACAAGGAACGGAGTTAAAAACTGCACAATTTCGGAACCCTTCTGTCCCGCATTGCGAGGCTTAGTTAACGATTGCCCTGCAAGTCGCGGCAGTCTGGAAATACATTGCCGGTTTTCCCCGGAGTCTTACGGACCAAAGCTGCGGCATCGGTTAGCGACCTGTTCAGCCCGCAGAACTATCGTCTGCGGGAACCCGTCCCTTATCCGGCCAGCCTCCAGATGACCCGCTCGCGCTCCGCGACATGCCTCGCCTTGACCATCGCGCTGCTCGCAGCAAGCCTGCTGCCGGCGCGCGGCGACGAGGCCGGTGTCGGCGACGATGCGATCCTGTTCGGCCAGGCGGCCGCGCTCGAAGGCCCCTCCTCCGCGCTGGGCCAGCGCATGCGGCAGGGCATCGTCGCCGCGTTCACCGAGATCAACGGCAAGGGCGGCGTCTACGGCCGCAAGCTCCAGCTCGTCAGCCGCGACGACGGCTACGATCCCGATCGTTCGGTGGCGCAGACGCTGCGGCTGATCGAGGACGACAAGGTGTTCGCGCTGATCGGCGCGGTGGGCACGCCGACGGCGATCGCGACCATCCCGATCACCAGCGCCAGGAACGTTCCCTTCATCGGCCCGTTCACCGGCGCCGAATTCCTGCGCGACCTCGAGCTTCCCAATGTCGTCAACATCCGCGCGAGCTACGGAGCGGAGGCCGAAGCCTGGGTCAAGCACCTCACCGAGGATCGCCGCTTCACCCGCATCGCGATCTTCTACCAGGACGATTCGTTCGGCCGCGACGGTCTTCTTGGCGTGAAGCGCGCGCTCGCCAAGCGCGGCCTCGAGCTTGCCGCCGAAGGCACTTTCGAGCGCAACACCCGCGCCGTCGCCTCGGCCTGGCGGATGATCAAGCGCGCCGAGCCCGAGGCCATCGTCATGGTCGGGACCTACAGTCCCTGCGCCGAGTTCATCAAGCTCGCACATCGCAGCGGCGCCAATCCGACCTTCGTCAACATCTCCTTCGTCGGCGCCAACGCGCTGGCCAAGGAGCTCGGCCCGGAGGGCGAAGGCGTCATCGTCTCGCAGGTCGTGCCGTTTCCCTGGGACCGTTCGCTCCAGCTGGTCGCCGACTACCAGACGGCACTGAAGGCCTACGATCCGGCGCTGACACCGGACTTCGTGTCGCTCGAGGGCTATCTCTCCGGTCGCCTCGCCGCCGCGGCGCTGGAAAAGGCCGGACCGCGACCGACGCGGGCGAGCCTGCTGCGCGCCATCAACGACGTCGGCCGCTTCGACATCAGCGGCAGCATCGTCAACGTCGGCATGCGCATGATCGACACGCCGCCAAAGGTGTTTTTGACGGTGATCCAGAAGGACGGGACGTTCAAGGCGGTGGACAGGCTTTAGGGCCGCCGCGCCCAGCGGTCGGCGTTGACGGCGCCCTGCGGGGCCTCGCCTTTCACGATCGCTTCGACCTGCCGCACGGTTTCCAGCGACTGGTATTCGATCGCCTGCGGCGTCAGTCCGCCGACATGCGGCGTGGCGATGACGTTGGGCAGCTTCGCAAGCTCCGGGCTCGGCATCTGGTCGGGCGCGCGGCCGACATCCATCGCGGCACCGGCGATGCAGCCTTCGAGCAGCGCTCGTGCCAACGCGGCCTCGTCGACGAGATTGCCGCGGGAGAGATTGATGAAAACGGCGTGCGTCTGCATGCGCGCCAGCGCCGCCTCGCCGATCAAATTCTCGGTCTGCGCGTTGGCGATGGCGAGACAGACGACGTAGTCGGACGCGGCGAGAAGCTCGTCGAGGCTGACCTGCCGGATCGCGCTGTCGGTGACATCGGCGAAGGGATCGGCGACCAGCACCTCCATGCGCATCACCTTGGCGATCTCGGCGAGATAGCGCCCGATACTGCCATAACCGATGATGCCGATCTTGCTCCCGGCAAGCTGCCGGCCCATCCGCGCCTCGACCTTGCGGCCGGCCTGGTAGTCGGCCGTGGTCCGCGACACGCCGCGGGAGAGGTCGACCATGAAGCCGAGCGCGAGCTCGGCGACCGCCTGCACGAAGCCGGGACCTGCGCGAGTGACCAGCACGCCGGCTTGTGAGGCCGCATCGACATCGACGTTGCGGATGTCGACGGCACAGCGGACGAAGGCGCGCAGGCGTGGCAATTGCGCAAAGATCTCGCCGCGGCCTTCGGTCATGCGATCGGCGACGATGATGTCGACATCTTTCGCAGCACGTACGAGGCTTGCCGCATCCAGAGTCTCGTCGCTCTCGTGCAGGATCACGTCGGCGGCCGCACGCAGACCGTTGAGGCTGCGATCGCCGTAGTAGTTGCGCCGCATCTCCGGCGTGTGCGCGAGCAGGACTTTCACGACAAGACTCCGTCAGTAGCCGAATGCCCGTGGCAGCGCGGTCGAAAGCCAGGGCACGAAGGCGATGACGAGCAGGCAGAGGAACAGCAAGCCAAGATAGCCCATGATCGGCTTCACCGTCTGCTCGATCGGCACGTTGCCGATCAGGCAGGCGCCGTAGAGCCCGAGCCCGAGCGGCGGCGCGAACAGGCCGATGCCCATGGCGATGACGAGCACGACGCCGAAATGCAGGGGATCGACGCCAAGCTGCACGGCCACCGGGAGCAGCAAGGGCCCGAAGATGATCAGCGCGGCCGCGCCTTCCAGCACCGAGCCCATCACGATCAGCACGCCGATCGCGAGCAGGATGAACAGCCAGGTGCCGCTGGTCTTGGACAATCCGAGCATGAAGTCGCCGACTGCATGCGGAACCTGCTGCAAGGTCAGCGTGAACGCCAGCGACTGCGCGGCGGCGACGATGAACAGCACGAGCCCCGCGCGCGTCGCCGCCTGGACGAAACTATGCGTGGCCGATTTGAAGCTGAGCTCGCGGAAGACGACGCTGCCGACGACCAGCGCATAGGCCACCGCAAATGCCGAGATTTCGGTCGCCGTGGCAAAGCCGCTCTTGAAGCCGAAGAAGATCATGAAGATCAGGCCGAACGCGGCGATGGCGCCGCTCCACAGGCCCGAGACGGGCGCCTGCGGCTCGACGTCTTCCACCTCCGCCGGCGGCTTGCCGAAGATGATGGAGACCGCGATCAGCACCAGCGCCATCAGCGCCGCCGGCAGCAGGCCCGCCATGAACAGTCCGCCGATCGACAGGTTCGCGACAAAGCCGAGGATGATCAGGTTGATGCAGGGCGGGATCGTCTCCGCCATCACCGCGGAGGCCGCAAGCAGCGCCACGGCCCCGCCCGGATTCTGCTTCGAGCGGCGTGCCGCCGGGATCAGCACGGAGCCGACCGCGGCGACGTCGGCCATCTTCGAGCCCGAGATGCCCGAGAACAGCACCATCGAGGCGACCATGACCACGTTGAGGCCGCCGCGCATGCGCCCGACCGCGCGCTGCAACAGCTCGATCAGCCGCACCGACATGCCGTTGGCTTCCATGAGGTAGCCGACGAGGATGAAGAAGGGGATCGCGAGCAGCACGAAATTGTCGATGCCGCGCGCCATCTGCTGGGCAAAGATCACGCCGGGCAGCGCGCCCTCGACCCAGATGAAGATCAAAGCGGCGAGCGCCAGCGCAAAGCCGATCGGCAAGCCACCGAACAGGGTTGCGAAGAAGCCGATCAGCATCAGCGCGCCCGCCGAGGGCACGGTGGACGGCGACAGATAATCCCAGGCGAGATAGAGGCCGGTCACGATGGCGATCGCGACGAGGCCCCTGACGATATCGGGCAGCGGCTTTGCGCAGAGCTGATCGATCGCGAACACCGTCATGAACAGCGCGCCGACGCCCATCGGATAGAACGTCAGCTCCAGCGGCAGGCCGGAGCCGGTGGTCTGGCCGGCGGTGAGCGAGCCCAGCTTGATGGCGTTCCAGGCGACATAGAACGATATCAGCACGACCAGCAGCGCGCTGGCGGCGTCGACCAGCGTGCGCAGCCGCACCGGCAACAGGTCGCGGAAGAACGACACGCCGACATTCTCGCCGCGCGCCAGCGCGCTCGCCGCCCCGAAAAAGGCCGATCCGACCATCAATCCGCGCGCGACGTCGTCGGACCATTCGACCGGCGCGTTGAAGCAGAAGCGCAGCAGCACGGAGGCGCAGACGACCACGAGATCGGCGGCCAGCAGGACGGCCGCGATCGCGTCGCTGAGACGAAGCAGCAGGGTGATGCTCCCGTGGCGCTCGCCCGAGACAGACACGGCGCCCGCCATTGCCATGTCAGGCCTGCGTCGCGCGGATGATGTCGATGACGGCCTTGGAGTCCGGTCGCGCCTTGATGAAATTCTCGTGCTGCGGCGCGACGCGCTTCCTGAACGCCTCGCGGTCGCATTCGGCCACCGTCACGCCCTTCTCGGTCAAGGCCGCCAGCGCTTCCTTCTCGACCGCAAGGCCATGGGCACGGGTGTCGACCGCGGCCTTCTTCGCGGCATCGAGGAAGCCTTCGCGCAGCTTCGGATCCATGCGGTTGTAGGTCATGTCGCTGAAATAGATCGCGAGCGGCGAGAAATTGTGCTGCGTCAGCGCATAGAACTTTGCGGTCTCGAAGAACTTGCTGGCCAGGATCGTCGGCGGATCGTGCTCCAGCCCATCCAGCACGCCGGCCTGCAACGCCGTGTAGATTTCGCCGAAGGCGAGCGGCGTCGCGGCGGCGCCCATCAGGCGCAGGCATTCCGTGATGACGGGATTTGGCAGCGTGCGGATCTTGAGGCCGGCGAGATCCTCCGGCGTCTTCACGGGCTTCTTGGCCAGCACGCTGCGCGAGCCGAAATTGTAGGCCCAGGCGATGATGCGAATGTTGCCGCCCTTGAGCAGCGCGTCCTCGATCGGCTTGGCGGCGCCGGACTCGAATGCCTTGGTCTGTTGCGGGAAGCTCGAGAACAGGAAGCCGAGATCGAAGGTGCCGACCAGCGGCACCAGATTGGCCGAGATCGAGGAGCCCGACACCATGAGGTCGATGACGCCGAGCTTTACCGAATTGATGACGTCGATTTCCTGGCCGAGCTGGTTGTCCGGGAAGAAGGCGACCTCGATTTGCTCGCCGAGCCCGTTGCCCTTCAGGTTCTTGACCAGGTTGTCGTAATAGACGCGGCCGTTGGCGTATTTGGGATCGTTGGGCAGCGAGGAGGAGCATTTCAGCTTCAGCGTCGCGGCTTCGGCGCGGCCGATGATGGCGGGAGAGAGCACGAGGCCGGCGGTGACCGTCGCCGATGACTTGATGAACGCGCGACGGTTCACGGGCACGATGGTCATGGTGCGGTCTCTCCCTGATATTCTTGTTCGCAGCCGCGATCGTTGCCGCGGCCTTTGCCTGGACTGTATGGCCAAAGCGACGGGACAGGCAAGGGTCACAGCCTGCCGTGGCAGACCGGGTGCTCTCGATTCCCGACACTACGGCGCGCACCGATGTGGCTGCCTTTTTCCGGGATTATCGATGAGGATCACTCCGCGGGCGCGCGTGCCAGGAGCACACTTTCGCGCGGCAGCGGAGATCGATCCAATTGATGCATGGATCAATGCGCAATTCACATGGATGGCCCCCGAACGATGCTCCGGCAGATGCCCTGCCCCATTTGCCGCAGCTCGATGCGTGATCCAGCGCACAGACGGAATCATGGCGGAGACGTAGAATGGGTGACATCTTCGCGCGCATCGCCGATGGAGTTGACCTCATGCGCCGTCCGGTCCTTCGCAGTTTGTTCCTCGCCTCCAGCCTTCTCGCACTGACGCAATTGATGACGCCGACGGAGGCCGCGGCCGAAGCGCGGCTCGCGCTCGTGATCGGCCAATCCGCCTATCGCACGGTGCCGGAGCTGCCCAACGCCGCCAACGACGCCAAGGGCATGACCGAGCTGCTCGGCAATGCCGGCTTCACCGTCACCTCGGCGGCGAATCTCGGACAGAACGAGATGCGCACGGCGATCTCCGATTTCGCCGGCAAGGTCAGCGCCAGCGGCGCCGACACCGTCGCGCTGGTGTTCTATGCCGGCCACGGCCTTCAGATCGACGGCGAGAATTATCTGGTGCCTGTCGATCTCGATCCCAAGCGCGAGGCGGATATCCCGCTCCAGGGCGTGCGGCTGAACGATCTGCTCAACACGCTCGGCGCGCTGCCGACGCGCGCGCGCATCTTCATGCTGGACGCCTGCCGCAACAATCCATTCCCCGCACTCAGCGGCGCCGGCCACGGGCTTGCGATCGTCGACACCAAGGCCGGCGCGCCCGGCTCCTTCATCTCCTATTCGACCTCGCCCGGCGCCGAAGCCGAGGACGGTTCCGGCATCGACAGCCCCTACACCACCGCGGCCCTCTCGGTCGCGCGGCAGCCGAACCTGCCGATCGAGGAAGTGTTCAAGCGCATCCGCGTCGCCGTGGCGCAATCGACCGACGGCCGGCAGATCCCGTGGGAAAGCTCGTCGCTGACCACCGACTTCAAGTTCTTCGGCAGCGAAAGCAGCAGCGGCGCGCCGCCCATTGCCGGCGCGTCCGCCATGGCGCTCGCCGGCGGCACGCGCAGCGTCGCCGACTGGCGCAAGGATTTGCAGGGCAAGGAGCCGAGGGTCGCCTATGAGCTCGTGATCGCCGACGACACCGCGGAGGCATATCAGGCCTATATCGAGCTCTATGCGGCAGACGCCCGCACCCCGCGCCTGCGCACGGTGCTGGAACGCCGGCGCCAGATGCTGGCCTGGGAGCGCGCGGTTGCGATCAACACCCGCGCCTCGTTCGAGGCCTATCTGACGAACTGGGACCGCAGCGATCTCGCCGCGACCGCGCGCAGGCTGCTGCTCCGCGTGCAGAACCGCAACTACGTCCTGCCGGCGACGATCGCAGCCGCGCCCGCCCCGGTCGCCGTTGCGATGGCGCCGACCTGCCCGTGCTCGACGCCCGCGCCGCCGGCCTCGCCGGTCAACCCTGCGGTTGCGCCCGTGATCAAGAAGCGCGTCGACGACCCGCCGCCGAAGCGCAAGGTCGTCGAGACGCCGCCGAAGCCGCGCCGGCCGCCGCCTGACGAAGTCGTCGTCTACGAGCGCGCACCGCCGCCACCACCCGCGGCCGTGGGAATCGGCATCGGGATTGGAATCGGCATGGGCCGCGGCGGTTACGGCGGAGGCGGCTACGGACGCGGCGACAACTATCGCAGCCGGTATTGAGGCATCCGCACCTCTCGTGCCCCGGACGCAGCGCAGCGCTCTTGCGGTGCGCTGCAGAGCCGGGGCCCATACGGCGACGTACTGTGCGGCACGATCGATCCCGGCTCTGGGTCCCGGCTCTGCGGAGCGGCATTTCGTGCCGCTCCGCGTCAGGGGCACGGGTGTTGCGAATATTCTCATTCGCCTCCCTCCAATCCGGAAATGCTGTAGTCTGATCGACCGACATCTGCCTTTCCGGGGATTCCACATCGATGCCGCACGACGCTCACGCCAAGGGCTCAAGGGAGCACGCCTGGCCGCTATTCCGCTCGCTCGGGTGCTACGCGCTGCCCGGCGACCTCATGGCGGGGCTGACGCTGGCGGCGATTGCGATCCCCGAGCAGATGGCCACCGCGCGACTCGGCGGCTTCGCGCCGCAGATCGGCTTCTTCGCCTTCATGGCGGGATCGTTCGGCTTCGCGCTGCTCGGCGGCAACCGCTTTCTGTCCTGTGGCGCCGATTCCACGATCACGCCGATCTTCGCCGGCGGGCTTGCGGCGCTGGCGGCGGCGGGCACGCCGGAATACCAGGGCCTTGCGATCGCGCTCGCGCTGATGGTCGGCGCGATGATGCTGGCCGGCGGCGCCTTCCGCCTGGGCGGCATCGCCAACCTCTTGTCGGTGCCGGTGATGGTCGGCTTCCTCGCCGGCATCTCCGTCCACATCATCGTGTCGCAATTGCCTGGTGTGCTCGGGCTTCCATCGCCGGGCGGGCCGACGCTCGACCGCATCGGCGTGCTCGCGAGCGAGCTCGGCCGCGCCAATCCCTTCACGCTGTGTATCGGGTTTGGCGTGCTGGCGGTGGTCTTCATTTTCGAAAAGGTCAGCGCGAAGATTCCAGGCGCACTGATCGGGCTCGTCGCCGCGACCCTGGCCACGATCATGCTCTCGCTCGAGAGCAAGGGCGTCAACGTCGTCGGCGCCGTGCCGGGCACGCTGCCGCGGCCGACCTTGCCCGACCTCGCACCAGAGCAATGGGTACGCCTCGTCCCGCTTGCCTTCGTGATCACGGTCGTGGTGATGGTGCAGACCGCGGCGACGACGCGGTCGTTCCCGTCCGATCCCGACAAGCCCGCCGACGTCGACCGCGACTTCCTCGGCGCCGGCGCCGGATGCGTGCTGTCAGGCCTGTTTGGCGCGTTTCCGGTCAATGCCAGCCCGCCGCGGACGGGCATCGTTGCCGAGACCGGCGGACAATCGCAACTCGCGGGCCTTGCAGCGGCGGCCATCGTGCTGGCGCTGCTCGCCTTCGGCACCGGACTGTTGCAGCACGTTCCCGACGCAGCCCTCGGCGGCATCCTGCTGTTCGTGGCGCTGCGCATCATCCGCGTGAAGCAGATCGTGACGATCTACCGCCAGTCACCAAGCGAATTCCTGCTGATCGTCGCCACCGCGGCGCTGATCATCATGCTGCCGATCCAGCAGGGCGCGTTCCTCGGCATCGTGCTGTCACTGCTGCACGGCATCTGGAGCACCACGCGCGCGAGACTCGTCGAGTTCGAGCGCGTGCCGGGCACCACGATCTGGTGGCCGGCGCATCCGCACATCGAAGGCGAGCGCATCGCCGGCGTCGCCGTGATCGGGCTCCAGGCGCCGCTGTCTTTCCTCAACGCGCCCGGCTTTCGCAACGACGTGACCAAGGTGCTCGGCGCGGCGACGCCGCAGCTTCTGGTGCTGGAGGCGAGCGGCATGGTCGAGATCGACTTCACCGCCGCACAGATTTTGCTCGACGTCTTCAAGGCGTGCAGCGAACAGGGCGTCACGGTGGCGCTGGCGCGACTGGAATCGGTGCGCGCGCAGGCCGCGTTCGAGCGATTCAGATTGTTCGATGCGCTGCCGCGGGAGCACGTCTTCCACAGCGTCGACGAGGCCGTGCGGAAACTGGCGAAATAGAGTCAGCGGGTTTTGGGGTCGAACCGATCGAGCCGCGGTCTCGGTGCCCCGCTTGCGGGAGAGGTCGGCGCGTAGCGCCGGGTGAGGGTCTCTCCTCTGGGGGATAGTCCCGTTGCGGAGATACCCTCTCCCCAGCCCTCCCCCGCAGGCGGGGGAGGGAGCGCACCACCATCACTACACCAGTGTCGGATGATCCCGCTGCACCGTCTCGCGGATCCAGCTGGCATGGATCGCGCGAAACAGGATCTGCGCGGTCTTGAGGTCGTTCGCCGTCATGCAGAGATCGACGATGCGGCGCACCGCATCGTCGCGCATCAGTCCATCCGAGATCTTCATCGCGATCTCCATCGCGACCTTGGCTGCGCGCTCGTAGCGCTCGCACTCGCGCTTGTCGTTGCGCGAAGAGCCCGCCGCGCTCGCGGCTGCAGCGTCACAGATCGCGCGGATTCGCTCGGCGGCTTCGATGTCGCCGAGCGGTCCTTCGATCGCTTCATCCCAGATGTCGTGTTGCGTCTTGCGCGCGAACCAGCGCATTGCCCGCTCCGTTTGATGGAGCGAGCATAAACGGCGGTGGCCTCGCGCGCTACGCTTCCGGCACGATCTTGCCGGGGTTGAAGATGTTTTGCGGATCGAGCGCCTTCTTCAGCGCCCGCATCGCGTCGAGCGCTTCGGGGCCGAGTTCCGCCTGCAGATATTTCTGCTTGCCCTGACCGATGCCGTGCTCGCCGGTGCAGGTGCCGTCCATCGCCTGCGCGCGTTCGACGAGGCGATGCATGAACTCCTCGCCGCGTGCCATCTCGTCGGCATCGTTGGTGTCGCAGACCAGCGAGCAGTGGAAATTACCGTCGCCGACATGGCCGACGATCGGCGACAACAGGTTGAGCCGCTTGAGATCTTCCTCGGTCTCGCCGACGCATTCGGCCAGCCGCGAGATCGGCACACAGACGTCGGTTGCGACCACGCCGATGCTGTCGCCGGGCCGCAGCGCCTTCACGGACCAATAGGCATCGTGCCGCGCCTGCCAGAGTTTTGTGCGGTCTTCCGGCTT
Organism: Bradyrhizobium sp. YR681; assembly: GCF_000282615.1. Classification (GTDB taxonomy): domain Bacteria; phylum Pseudomonadota; class Alphaproteobacteria; order Rhizobiales; family Xanthobacteraceae; genus Bradyrhizobium. The sequence continues at coordinate 14,631 of NZ_AKIY01000062.1, read as the reverse complement.
GGTGGTCCAGGAGAAATCGCCACCACCGCAATCCCTGGCGATCTCGCCGAACGCCTTGGACTGCTCGGCGACCTCGATCTCGCTGCCGTGGAATTCCATCAAGAGCAGCGGCGTCTCCGGCAGCGTCAGCTTCGAATAGGCGTTGCAGGCCTTCACCTGCGCTGCATTGAGCAGCTCGATGCGCGCCACGGGAATGCCGGTCTGGATCGCCAGGATCACGGCCTGACACGCCCCGTGCACGGTCTCGAACGACACCGCACCGGCCGCGATCGTCTCGGGGATGCCGCGCAGGCGGATGGTCAATTCCGAGATGATGCCGAGCGTGCCTTCGGCACCGACGAACAGATGCGTCAGGTCGTAGCCGGCCGAGGATTTCTTCGCACGCGTGCCCGTGGTGATGATCTCGCCGTCGCCGCGCACGACCTTGAGCGCCAGCACGCTGTCGCGCATCGTGCCGTAGCGCACCGCGTTGGTGCCGGAGGCGCGGGTCGAGGCCATGCCGCCGAGCGACGCATCGGCGCCGGGATCGATCGGGAAGAACAGGCCCTGGTCGCGCAGATGCTCGTTGAGTGCCTTGCGGGTGACGCCGGGCTGGATCACGCAGTCGAGATCCTCGGCATGCACCGCGAGCACCTTGTTCATGTCGCGCAAATCGATCGAGATGCCGCCGGCGGGCGCGTTGACCTGGCCCTCCAGCGAGGTGCCGGTGCCGAAGGCGATGACGGGCACGCCATTTTTGGCACAGATTCGCACCACGTCCTGGATGTCGGCGGTCTCCTGCGCCATCACCACGCCATCAGGCGGCTGGTTGGGAATCCACGTGGTGGTATGGCCGTGCTGCTCGCGGACGGACTGAGAGGTGATCAGGCGGTTGCCGAAACGTGCGGCAAGCTGCTCCAGCGCGCTCGCAAGGGCTTTCGGCTCCGGCCGCGGCGGATTATTGGTGATGGTCGTACCCACGGAAATTCCTCCGACGAGAAGAGACCGTGGCAAAGGACATCTAACCGGTCAAGTCAAGCGACCGGACGCATAACCAGGGAATGAAACATGCCGGAGACCGTTGCCGCAGCGACCCAAGCCGAGCCGTTCCGCTCCTCGATCATGCAGATCGAGCCGCAATGGATCGACTATAACGGCCATCTCAACATGGCCTATTATAACGTGATGTTCGACCGTGCGATCGACGAGTTCTGGCTCGAACTCGGCATCGGTCCGGTCTACAAGAAAGAGCGTCACGGCTCGACCTTCACCGCCGAATGCCATGTGCGCTATTTGCGCGAGATCCATCTTGGCGATCCCGTGCAGATCCTGGTGTGGCTGCTGGAAGCCGACGACAAGCGGCTGCACACGTTCGAAGAGATGCGGCACGGCACCGAGGGCTGGCTGTCGGCGACGTCCGAGAACATGTCCCTGCACATGGACATGACGGCCCGGCGCGTTGCGGCGTTTCCGTCCGACATCCAGCAGCGCATCGCGGGCATTGCCAAGGCCCACAATGCCTTGGCACGGCCCGAGGGCATCGGCCGTAACGTTTCGATGCCCTCGAAGCGGTAACGCTAACCTCATCCTGAGGAGCCCGCGAAGCGGGCGTCTCGAAGGATGCAAGGCCACAGCCGGGCCTTCATGGTTCGAGACGCGCGTTCCGCGCTCCTCACCATGAGGAGTACAGCTAGACCCTGCGGCCGCGGGCCAATCCGACCACCGCCGAGACCAGGAACAGCACGATCGCGACGAAGAAGATGATCTTGGCGATTTCGATCGACGCGCCGGCGATGCCGCCAAAGCCCAGAATACCGGCGATCAGTGCGATAACCAGAAACGTCACAACCCAGCTCAGCATGGTCAAACCCTCGTTTTGATATCCGTCTGCGATCGGCGCGGCTGCCGCGCCTCACTTGCCCAGACAATCTCGACGTGGGAACGAAGGTTCCGCCCTCTCCGGCGTGGAAATTCAGTGGGATTGCTGGAACAAATTGCCCCGCCACGCACGTGGAAAACCCCTCTCCGGCGCCCCATATAGGTACCAATCCCTGTTAAGAAGGCTCCCTTCCACCACCCCGCGGTGCCATCGTGGGGCCAATGATTCGCATGACCGAGCCGAGCAAGATCACCAGCGTTCCCGACCACCAGCCCGCAGCCGGCGGCATCGCCGCGCGTGCGCGTGCCTCCGTGGGCCCGAAATACCTGTCCGGGCTCAATCCCGAGCAGCGTGACGCCGTGGAGACGCTGGACGGCCCGGTGCTGGTGCTGGCCGGCGCCGGCACCGGCAAGACCCGCGTACTAACCACGCGCATCGCCCATATCCTCAGCCAGGGCCGCGCCCGCCCCGCCGAGATCCTGTCGGTGACCTTCACCAACAAGGCCGCGCGCGAGATGAAGCACCGGCTCGGCCAGATGCTCGGTCACGCGGTCGAGGGCATGCCGTGGCTCGGCACCTTCCACTCCATCGGCGGCCGCATCCTGCGTTTCCATGCCGAACTGGCGCAGCTCAAGTCGAACTTCACCGTGCTCGACACCGATGATCAGGTCCGGCTGCTCAAGCAGTTGCTCCAGGCCGAGAACATCGACGACAAGCGCTGGCCGGCGCGCATGCTGGCCGGGCTGATCGACGGCTGGAAGAACCGCGGCCTGACGCCGTCGCAGGTGCCCTCGGGCGAAGCTGCCGTGTTCGCCAACGGCAAGGGCGGCAAGCTCTATGCGAGCTACCAGGAGCGGCTGAAGATCCTGAACGCCGCCGATTTCGGCGATCTGCTGCTCGAAGACATCCGCATCTTCCGCGAGCACCCCGATATCCTGCGGCAGTACCAGCAGCGCTTCAAATACATCCTGGTGGACGAGTACCAGGACACGAACGTCGCGCAATATCTGTGGCTGCGGCTGTTGTCGCAGGCGCCCTCTTCTCCCTCCTTCGCCTCTCCCCGCGTGCGGGGAGAGGCCGACGCGCTCGGCAGCGCAATTGCGCGCCAGAGCGCGGCGGGTGAGGGGGACTCTCCGCAAGCTGAGCTCGTGGAAGCAGCCCCTCACCCCGACGCTCTCAGCGCGAGCGAAGCTCGTCGCGACCCCGTGAAGGATGGGGAGAGGGAGAAGAACCACATCAAGAACATCTGCTGCGTCGGCGACGACGACCAGTCGATCTATGGCTGGCGCGGCGCCGAGGTCGACAACATCCTGCGCTTCGAGCACGACTTCCCGGGCGCCAAGGTGATCCGCCTCGAGCGCAACTACCGCTCGACCGGCCACATCCTTGCCGCCGCCTCGCATCTGATCGCGCACAACGAAGGCCGGCTCGGCAAGACGCTGCGCACCGAGGACCAGGACGGCGAGAAGGTCACGGTCACGGGCTCGTGGGATTCGGAAGAGGAAGCCCGCGGCATCGGCGAGGAGATCGAGCAGATCCAGCGCAAGGGCGAGAAGCTCAACGAGGTCGCGATTCTGGTGCGCGCGTCCTACCAGATGCGCGAGTTCGAAGACCGCTTCGTCACGCTCGGCCTGCCCTATCGCGTCATCGGCGGCCCGCGCTTCTACGAGCGCGCCGAAATCCGCGACGCGCTGGCTTATCTGCGCGTCATCAACTCGCCGGCCGACGACCTCGCCTTCGAGCGCATCGTCAACGTGCCCAAGCGCGGCCTCGGCGATGCCACCGTGCAGATGCTGCACGACCACGCCCGCAAGCGCCGCATTCCGCTGTTCGAGGCCGCGCGCGCGGTGGTCGAGACCGATGAGCTGAAGCCGAAGGCGCGCGGATCCTTGCGCGACGTCGTCGCCCAGTTCGACCGCTGGCGCGCCGCGCGCGAGGTCACCGCGCACACCGACCTTGCCCAGATCGTGCTCGATGAGAGCGGCTACACCGAGATGTGGCAGAAGGACCGCTCGGCGGATGCCGCCGGCCGGCTGGAGAATTTGAAGGAACTCGTGCGCTCGATGGAAGAGTTCGAGAACCTGCAGGGATTCCTGGAGCACATTTCCCTCGTGATGGACCGCGACAACGGCGCCGAGGAAGACGCGGTGTCGCTGATGACGCTGCATTCGGCCAAGGGGCTCGAATTCGACAACGTGTTCCTGCCGGGCTGGGAGGAAGGCCTGTTCCCGAGCCAGCGCACACTGGACGAACAGGGCCGCGCGGGCCTCGAGGAAGAGCGCCGGCTCGGCCATGTCGGCATCACCCGCGCCCGCCGCCGGGCCATGATCTATTTTGCGACCAACCGGCGCATCCATGGCACCTGGACGACCACGATCCCCTCGCGCTTCCTCGACGAATTGCCCGCGGCCAATGTCGAGATCACGGAATCCAAGGGCGGCTCGGCCTGGGGCGGCACCGGCGGCTACGGCGCCTCGCGCTTCGACGACATGGAGGCGTTCGGCTCGACCTATTCGACGCCGGGCTGGCAGCGCGCGCAAGCCAACCGCAACCGCGGCCGTGGCGGCGGCGACAGGAGCGGCGGCTTCGAGGAAGAGGCCGCGACGTTCTCGTCCTCCTCGCCCGGGCCGGACTTCGGCAGCTTCTCCTCGCGCAAGCGCGGACCGCTGACGATCGAGGGCGAGCTGGTCGCCAAATCCACCGGCACGACGTCGGAATTCTCGCTCTCCGACCGCGTCTTCCACCAGAAATTCGGCTACGGCCGCGTCACCAGGATCGACGGCAACAAGCTCACCATCGCCTTCGACAAGGCCGGCGAGAAGAAGGTCGTGGACAGTTTCGTGCAGCGGGCGTGAGCAGGCCTTCACGAGGCCTGTCACTCAGCTGTTCAAGATGTTCGCTCCCTGGTCGTAAATCTGTTGATCGACGTGCCCGGCACCAGGCGCAATTTCCAGGCTCCAGCCCAGCGTCACTCCCAGGCTCCCGGCCAACGCCGTACAGTGTTTGAAATGCCAGAGACCACGCGCAAGGCGGTGAGGTCCCTGGGCCATCGCCTCATCCCACCGAGGCAGGTCAGGAGCGTTCGGGTCGTTGTCCGCGTCGCCCAGCAGGATGACCAGGCGGCGCGCCAAGTACCTCCGCAGATGACTTTCGTCGAGGCCAATTCCTCCCATGCCATCTGGATAGTCCTTGGCGAGATCAGGCAGCATGTAGCATCCGCAGTTGGCGGCAACGGCGAGATCGACGGAAGCGGCCTCGTTGAGCGCGAGATAGCGCAGGACGAATTGGGCGCCCGCGGAGTTGCCGAACAGGCCGAACGTTTCCCGGCTGGATCCGATCGCATGTCGAACGTGATGAAACAGCCGGTCGACGACCCCGAAATTCCAATGATCGCGCGGCAAAACGCCGTTGTCCGGCGGCGGCCGTCGCACGCCGCCGAAATTGTACGCGTGGACGCCCGGGAATTGATCCGGACCGAACTCCGGTACCAGCACGATCTGCCCATTGCGTTCGGCTTGAGGGGCGAGAAGGTCGCGAAATTCGGCGGCAGCACGATCGACGCCATGCATCGCCACGATGATGCGCGTGTGTCGAGTACTCGATCGGGGGCAAAACGAGAAGACCCGCATCGTACGTGGCGAAGGGACGGCATCCTCATCGTGAAACCAGAATGAGCCGGCGCCCTCGGCCAAAGTCAATTTTTCCAATTGCAGACCTCCACTGGTGAGGTATCCATAATTCAGGCAAACCCAGCGACACAACCTTCGAAGCCTCCGGTCCTGCCATGCCCCGCTACATCGCCATCATCGAGGACGCCGGCCCGGACGACGCCGTCAGCTTATGGTTTCCCGACCTGCCCGGCTGCATTTCCGGCGGCGACGACGTCGACGAAGCCCTCGAAAGCGCGCCTGACGCTCTCGAATTCTACGCCCAGGAGCTGGCCGAGGATGGCCGGCAGCTTCCCCCGCCGCGGACGCTGGACCAGCTCAAGGCCGATCCGGAGTTTGCCGACGACCTCGGGAAACACACGGTCGCCCTGATCGAATGGCCGCCCCTCCCCGACGGCGAATGAGGACTGTTCGCCGCACTCGCCGGACTCTCGACAGTTCTGGTCCGAACGCCCCTTGACCATCGCGAACTTCCCCGTATCAGATGCGCACATGGTCCGGGGCATCACACTGATCTTGCTGGCATTGGGGATGCCGTCGCTTGCGGCGGCGGAGACCATGAGCTTTGGCGATTCGATCGGGCTCCTGGCCAAGAGCTGCGGCGCGGAAATCGTCGCCAATTGCCGCGGCGTCAATCCGGATTCGACCCGCCTGAAGGAATGCCTATCGCGCAACCGCGACGTGCTCTCCCAGCAATGCGCGAGCGACTATCTCGGCGCCTTCGACGCCATCCAGAAGCGGGTTGCCGCGCGCGTCACGGTCGCGAACGCCTGCCAGCGCGAGATCGTCAAGGTCTGCGGCGGCTCGACCAAGGAGACCAGCAAGTCGATCCCCTGCCTGGTCTCGACGCCCAAGGGCATCAGCAACAACTGCCTGAAGGCCGTCGACGACGCGGGGTATCGGTGATGCGCGCGACCGGAATTGCCATCACGCTTGGCCTCACACTTGGCCTTGCCCTGCTCGCAGGGACCGCAGGCGCGCAGACGACGCCGCCGACCCGCGACGACATCGTCGGCAAGCTCAACCATTTCGAGCAGGCCGCCGAAATCGACCTTCCCGCGCTGAAGACGCAGGTGATGGAGCGCGCCAAGGCCAGGATCAAGAACGATCCCGGTCCGGTGAACCGGCCGCTGATCGCGCCTGACCTCGCCAGCCTGCCGGCCTTCACCACGCTGATCCAGTTCGATGCCGACACGCCGATCATCCAGCCGGCGTCCTACCAGACCGTCGGCCGCATCGCGGACGCGCTGGTTCATTCCTCGCTGCTGCCCTACACGTTCCTGATCGTCGGCCATGTCGAGTCCAACGCGAAGACGCGCGAGGCCAATGCGATCCTGAGCCAGCGCCGCGCCGATGCGATCCGGGACGTGCTGGTGAACACGTTCAAGATCTCGACCAAGCGGCTGCATCCGATCGGCCTCGGCGAGGAGCAATTTCTCGACCGGGCCAGGCCGACCTCCGCCGCCAACGGCCAGCTGCAGATCCTGACCTATGCCAAGGTGCCGGAAGAGGCGCCCGCGCATCCGGCTGCGGCACCTGCGCCTGCGGCGAAAAAGCCCGCCAAGAAGCGCTGACGATCCGCCCCTCCACGCCGGACGGAACCCTTTGAAGTCTTGATCGTTTTGTGACCTGTCTCACAGCGCGACAGCGTGGTTTCGCGCGACACTCGCGCCGGTTTGTGCACTGCTCTATCCGGTGCTATAGGCTCTGTTCGTCCTTCCCCGCTCCCATGCTGCACGAGACTGAAATGGCTGGCTATTTTCAACGCCAACTGGCCGATTACGTCGAATATCATCGCGATCCCTGGAACTGCGTGATGCACGTCGTCGGTATTCTCCTGCTCTTCACCGGCGCCGTGCTGCCGCTGACCCTCGTGCATTTCCCCGTCTTCGGGATCGAGGTGAGTCTGGCGGTGGTCCTGGCCGTGCCGGTGCTGGTCTACTGGCTGATGCTGGACGCCGGGGTCGGCCTCGGCATCCTCGCAGCGATGATCGTGCTGCTTTCGGTCGCAACCGCAATCGGAAATCATGTTTCGATCGTCATGATGTGGTCGATTTTTGCGGTGCTGATCGGATCTGGCGTCGCAGCGCAGATCATTGGCCACAGGGTTTTCGAGGAACGGCAGCCGTCGATGGTGGACCATCCCGCGCATTTCCTGCTTGGACCGATGTTTGTCATGGCGAAATTATTCATTGCATTGGGCTTCCGTCGCGACCTTGCCGCGATTCTGGCGCCTGTTCCGGCCAACTCCCTTTCAACCCGATAGCTCCAGAAGCGAAACAGCAAACCTTCTTCATGGCTCTCGTACTGGTTACCGGTGGCAGCGGTTTCATCGGACATCACCTCGTAGAAGCGCTCCGCGCCCGCGGGCAGCGGGTGCGCGTTCTCGATGTTCGTCCGCCCGCCGCCCCCAACGCCGACGTCGAATATGTTCATGGCTCGGTGCTGGATGGTGCCGCGGTCGATACCGCGCTGGCCGGCGTCGATCAGGTCTATCACCTCGCCGGCCTGCCCGGCATGTGGGTCGCCAACAAGCAGGACTTTCACGACGTCAATTGCCGCGGCACCGAGGTCGTGCTGTCAGCTGCCATGAAGCGCGGCGTGTCGCGCTTCCTGCACTGCTCGACGGAATCGATCCTGTTCCCCTATTCGGACCTGGGCGGTGCTGCCGCCGAGGAGGCGCTTCAGCCGGCCGATGCGATGCCCGGCGCCTACACCCGCTCGAAGTCGCTCGCCGAGCATTTTGCGGCGAAGGCCGCGGCCAGCGGCTTTCCGCTGGTCATCGGCACGCCGACCATGCCGATCGGCGCCGCCGACCACAATCTGACGCCGCCGACCGCGATGCTCTGGTACTTCCTCCAGAAGAAGGTGCAGCCGCATCTCAACTTCCTGGTCAATCTCGTCGACGTCCGCGACGTCGCGATGGGTCTCGTGCTCACCATGGAGCGCGGCCGTCTCGGCCAGCGCTACATCCTCGGCGGCGACTGCGTTCCGCTCGGCAACATCCTGCGGATGATGTCGGCGATGAGCGGCCGCCGGCAGTTTCCGGTCGTGGTGCCCGGCAGGATCGCCGAGCTCTCCGCGATCATGCTCGAATACATCTCCGATCACATCACGCAGCGGCCGCCGAACGGCACCGCCGAGGGCGTGCGCATCGCGCTGGCCGCGAGCGATCTCTCGATCGGCAAGGCCCGCACCGAGCTCGGCTATTCGCCGCGGCCGATCGAGCCCGTGCTGCGTGAAACCATCACCCATCTGCTCGCCCGCAACGGCCAGCGGCCCTCCGGCGCCATCGAGCATCGCGCGCTGTCCTCGCGCGCGAGCTAGGCCGCCGCCCAAACACAAAGAACCTTCATGTCCTTCGATTTCAGCAAGCTTCTCTCCGTCGCCTGGGGCGGCTGGACGACGACCTGGCCGACTGAACTGCTCGCCCTGATCTGGGTCGCCTTTCTCGCCAGCTGGGTGGGCGCCTCGTTCTGGCAGGGGCAGACCAAGAAGCAGGTCATGACACTGGAGTCGCAGCGCTATCGCCTGCCGATCCTGGTCGGCGGCATCCTGTACACGCCCTGGATTGCGGAGATTCTGGGCTGGAAGCCGCTCTGGGTGCTCGGCAACACCGGCATCACCATTGCCGCCATCCTCTCGGTCGCCGGCATCGCCTTCGCCTGGTGGGGCCGGCTGCATCTCGGAAAGTTCTGGTCCAACACCATCACCCACAAGGAAGATCACCGCGTCATCGACACCGGCCCCTATGGCATCGTGCGCCACCCGATCTACACCGGGCTGATCTTCGGCATGCTGGTGACCGGTGTTGCGATCGGCCTGGTGACGACCATCCTCGGCGCCATCCTGATCTCGCTCGGCATGTGGCAGAAGGGCCGGATGGAAGAGGTGTTCCTGTCGAAGGAGCTCGGCGAAGACGCCTACGGCGCCTATTGCCGCCGCGTGCCGATGATCATTCCGTTCCTGTCACCGCGGTGACGGCACGGGCGCACGATCCGACACACCAAGGAACCGCCCCCGCACCAGCCCGTTAACCGCTCGACACCTGCAACGACCGCAGAGCATCGAGCCATGTCGGACGCCTACGATTATTTCCGCGCCCATGCGATCACCGCCGTCCGCAAGGCGCGGGCGCTGCCGCCCGGGCGAGGCAAGCAGAAGCAACGCACGGTGGCGCGGGTCTATCATCTGCTGTCCAAAGAAGCAGCGCTGACGCCGAACGTCCATCACCTCGACGACTTTCGCGCCGCGCGGCGGCTGGAGCGGCACATCAGCCGCTGATCCCTGTCCATGCAAATTTGGTCACCTGCCATTCCCTGGGAATAGGCGGCCGTCGAGTTCCGCGACGTTGACCTTTTTGCCGCCAGCACGTTGGATGCGCGCGCAACGAGGCACGACGACATTCCATCGTTGATCTGGAGAGATCGACGATCAGACCCGACCCGCGCAGGGTCTTGGGCGATCGGGTGTTGGAGAGTGCCTTCAGGGTTCAGCAGGGGCTTCTCATGACTTTTTCCAGTATCTTCGCGCAGTTCGTCGCGCTTGTCGGCGGCATCGCGCTGCAATGGCGAAAGCTGTCGGGCACCACGCCTGCACCGGCCTGGGGCCAGGCGCCGGCTATTCCCGAGGCGAAGCCGCAAGGCGCTCTGCCGACCTTGAAGATGCCGACCGCGCGCGGCTGGAGCGAGGGCCAAAAGCCGACCGTCGCGCCCGGGCTCAAAGTCAATGCGTTCGCGACCGGTCTCGACCATCCGCGCTGGATCGAGGTGCTGCCCAATGGCGATGTGCTGATCGCGGAAGCGACGCAGATCGCAGGCGCCCCGCGCAGCGTATTTCACTATGCGATGCAGGCGACGATGCGGCGCGCCGCGGCGCTCGGCGTCTCCGCCAACCGCATCACGCTGCTGCGCGACAAGGACGGCGACGGCGTCGCCGAAATGCGCGGCGCCTTCATGGAGAATCTCAGCCAGCCGTTCGGCATGGCGCTGGTCGGCGACACGTTCTACGTCGGCAACACCGACGGCGTGATGGCCTTTCCTTACGTCGCCAATGCCGACCGCATCACCGCGCCGGGCAAGCGGCTGACCCATTTCAAGCCGGCGGGACACTGGACGCGCAGCCTGCTCGCAAGCTCCGACGGCAAGAAGCTCTATGCCGGCGTCGGCTCGCTCAGCAACATCGCCGAGATGGGCATGGAGGTCGAGGAAGGCCGCGCGGCGGTCTACGAGCTCGACCTCGTCGCCGGCACGCATCGCATCTTCGGGGCCGGCCTGCGCAATCCCGTCGGACTTGCGTGGGAGCCGAACACGAACGTTCTGTGGACCGTCGTCAACGAGCGCGACGGGCTCGGCGACGAGACGCCGCCGGATTATCTTACCTCGGTGCGCGACGGCGGCTTCTATGGCTGGCCCTATTGCTACTGGGGCAAGACGGTGGACGACCGCGTGCCGCAGGATCCGGCGATGGTCGCCAGGGCGATTCAACCGGACTACGCGCTCGGCGGCCATACCGCTTCGCTCGGCCTGTGCTGGATGCCCGCCGGCACCCTGCCCGGCTTCCCCGACGGCATGGTGATCGGCCAGCATGGCTCGTGGAATCGCAGCAAGCTGTCCGGCTACAAGCTGGTGTTCATCCCGTTCGAGAACGGAAAACCCTCCGGCCCCGGTCGCGACATCCTGTCGGGCTTCCTGTCCCCGGACGAGAAGGAATCCTACGGCCGCCCGGTCGGCGTCGCGATCGGCCCCGACAAGAAGTCGCTGCTGATGGCCGACGACGTCGGCAACGTGATCTGGCGCGTGACGGGAGCGTAACGAAGTAGGCGACACCAGCGATCGCATATGCATTCCGTCATCCTGAGGTGCGAGACACGTGGCGCAACGCGCCACGTGGGGAGCCTCGAAGGATGAACGGCCACGATGCAGCCGGGCCGTCGCCCTTCGAGGGTTGCTCCGCGGCGCGATGCACCGCGAAGCAAGCACCTCAGGATGACGGTGATAGAGCGCACCGGCGTCCGGGATAACGAAGTCTCAAGCCAACTACGTCCCCACACAGAGCGTCGCGCGCTGCTTGCGAAGCAGCGCGATCACGGAGAGCGCGGTGATGATCCCGGTCTTGGGATTTTCGGACGGGATGTTCTCGATCGACATCGAGAAGCGCGCCGAATCCGCCTCGACCTCGATGCGGTGAACGTTGCGCGTGACAGTCGGGTCGGCCCAGATCTGTACGGAGGTGCGATCAGGCCCGACACCCGCGAGCGACAGCGCGACGGCAACGTTGAGGTTGGCCGGAAAACCCTTTGCCGCCTCGCGTGCGCTGCCCTCGAACAGTTTGAGCGGCTCGCGCAGATTGTCGATGTCGATGTTGTTCTGAACGATGAAGGGCGCCCCCTTCAGCCCATCGACCGGCTTGCGCGTCACCATTTTCACGGAATGGATGGTGCCGATGGCGGCGGCATTGACGGCATCGAGCCCGATCAGGGCGCCGGTCGGCACGATGATGCGGCCGCCATGGGCGCGCGCGAGATCGACGAGATCGAAATTGTCGAGCAGGCCGCCGACGCTGACGACGACCGCGGCCCTGCCGCGCTTCACCGCGGGCTCGACGATCGCGCGCAGCTGGCTGCTCGGCGCGCATTCGACCACGATATCGGCGGCATCGCCGAGCTGGTCGAGCGACAGGATCTTTGGAGGACGACGCAGGCCGTTGATGAAGGCCTGATGCTTGGCGGGGTCGCGCACGGCCACGGCCGACAACGTCAACCCCTCGATACCCTGATCGAGCGCGGTCGCGATCTTGGTGCCGATCGAACCCAGCCCTGCGATGGCAACCTTCAACTCGCCCGACGCTTTCTGTTCCGTCATCACATCCCACCGTTTGTGCAAACCAATGTCATAGCCGCTCACGCCTCCCGCGCATAGCTGCGCAGGCGCGCCTCAAGCACCGCCAGCATGGCATCGCGGGCCGGATCGCGCGAGCCGCGCAGCCAGGCCGCGGCCAGCGGCAGCCGGCCGACCGGACCGATTTGTTTCGGCCGGAGCGGCACGAAGCGCACGCCGGTCACCGCCATTCGCGTGGTCCAGCGCGGCACGATCGCGACGCCAAGCTTCGTTGCCACCAGATGGATGATGGTCTGCTTCTCGTCGGCGACCTGCACGATGCGCGGCGTGAGGCCCGCCTGCTCGAACAGCTTGATCGTGAGGTCGTGGCTGTGCGGCCGCGAGCGGCGGTCCGGCACCAGCATCGCCTCGTCGGCGATCTGCGCCAGCGTCACCGACTTGCGCCCGGCGAGCGCATGCCGCTGTGGGAACGCCACGATCGCAGTCTCCTGGAGCAGGTCGCGGAATTCGAGCCGCTTGTCCGTGCTGCCGGGCGGGCGCACGAAGGCAAGATCGAGCGCGCCGGTCAGGATTTTTGGCAGCAGCCGGACCGTCTTGTCTTCGAAAAGCTGGACCGCGATGTCGGGATGCCCGTCGCGGAAATCGCGCAGCAGCGGCGGCAGCAGCCCGGCCGCAGCACTATCGATGGCGCCGACCCGCAGCCGTCGCGCGGTGCCGGCGCGCGAGCGGTTGCGCAGATTATTCTCGACCGCCTCGACCTTGGCGAGGATCGCACGGGCGTCGCGCAGCAGCGTCGTGCCGTCTTCCGTGAGCGACACGGCGCGCGTGGTTCGCGCGAACAGCCGCGTGCCCAGATCCTCCTCCAGCAGCCTGATCTGGCGACCGAGGGCGGAGGGCAGCATCTTGAGCTGCTGCGCCGCATGGCCGAAATGCAGCTGCTCGGCCGCCGCCACGAAGCATCTGAGCTGATGCAATTCCATCCCAGGTCCTCTCGTCTCCTCCGGCAAGGATTATATCATTTTTTTGTATAAACCAGCGCCAATTGAGTATGCCTCCTCCTCCCGCCTAGGCTCGCCGCCGCACAACGAGAAACCGGGTTTTCAGGGAGGCGAGGATGACTAGCGAGATTCAGACGCGCGTGCTGCGCAAGATCACCTGGCGCATCGTTCCCTTCATCATGCTGCTCTACTTCGTGGCCTTCATCGACCGCGTCAATATCGGCTTTGCCTCGCTGACGATGAACAAGGACATCGGCCTGTCGCCCGTGGTCTACGGTTTTGGCGCCGGCATCTTCTTCTGGGGCTATTTCCTGTTCGAGGTGCCCTCCAACATCATCCTGCACAAGATCGGCGCGCGGATCTGGATCGCGCGGGTGATGATCACCTGGGGCATCGTCTCGGCGGCGATGGCTTTCGTGCAGGGCGCGACCAGCTTCTACATCCTGCGCTTCCTGCTCGGCGTCGCCGAGGCCGGCTTCTTCCCCGGCATCATCCTCTATCTCTCCTACTGGTTTCCGGCGCGCCAGCGCGCTGCGGTGACCGCGCTGTTCATGGCGGCAGCCCCACTCTCGACCGTGCTGGGCTCGCCGATCTCGGGCGCGCTGCTGGAGATGGACGGACTACTCGGCTTCAAGGGCTGGCAATGGCTGTTCATGCTGGAGGCGCTGCCGGCGGTGCTGCTCGGCTTCGTCGTGCTGGGCTTCCTGACCGATCGTCCCGAGAAGGCGAAATGGCTTGCCGAGGACGAGCGCCGCTGGCTGGTCGAGACCATGAACGTGGAGACCACCAGCAAGGCCGCGACCGCGAGCCACAGCATCTGGCGCGGGCTTGCGGACCCGCGGGTGCTGGCACTGTCGCTGATCTATTTCGGCACCTCGGCCGGCCTCTACACGCTCGGCGTCTGGGCGCCGCAGATCATCAAGCAGTTCGGCCTGTCCTCGCTCCAGGTCGGTTTCCTCAACGCATTGCCGGCAACCGCCGCCGTCGTCGCCATGATCCTGTGGGCGCGGCATTCGGACCGCACCGGCGAGCGCACCTGGCACGTCGTGTGGGCCTGCCTGATCGCGGCCGCGGGCCTTGCCTATGCCGGCCTTGCAGCAGGCGTCGTCGCCGTGCTGGTCGCGCTCGCTCTCGTCAACATCGGCATTTCCTCGGCAAAACCGCCGCTGTGGAGCATGCCGACGCTGTTCCTGTCCGGCCCCGCGGCCGCGGCCGGGATCGCCACCATCAACTCGATCGGCAATCTCGGCGGGTTCGTCGGGCCCGCC
>NZ_AKIY01000061.1 GCF_000282615.1 Bradyrhizobium sp. YR681 | reverse complement strand
GCAGCGCTTCGGAAAGGGCAGCGGCGGCCGCCACGCTCTTGGTCGTGGTGCCGGTATAACCGTGTCGGGCGAAGCAGCGTTTCGCGGCACCGAGGATCAATTGACGCCTCAGGTCGCTCGTCATACGCAATGAGCTCATGCTAGTGAGTAAGCACTCACCCACGCAAAAGTCAAGCATTATGCTGCATCGCAACCTGAGTGCGTTGTAAAATCAGTGGAAATTGGCTGCGCCCGCACGGCCCGCGTGCAGGACCGGGCCGCCGGAAGGACTGGATGGGCCGTCCTAAATGGGCTGGAAGCCGAGGTCGCCGCGGATCCGATTGACGATGTACGTCCCGTCCCGGGTGGGCAGGATCCGCTCCAGGCTGGCGCTGTCGATCTTCACATTGGCGAAGCGCGGGCCGGCCGAGACATCGTGGACGGCTTTGGCAAAGGCCTCCACCTCGGCCATGGTCGAGATCGCGCGGGCATCCCCGATGCCGCAGGCCCTGGCGACGCCGACGAGGTCGGCGGCGGCCGAGGTGTGGCTGGTCTGGCCGCCGGTCTCGCCATAGGCCTCGTTGTCGAGCACTGCGATCGAGAGGTTGGACGGCTTTTGCAGCCCGATCGTGGCAAGGCTGCCCATGCCCATCAGCATCTCGCCATCGCCGGTGATGACCAGCACCGGCAGCTTCGGCTGCGCCAGCGCGAGGCCGAGGCCAATCATCGCGGCGCCGCCCATGCCGCCCCACAGATAGAAGTTGCGGGCATGGTCGCCGGCCGCGCACATGTCGTTGGTGGAGGCGCCGAGGCCGCCGATCGCAACCACGTCCTTGCGGTTCGCCAGCAGTGTGGAGACGACCTGACGGCGGTCGAGGAGATTGGCCTTGCTCATTTGGTGAAAACCTTGGCGCCGATCAGGCGCTGCGACAGCAGGACGGCGGTGGGCGTCAGCGCATTGTAGGCCTGCGCGGCGGCGGCCTCCAGCACGGCCGGCACCTCGGCGGCGTTCGAGGCGCGCAGCACCTGGACGCCGGAGAGTTCGAACACGCCCTGCGTGGTCGATCCCATCGGCACCTGCCACGGATTGAACTCGCCCCACTCGCCGCGCATGGTCACCAGCGTCAGGAACGGAAAGCGCAGGATCGGGATCAGCGACAGCATGTTGATGCAATTGCCGACGCCGCTCGACTGCATCAGCAGCACACCGCGCTGTCCGCCGGTCCAGGCGCCGGCGAGCAGCGCCACGCCCTCCTCCTCCGTCGTCAGCGCGATGCCGCGCATCGTGGACGAGCCCAGCACACGCTGGATCAGTTTTGAATGGCCGGCATCGGGCACGTAAGGCACCTGCCGGACGTCGAAGCGTTGCAAGGTCGCAAAAATATCGTCGGGCCATGTCGGCGCCGTGTCGGCAGCGTCAGCGCGTGCGTGCATTTTCCTGTCCGGTCGGCTTGCAAATCACGGCACGACTGTAGACGGTGATCGGAGCCGCTCGAAAGAGCGAAAACAGCATATCGGTCTCATCAGGCGAGTATGGCGGATGAACGCAAGTGCGAAAGACCTGGCGGCCAATTTCGATCTAACGAGGCTGACGGCGGACTTCTACGCTGATCCCTATCCGACCTATCGTGCACTGCGGGAGAACGAGCCGGTCAAGCGCCTGCCGAACGGCACCGTGTTCCTGACCCGCTACAACGACCTCGTCGCCACCTACAAGAACACGAAGTCCTTCAGCTCGGACAAGAAGCGCGAGTTCGCGCCGAAATACGGCGACACCCCGCTGTACGAGCACCACACCACCAGCCTCGTCTTCAACGATCCACCGGCGCATACCCGCGTGCGCCGCCTGATCATGGGCGCGCTGTCGCCGCGCGCGATCGCCGGCATGGAGGGCGATATCGTCAAGCTGGTCGACGGCCTGCTCGACGCCATTGCCGCCAAGGGCCATTGCGAATTGATCGAGGACTTTGCTGCCTCGATCCCCATCGAGGTGATCGGCAATCTGCTCGACGTGCCCCACGACGAGCGCGCGCCGCTGCGCGACTGGTCGCTGGCGGTCCTCGGCGCGCTCGAACCGGTGGTGTCGCCCGACGTGGCTGCGCGCGGCAACAAGGCGGTGACGGATTTCCTCGCCTATCTCCAGACGCTCGTGGCGCGCCGGCGCGAGAAGCCGGGCAATCCCGAGCGCGACGTTCTCACGCGGCTGATACAGGGCGAAGAGAGCGGCGAGCGGCTGACCGAGAAGGAGCTGCTGCACAATTGCATCTTCCTGCTCAATGCCGGCCACGAGACCACGACGAACCTGATCGGCAACGGCCTCGTCGCGCTCGACCGGAATCCGGATCAGAAGCAGCGGCTGATCGACAACCCCGACATGATCAAGACCGCGGTCGAGGAGATGTTGCGCTACGAGAGCTCGAACCAGCTCGGCAACCGCATCACCACCGAACGGGTCGAGATCGGCGGCGTCATGCTGGAAACCGGCACGTCGGTAACGCTGTGCATTGGCGCCGCCAACCGCGACCCCGCGCAGTTTCCGGACCCTGAAAGCTTCGACGTCGCGCGCACGCCGAACCGCCATCTCGCCTTCGCCACCGGCGCGCATCAATGCGCGGGGATGGCGCTGGCGCGGCTGGAAGGGGCGATTGCCGTCGCGCGCTTCCTGGGGCGCTTCCCGAACTATGCCGTCAGCGGCGCGCCGGTGCGGGGCGGACGGGTGCGGTTCCGCGGATTCCTGAGTGTGCCTTGCGCGATCGGCTGAGGGCTCAAAACAAAACTGCGAAAACAACCCCATGCACAGTAGCCGAGCCTGACGGACGATTGCCCCTGTGGATCCGCATAACCATTTGACGAGGGGAAGCAAATCAGCGGCATCGCGCACCGCGCCGATGCCGGGCATCCGCGATGGGTTTCGCGAGGGCTCAACCCATCCGGGCCAAGAGCCTCAGTTGAGAACGCTCTCTCCGGCAATGTCACACGAACGGCAGGAAGATATCGGGCCGCCTGGGTAGAAGCCGCCGGAAATAGCGCCGTCCTTCTTCCGAAACACCATTGCTGCCGACAAGGAAATCGTCGGGCATATGGCGTGTTCTGCCGGCCACGCGATCGAGCGGCACGAGCCGGGGTTCGATACGTTCGCCGTCATAATGCAGCACCACCGAGCCGCTGCCGGTCAAGGCGCTTTGCGCGGCAAATGCGCCGGCGTCGAAAGCCTCCTTGCGGTCGGTTTCGTCGATCACGCCGATATAGGCACGTGGCAGATAGCCCAGCGTGTCGACACGCGCCCTTGCCTTGGGAAAACGCGATTTCAGCGCTTTCTGGATCTCGATGCCGAGATCACCGCCGGTCAATTGCAGATTTCCATGGGCGTCGCGCTCGAGCGCCGCGCCCGCCAGCGCCTCGGCGAGAGGCCGGCCGGCTTCGTCCTGCACGCCCTCGGACATCGCGACGATACAGCGGCCGAGCCGCGTGTAGACCGCATCGACGTCGTCGAGGAACTGGGCCACCGAGAACGGCTTTTCCGGCGTGTAGATCAGATGCGGAGCATCGTCAGACGATTGCTGCCAGCCTGCGGCCGCGGCGGAGAGGAAGCCAGCATGGCGGCCCATGACGATGGCGACATAGATGCCGGGCATGGCGCGAAAATCGAGATCCATGCTGACAAGGGCATTGGCGACGAAGGCGGCTGCAGAGATGAAGCCGGGGACGTGATCGTTCTCCATCAGGTCGTTATCGATGGTCTTGGGGGCATGCACGAAATGGCAGGGACCGCTTGACTGCTGCCGCAGCAGTTCGAGCGTTCCGGCGGTGTCGTTGCCGCCAATATAGACAAAGGCGCGGGCGCCCAGCCGGTCCAGAGCCGCGAGGATATCAGTGCATGCGCCAGCATCTGGTTTGTCGCGGGTCGAGCCCAGCGCCGAATTGGGCGTGTTGCCGAGGCGGCGGAGTTCGGCCTCGGGCATGCCGGAGAGGTCGACGACGTTCCCCTCCGTGAGGCCCCGCACGCCATAGCGCGCGCCCAGAATGCGCAACGACGGATCATGGCTGCGCGCGGCGAGGACCGCGCCACAGAGGGTCTGGTTGATCACGGCGGTGGGGCCGCCGCCCTGGGCGATGACGATCGATGGCATGGATCCTCGATGACTTGTTTCCGGCTATGCCTCCCTTGGACTGTGAGAGACGATTGCAGCGAAGATTGGTCAATGCTGCAATGGGCGGTCTGCCCTGCAGTATCGTATCGCAACGCTGAAAACACGCTGCAACAGCTCGCAAGCCCATGAGGACGACGCTCGCGGCCCCTAGACCACCGTCCTGTGCCGCGCGATGCAGGTGCGCAGCACCTCGTCCATCGGCTTGCCCCACCAGTCGTTGGAGAAGATTTCGATCTCCGAATAGCCGGCAAAGCCCTGCGCTTCGACTGCCGCGCGCACCGATCTGATGTCGATGACGCCGTCGCCCATCATGCCGCGGTCGTTGAGAATGTCTTTTGTCGGCACCAGCCAGTCACAGACATGGAACGCGAGCAGCCGGTCCTTGCCAGCGCGCGTGATCTGGCCCAGCAGCTCCGGGTCCCACCAGATGTGATAGACGTCGAGCGCGACGCCGAGCATGCCGGTACGATCGGGATCGAGCCGGTCGCAGAGATCGAGCGCCTGCTTGGTGGTGTTCACGCAGGCGCGGTCGGCGGCATAGGCCGGATGCAGCGGCTCGATCGCCAGCGGCAGCTTTGCTTGCCTCGCGTAGTCGAGCATGTCTGCCAGCGCTTCCTCGACCTGCCCGCGCGCTGCCGCGATATCCTTCGAGGCCTCGCTGCCCGGCCGTGAATATTGCGGCAGGCCGCCGACGACCAGCACGATGCAGGGCGCGCCCAGCGCCTTGGCTTCATCCACGCAGCGCCGGTTGTCGTCGCGCACTTCGCCTCGGCGCGATGCGTCCGAGGTGAACATGCCGCCGCGGCAATAGCCGGAGAGATCGAGACCGGCATCGCGCACCGCGCGCACGGCACGGTCGAGGCCGACGGCGGCGACCTGGTCGCGCCAGGGATCGATGGCCCGGATGCCGTGCCTCGCACAGGCGTCGATGATCTCGACGAGGTCACCCTGCTTGCGGACCGTCGCCGTGTTGAGCGACAGCCAGCGATGGTCGGACGAAAAATCGCGCATCAGGATTCAATACCGTGGGTGGCGAGCACGGTCTTCATCCGCTGCGTCGCGAGTTCGGGGTCGGCGAGCAGGCCGGCCTTGTCGGCGAGACGGAACAACTCGGCCAGATGCAGCGTGGAGCGCGTGCTCTCCTGGCCGCCGACCATGGTGAAGTGATCCTGGTGGCCGTTGAGATAGGCCATGAAGACAACGCCGGTCTTGTAGAAGCGCGTCGGCGCCTTGAAGATGTGGCGCGACAGCGGCACCGTCGGCCCCAGCACATCATGGAAGCCCGCTTCGTCTCCCGCCGCGAGCCGCGACAGCGCATAAGAGGCTGCCGGTGCGATGGCATCGAAGATGCCGAGCAACGCGTGGGAAAACCCCTGTTCGTCGCCGGCGATCAGCTCCGCATAATTGAAGTCGTCGCCGGTATACATCTTGATGCGCTTGTCCAGGCGACGGCGCATGTCGATCTCGCGCTGCTTGTCGAGCAGCGAGACTTTGACGCCGTCGACCTTGGCCGCATTGTTGTTGATGATGGCCACAGCGATGTCCATCGCCTTGCCGAGATCCCTGGTGCCCCAATATCCTGATAGCGCCGGATCGAACATGTCGCCGAGCCAGTGGATGATCACGGGCTCGCGGACTTGCGACAGCACGCGGTTGTAGACCTTGGCGTAGTCGTCGGCACTACGGCCGAGTTTTGCCAGCGCGCGAGACGCCATCAGGATGATGCGGCCGCCGACCTTCTCGACCGCCGAGAGCTGCTCCTCATAGGCCCGGATCACGTCGTCGAGGTTCTTGGCGTCCTCGACCGCGAGATGGTCGGTGCCGGCGCCGGAGAACACCAGCGCGTTGCGACGCTTGGCAGCCGACACCGAACGCGTGATCAGTTCCAGCGAGGTCGGCCAGTCCAGCCCCATGCCGCGTTGCGCGGTGTCCATGGCCTCGGCCACGCCGAGGCCGAGATCCCAGACGTGCTCGCGGAAGGCGATGGTCTTGTCCCAGTCGACGGCAGCGGAGAGCCAGGGATCGTTGTCCGCAAAGGGATCGACGACGGTGTGCACGGCCGAGAAGGCGATGCGGTTCAACGGTCCGTCGAGTTTCGCGGGGAACGTTCGCGACGCCGCGAGCCGGTAAGTCTCGATCGAGCGATCGGCCTTGGGTAACTTGAGCGACAGAGATGACATTGGCAACACAGGTTTGTTCATGATTTCGGACCTCTCCCCGTCATTGCGAGGAGCGAAGCGACGAAGCAATCCAGACTGTCGCCGTGGAAGGATTCTGGATTGCTTCGCTTCGCTCGCAATGACGGCATCGATACATATCCTACGGGCTCAAACCTTGATCGGCGCGACGTCGATCCAGCGCCGCTCCTTCCAGCTCTTCAGCGCGCATTCGGCGAGCTGCACGCCCTTGACGCCTTCGAGCAGCGTGAACTTGTAGGGGGCGTCCTCGTAGACGTGGCGGATGAACATCTCCCACTGTTCCTTGAAGCCGTTGTCGTAGGAGACATTGTCCGGCAGCTTCTGCCAGTCGCCATAGAAATCGTGCAGCCGCTTCTCGTCGGGATTCCACACCGGCCTCGGGGTCGCCTGCCGCGCCTGGATCATGCAGTCGGTGAGGCCCGCGACTGCCGAGCCATGGGTGCCGTCGACCTGGAAGGTGACGAGGTCGTCGCGATAGACGCGCGTGACCCAGGACATGTTGATGTGCGCGATGACGCCGCCTTCGAGCTGGAAGGTGGCGTAGGCGGAATCATCCGCGGTCGCCTTGTACTTCTTGCCCTGCTCGTCAAAGCGCTCGGGGATGTCGGTGTTGCCGATGCAGACCACGCTCTGGACGTTGCCGAACAGGTTGTCGAGCACGTAACGCCAGTGGCAGACCATGTCGAGAATGATGCCGCCCCCGTCCTCGTCGCGATAATTCCAGGACGGCCGCTGCGCCTCCTGCCAGCCGCCTTCGAACACCCAATAACCGAACTCGCCGCGCACCGAGAGGATGCGGCCGAAGAAGCCGGAATCGCGCAGGAAGGCGATCTTCTTCAGGCCGGGCAGGAACAGCTTGTCCTGCACCGTGCCGTGCTTGACGCCCTTGGCATTGGCGAGCTTCACGACCTCGAGGGCTTCCTCGAAGTTCGTCGCGATCGGCTTCTCGCAATAGACGTGCTTGCCGGCGTTGATGGCCTGGGTGAGCAGGCCGGGGCGGGCCTGCGTGGTGGCGGCATCGAAGAACATGGTGTCGTTCTTGTCGGCGAGCGCGGCGTCAAGGTCGGTGGTCCAGCGCGTGATGTTGTAGCGCTTGGCGAGCGCCTCGACCTTTTCGGCGCTACGGCCGACCAGGATCGGATCGGGCATGATGCGGTCGCCGTTCTTCAGGCGGACGCCCCCCTGCTCCCGGATCGCGACGATCGAGCGGATCAGATGCTGATTGAGCCCCATGCGGCCGGTGACGCCGTTCATGATGAGGCCGAGGCGTTGGGTGGTCATGCCGATTTCTCCCAGAGTGATTTTGGCTGTTCGAGCGGGCGAAGCGCCGACCAGTCCGGATGGACCGACGTCGCAAAGCCCGCGGTGCTGAGCGATCCCGTCAGGAGATCGCCCTCGTGAATGTTGAGGCGGATACCCTGGCCGGTCTCGGTGTAGAGATCGGGATGCGCGGCCGCGAAGGCCTGGGCTTCGGCGGCCGGCGTCTCGCCAAAACCGTCGACATAATGATGGCCGTTGCGCTCGGCATGGGTGACGCCGATGAAGGCACCGAGCGCAAGATCCTGCTGTACGGCGAGGCCGGCCTGGCAGGTGAGGTCCTCACCGGTCACGAAGAACCTCGCGCCGCCCGCGCTCCATTTTGCCGCGCGCGTCGCGTTGACGATGGACTTGTAGAGCCCCTTGCAGGATTTCGAGGAGATACCGCAATAGCCGAGCGCGCGCGCCGCCGGAAACGCATCGTAGGAATCGTCGGCCTCGTCGATGATGAAGCCGTGCGCGGCCAGCGATCCGAGCGGCGATTGCCGGGTGATATCGCGCGGCATCGGTTGCTCGACATAGAGCAGGCGCGAGGCGATCGGGCGCAGCGCGGAATCGCGATCGAGCCGATCCATCAGCGCCTGCAGTGCGGCCAGATCGGCGTACTGCTCGTTGGCGTCGAGCGTCACCTTGTAATGGCGCCCAGGCGTATCGAGCGCCTTGCCGATACGGGCCAGCCGTGAGGCATCGGCGCCGGGATCGCCTGACAGCTTCAGCTTGAAGTAATTCGCACCGGCGTTCTCGTGGGCATCCGCAACACCGCCCTCACCTTCGACGGTGTCGTCGAGACCAACGGTATGCCTGATGGCGACGCGCGGCAGCGGCTTGCGGCCGGCGAGAAAATTGGCGAGATCCGCGTCCTTCAGATCAGGCGAAAGCCGCGCATCGATGCCGGCAATGTTGCCGGCCATCCCGTCGAAGCAGTTGGTCCCGACGGCGCGGAGCAGCGCATCGAGGATCGCCTTGTCGATCTCCGCGGGGCCATAGGCCGCGGCAAGCGCCGGAATGTTCTTCTTCGCACAGGTCGCGACCTGGGCACCGATACACGCGGCATGCAGATCGAATGCGGTCAGAAACCCGGTCCGCGCCAGATAAAGCCCGCGCGCGATCTCCAGCGATCGGCGCAAACCGTCCACCGTCTGCGCCGGCGACAGTTCCGGCCGCTTGTCGAACCATTTCGGCACCAGCAGCTCGGCGCTGGCACCGACCGCAGTGCCCCTGCCCTCCACCTCGATCTCGACCCGCACGAACAACTGCGGCGTCGCGTGAAGCGTGATCGCGCCGAAGCGGAACGGCCGCGCGAACTGCACGGGACGTTCGAAGAAGGCGATGTCTCGCAGCTTCAGGCGCGGGGACATGGTGCACCCGAATGATCGTTAGTAACGCTAGCGTGGCCGCGTAGGCAGTGCACCTCTCCCGCTTGCGGGAGAGGTCGGCGCGTTCCGGGCGATGCGAAGCATCGTCCCCCGCCGGGTGAGGGTTCTATCCTCTTGGGGGTTCTCGCTCGCGGAGACACCCTCTCCCCAACCCTCCCCCGCTTGCGGGGGAGGGAGCGCACCGTTCGTGCGGTTGCGGTCGCAGGAAATCTCATCAGATCTAGTCCAACGCCCCTTGCGAGAAGAAATGCTTGCGGATGCGCTGCACGAGCTCCGTGAAAACAGGATCGGCCATCACGTCGAGCGAGCGCGGGCGCGGCAGCGGCACGTCGTAGATCGCGGCGACCGCGCCGGGCCGCTCGGTCATGACCAGCACGCGATCGGCGAGGAAGACAGCCTCGGGAATCGAATGCGTGATCAGAAGCACGGTCTTCCTGGTCTCGCGCTGGATTCGCATCAGCTCGACATTCATGCGCTCGCGCGTCAGCGCGTCGAGCGCGCCGAACGGCTCGTCCATCAGCATGATCTTGGGATCATGCACCAGCGCGCGGCAGATCGAGGCGCGCTGCTGCATGCCGCCGGAGAGCTGCCAGGGCAGCTTCTTCTCGAAACCTTCGAGCCCGACCATCTTCAGCAGCGACTTGGCGCGGTCGAGATATGTTTGCCGTGGCAGCCGCTTCATGTCGATCGGCAGCATGACGTTGTTGAGGATGTTGCGCCAGGGCAGCAGCAACGCGTTCTGGAACACGATGCCGACATTGCCATGCGGCGCCGTCACCTTCTCGCCCTCGACCAGGATCTCGCCTGACGTCGGCGGCAGCAAGCCGGAGATCAGCTTGAGCAGCGTGGACTTGCCGCAGCCGCTCGGGCCGACGACAACGAAGAACTCGCCCTCGTTGATGTGGAAGTCGAGCGGCCGCAGCGACGGCACGTCGCCGTCGCGCGTCCGGTAGGTCTTCGACACGCCTGATAATTTGATGCCCGACGCATCGCCGGCAACACGGTCGCTCACCAGTCTCAGATAGGCGGCCGGCTGCAGGGTTTCGCTGGTCACGATCGCTGCTTTCACGAGCCACTCTTCGGCAGATAGTCGTTGGTATAGAAGGCCTTCGGATTGTCCTTGGCCTTGGCATCGAGGCCGCCATATTCGACCAGCAGATTGACGGTCTCGGTCATGTTCTGGTCAGTGACCTGGAACGGCCGCTTGCTCTTGGTCTCCGCGGTCCGGTAGAGCGGAATGGTCAGCTCGAAGCCCTGCGTCAGCGTGTCGATCTTGCCGCCCTTGGGGTTGGCATCGAGGATCGACTGCGCCGCCGCCTTCGGCTCCTTCTCGGCCGCTTCGACCGCCTTGGTCGTCGCCGACATGAAGCGGCGGACGAGGTCGGCATTCGCCTTCACGTAATCTGTGTTGGCGATGATGCCTGATGAGACCATGTTGATGCCGTAGTCGGCGAACTTGATCGGATAGACGTCCTTGCCGGTGGCGTCCTTGATCTTCATCGACTGGTCCATGACGTAGCCGAGCAGCAGATCGGCCTGGCCGTTGATGACGGCGTTCAGCTTGGTCTGGCCGTCGCCGGCAACCGTCTGGAAGTCGCTCTCCTTCAGGCCGGTCTTCTTCAGGAACAGCGGCCAGATCTGGGTCATGGAGTCGGCCGGCGTGATCGCCACGGTCTTGCCCTTGATGTCCTCGGGCTTTTTGATGTTCTTGTCGACGAAGCCCATCGCGGACATCGGCGAGGTCTGGAGCAGCACGCCGGTCGCAACCACGGGCGCACCCTTGATCGCGGCGCGCATCATGGTGGGAACGTCGACATAGCCGAAATCGGCGGTCTTGGCGGCGACGGCCTGCGTGGTCGCGGCCGAGCCGCGGCCTTCCTGGATTTCGAGGTCGATGCCCTCGGCCGCATAAATGCCCTTGGCCTTGCCGTAATAGAACGGCGCATGCTCGCCATAGACGTACCAGTTCAGCATCAGCACGACCTTGTCAGCTGCCTGTGCGGGCATTGCCGCGAACACCATCAGCGCCGCCGAAACAACTCCTATCCACCGCTTCATCGTTTCTCTCCCTTGCCCTTGTTGCGACGGCCGTTGGTGACCGTTCGTTGCCTTGGTTGTTGTCACGAGGCGAAAATCACGTCCTCGCGCTGGCTGACATGCCAGGGAATTACCAGCTTCTCGATCCGGTCGACGATCCAGAACAGGATGACGCCGAGCAGCGCCAGGATCACCAGCGCCGCGAACATGGTCGGCAGGTCGAAGGTGCCGATCGAGCGCTGCATGACGTAGCCGATGCCGGAATTGGAGCCGACGAATTCGCCGACGACGGCGCCGACCACGGCCAGCGTCACCGATACCTTGAGGCCGGAGAAGATCGCGGGCAGCGCGTGCGGCAGGTTCACCGCCCGGAACACCTGGAAGCGGCTGCCCTGCATGGCGCGGGCGAGATCGACCATGTCAGGATCGACCGACTTGAAGCCCTGCACGGCGGAGACCACCACGGGAAAGAAGCCGAGCAGGAATGCGGAAATGACTTTTGGAATGATGCCGAAGCCGAACCAGACCACGAACAGTGGCGCGATCGCGATCTTGGGCACGGATTGCGAGAATACCAGCAGCGGATAGACGTAGCTCTCCACCGTCCTGGAGCCCGCGATCAGCATCGCGACGGGAATACCGAACAGCGCCGAGAGCGCGAAGCCGCACACAGTCGCATAGGTGGTCGGCCAGGACTGACGCAGCAGTTCCGGCCAGTCGGTGCGCAGCACCGCCAGAACATCGCCGGGCGACGGGATCTGGTAGGCGGGAATCCTGAAGATGCGGATCGCGAGATCCCAGGCGACGACGATGAAGACCAGGAACAAAAACGGCCGAACCCAGGCCGCATTCAGCACCATGGACAGAGCATTTTGCGGCTTCGGTTCGGCCACGTCTCAACTCCCGGCATTCTTCTTCGTTGTGGGGAGAAATTAACCCGTTGGATAAATACTGTCCAGAGGTTTCCCTGTGACGTTTTGCGCCGTCACTATCCCGGCCGTCGCCCTTCGAGGGCCGCTTCGCGTCCACCTCAGGGGGACGGTCAAATAGTTGAGCACGCTGCAACATCCTCGTCATTGCGAGCGCAGCGAAGCAATCCAGCTGCTGCGGAACCATTCTGGATTGCTTCGCTGCGCTCGCAATGACGGAGCAAGGTGCGAGGTCACCGCCTCGTAGCCCGGATGGAGCGAAGCGTAATCCGGGGTTGGTGCCACGACCGACAGGTGTCCCGGATTGCGCTTTGCTTCATCCGGGCTACGGACTACACCGTCTGCGCCACCACCGTGCGCGACTTCGGCGCCTTCGCGATCTCGAACAGCGCGGCCGACCGGCCCGTCAGCGCAGCCAGCACGAGGCCGGCCATGTGCGCGAGGCGCTCGTCCTTGGCGTCCTTGGCGAGCAGGTCTCGGCCGAAGATCACGCTCAGGGTCGCCGAGTTCGAGAGATAGAAGAAGCTGAGCGCCGCGATCGAGATGTAGAGCTGCACCGGATCGACCGCGACCTGGAAATCGCCGCTCTCGACGCCGCGCCGCACCACGGTGCGGATCATCTCGACGAAGGGCGAATGCATCGACTTGACCTTGGTCGATTTCTTCAGGTGTTTTGCGCGCGCGAGGTTCTCGGTCTGGAGCAGCGACAGGAACTCGGGATTGCGCAGGAAATAGCTCCAGGTGAACTCGATCAGGCGGCGGATCGCCTCGGGCGGATCGAGATGTTCGAGATCGAGCCCCCGCTCCTCGCTGCGGATCTTGTCATAGGCGCCCTCGAGCACCGCAAGGTAGAGCTCGTCCTTGTTGCCGACATGGTAGTACAGCATGCGCTTGTTGGCGCCGGCCTTGGCCGCGATGCGGTCGACGCGGGCGCCGGCGAGCCCGTGGGTGGAAAACTCCTGCTTGGCGGCTTCGAGAATGCGCAGCCGCATTCCCTCGGGATCGCGCTGCCATTTCAGAGTTCGCTTTGCCTTCGCCTTCGCCAAACCGGGTGCTCGCTGGGTGACCGTCTGGATCGGCTTTATCATGCGCGCGGACATTTGAGAACGATCTCGTGCCGCGGACGCGGTCTCGCAGGGTGGGCAAAGCGAAGCGTGCCCACGTCTTGGATACTTGTTGGAAGACGTGGGCACGGCGCAAGTGCGCCTTTGCCCACCCTACGGGAGTCTTCGCGAGGAGAGACCGTGCCCTCACTCCACCGGCTTCGGCGAGCGCTCCAGCAGCACGGTCTGGATGCCGCAGGTGCCGGTCCTGACCGTCATGATCCGCGTGCCCGGCTTGCGGCCGTTGCGGACTTCGGTGACGTCGAGACCGCTCGCGATCAGGCGGGCGCGGGTGGCGTCGATGTCGGCGACGCGCCAGCTCAGGCCCCAGAGGCGGTCATGCGCGGAATCGCCGCCCGCCACAGGGCGGCGCACCACCTCGACGATGAGGTCGCCGCAGCGGAAGAACATCAGCTGGCCCCAATCCTGGTGCGAGCGATCGAGCGCGAGATCAAGCCCGAGCCGCGCGCCATAGAGCGCGGCGGCGCGGTCGGAATCCTCGGTGGTGATGACGACATGGTCGAGCGCGTCGATCGGCGCGATGTCGGTCACGACAGATTTGGGACGCTCCTCGGCCAGCTCGAGGAAGAACATGCGCACGCCGCGCGTCAGTTCCGTCGCCGCGCGCGTGCGCTTCCAATGCAGGACGGCATCGGTCGCGGCATCGCTGCTTTCGACCTCGGCGACCGGATCGGGCTTGAGCGCCACCCGCTCCAGCCGCCGGTGCATCTTGCCCATGTCTGCGACACGAAAGCACAGGCTGGCGAGCACGCCCTCGTGGTCGTCGAGCAGCGCGCGCATCCGGTC
The DNA here is from genome assembly GCF_000282615.1 of Bradyrhizobium sp. YR681. Classification (GTDB taxonomy): domain Bacteria; phylum Pseudomonadota; class Alphaproteobacteria; order Rhizobiales; family Xanthobacteraceae; genus Bradyrhizobium. Next base: position 16,283 of record NZ_AKIY01000061.1, on the reverse strand, counting down.
GGCGGTGACGCTGAAGCCGCTCGGCGCCATCAGCTCGATGGTCATGTTGTCGAGGGTGAACAGCACCCGGTCGGCGCCCTCGCCGGAATTCTGCCAGGCCGGCGCACGCCCGAGCAGCGTCTGATAGGCCGCCTTGGCCGCGCCGATATCCTTGACCAGAGCGACGACGTGATCGAGGCCGGTGATCATGTTTTCTCCCTCCCGACAGGGCCGGAACCGAATCGCCCGAACGGGCGCTTCGCACCGCCCGGGCAGCGCTGGCCCTGCCACGGTCGTATTCCGGCCCCATACCGACCTCAAGCGCCTATGGCCATGGCGTTGCGAATATTTTTGGCCTTGCTCCCGCCGAAGCGGTGCTAAGGTAAGCAGCCGGCCGGGACCACCCAGCGCATCACGGACAACCAATGCAGGCTCTCTTTATCGGACAGACCTATATCGACGTCGTCTTCATCACCGACCACATGCCGACCGGCGACGAGAAGCACGTGGCGACCGACTACGCGGTCTCTTTCGGCGGCAATGCGGTGACGGCGGCGTTCTGCTGCGCCAAGCTCGGCATCGTGCCCGATCTCGTCGCCACCGCGGCCAACGACTGGCTCGGCCGCATGTTCATGGACATGTGCGCGAAATACGCGATCTCGCTGCACGCGCGCAAGGTGAACCAGTCCTCGCTGTCCTTCATCATGCCCAAGGACGGCAAGCGCGCCATCGTCCGCTGCCGCGACGACGAGCATATCCATCCGTTCCCGATCCTCAATCTCGGCGGCTGCCGCGCGCTGCACATCGACGGCCATCAGCCCGATGCGGCGATCCACTATGCCAAGGTCTGCCGCGAGGCCGGCATATTGACCTCGCTCGACGGCGGCGGCCTGCGCACCAACACGCATGAGCTGTTGGAATTCATCGACGTCGCCATCGTCGCCGAGCGCCTGTGCGAGCAGATGGACCTGACGCCGGAGAAGATGCTCGACTATCTCAAAGGGCGCGGCTGCAAGATCGGCGGCGTCACCATGGGCGAGAAGGGCCTGCTCTGGTACAACGAAACCGGCGCGGTCGAGACCATGCCGGCAATGCCGATCCCGCGCGAGCGGGTGATCGACACCAATGGTGCCGGCGACGTGTTCCACGGCGCCTATGTCTATTCGTATCTGGCGCATCCCGGCAAAAGCTGGCACGAGCATTTTGACTTTGCCCGGGCAGCCTCGACCTTCAAGATCCAGCGGCTCGGCAACGAGGCCGGCCTGCCGACACTTGTCGACATCGCCAAGGTCAGGCACGAGTTCGAGGTTCGCGCCTAGGCTTCGCAAGGGTATGTCATGGGGCGCGTCTTCGTCGCCGGCAGCATCAACATGGATGTGGTGGCAACCGCCGATCGCCACCCCAGGGTCGGCGAGACCGTCGCGGGCCGCGAGGTGCTGTATTTTCCGGGCGGCAAGGGTGCGAACCAGGCGGTCGCGGCGGCACGGCTCGGCGCGAAGACCACGCTGATCGGGCGGCTGGGGACGGATTCGTTCGGGGCGGAGCTGAGGACGTTTCTCTCCGCGCAGGGCGTCGATCTCGGCTCAGTGCGCGAGGCCGACACGCATACCGGCACCGCGATCATCACCGTCGCCGAGTCCGACAACACCATCGTCGTCATTCCCGGCAGCAATGCGCTGGTCAGCGCGGAGGATGTGGCCTCCGTTCCGCTGGCAAAGGGCGATGTCGCCGTCAGCCAGTTCGAGATTCCGCTGCCGACGATCGCCGCGTTCTTTGCGCGGGCGCGGGCGACCGGGGCAACGACACTGCTCAACCCGGCGCCGGCGCAGAAGATGTCGAGCGAGATGCTGGCGCTGGTCGACATCCTCGTGCTGAACGAGACTGAGCTTGGGTTCCTCGCCGGCGTGGAGCTCTCGGAGGACGATACTGCTGCGCGGATCATCGACGTCGCGCGAAAACTTCAGGCGCGCAACGACCAGACCATCTGCATCACGCTCGGCAAGCGCGGCGTGCTGGCGCTGGCCGGCCGCGAAGAGTTCACGGTGCCGGGCCGCGTGGTGAAGGCCGTCGACACTACGGGCGCCGGAGATTGCTTCGTCGGCGCGCTCGCAGCGCAGTTGGCTGATGGCGTGCAACTGCGCACGGCCCTTGCCTTCGCCAACACCGCCGCGTCGATCAGCGTCCAGCGCATGGGCGCCGGGCCGTCGATGCCGACGGCCGCGGAGGTGGCGGCGATCTTATAGGCTCCGCGCTTTCTTCACCTCGCCCCGCTTGCGGGGAGAGGTCGGATTGCATCGCAGATGCAATCCGGGTGAGGGGGAGTCTCCGCGCGTCCAATTCTCACCGTCCCCGTGGAGAGTCCCCCTCACCCCGACCCTCTCCCCGCAAGCGGGGCGAGGAAGAAAAGACTCACGCCAGCGCGCCCTTCAGGTCAAAACTTTCGTCGGCGGCCTGCTCCGGCGTGATCGAGCGGTCCATGGCCTGCAAGCGGCGGCCGAACATGTGATCGCCGGCGCGGTTGACGGACTCGATGCCGAGCAGCTTCTCACCCTTGTAGCAGAACGCCGAGAATGCCTTCTTGGCGGGATCGCCGCGCAGCACGACGCGGTCGTAGCCGGTGGTGAGCCCCGCCATCTGGAGCTTGTCGTCGCCCTGGTCGCTCCAGAACCAGGGATGGCCGTCGTAAGGCTTCTTGTCGCCGGTCAGCCGCGCCGCGAGGCAGCGGGCGTGGTCGGTCGCGTTCTGCACCGATTCCAGCCGCAGCGAGCCGCCGAAGCGCGGGCTTGCGAACAGCGCGCAATCGCCGATCGCGGAGATATCAGGATCGGCGGTCGCGAGATATTCGTCGACGATGATGCCGGCCGCAACCGGCAACCCCGCCTCCGCCGCCAGCTCGATATTCGGCAGCACGCCGACGCCGACCACGATGAGGTCGGCGGGCAGATGCCGGCCATCGCTCAAGGAGACGCCGGTGACTTTCCCGTTCTCGGCCTCGATCGAGGTTGCCTGCACACCCAAGTGAATGCGGATGCCGGCCTCGCGATGCCGGGCCTGAAAATATTCCGAGACCTCCGCCGTCACCGCGCGCGCCATCACGCGCGGGGCTAGCTCGAGCACGTCGACCTCGAGACCCTTGATCCGCGCGGTCGCCGCGAATTCCAGGCCGATGAAGCCGGCACCGATCACCACCACACGCGACTTCGACGGCATGATCTTTCGCAGCGCCTCGCTCTCATCGAGGATGCGCAGATATTTCACGTCGGGCAGATTGGCATTGGGCAGATCGAGCAGCCGGTTGCGCGCGCCGGTCGCCAGCACGAGATGGCCGTAGGCAAGCGTCTCGCCTGAGGCGAGCAGCACCTTGTGCCCGGCGCGGTCGATCGACACGGCACGGCCCGCGATCAGCTCGATCTTCTGGTCCTGGTAGAATTTTTCGGGGCGGAACATCAGGCTCTCGGGCCCGGCGGAACCCTTGATGTAGGCCTTGGACAAAGGCGGCCGCTGGTAGGGCAGATGCGCCTCGTCATTGATCAGGCAGATGCGATCCGAAAAACCCGCCTGGCGCAGGGATGCCGCGACCTGGTAGCCGCCATGGCCGGCACCGACGATGATCACCGGACCGTCAGTCATTGGACAGCCCTTTTCCGCAAGACACGAGCATCACCCATGTCGTCTCCTCTCACTGAGTTTGGCTTGGCTTGCCCAGGAGGAGCCGGCGCTCGTGTCCGTCCCTAAACGAAGGCGCCCTATTTGAGCCGATCATTCCGCGCGACGCAAGGCCCGTACGCAGGGATTGTCACCCCTCGCCTTCTGCGATTTAGTTGCAGCAACGAACCTCATGCCGGGGATATTCCAGATGCCAGCTCCCGTCTCCCAGCCCGACGATCCCGCTCTGCTGCGGATCGACGGTGCGATCGCGACCATCACGCTCAACCGTCCCGCAGCATTCAACTCGATCAACCTCGCGATCGCGCAGAAGCTCGAACAGCTAGCTTCCTATATCGAAGGTGACGACGCCATCCGCGTCGTGGTCCTCGAAGGCGAAGGCCGCGCCTTCTCGGCCGGCGGCGATTTGCAGACGATCGGTGCTGCCGCAGAAGCGGGCACGGTGACGCCCGTCGTCGGCGAGCTGCTCAAGCACTATCACGCCTTCATCGAGATCGTCAGGCGGATGCCGAAGATCTCGCTGTCGAGCGTCCACGGTTCGGCCGCCGGCGCCGGCATGGGCCTCGCCTTCGTCACCGATCTCTGCATCGCCGCCGACGACGCCAAATTCACACCGGCCTACGCCAAGATCGGCGTCTCGCCGGACGGCGGCTCCACGGTCGGGATCGTCGGCACGGTCGGCTCGCGCCGCGCGCTCCAGATTTTCCTGTCGGAGGACAATTTTACCGCGCAGCAGGCCTATGAATGGGGCCTCGTCGCCAGGACCGTGCCCGCGACCGAGCTGAAAGCGGCGACACGGCAGCTCTCCGAGCGGCTGGCGCAAAACCCGCCCGCGGCGATATCAGGCACCAAATCGCTGGTCTATGCGGCTGCCACCACGCCGGTGAAGCAGCAGCTCGACGCCGAAGAGCACAAGATCATCATGGCGATGAACACGGAGGAGTTTCGCGCTGCCGTGAAGAAATTCACGAGCAAGTCGAAGTGACACCCGCGCGCAGTTTCTACGGCCTGCGCCACGGCGCGACCGACTGGAATCGCAAGGGGCTGTTCCAGGGCCGCACCGACAATCCGTTGAACGAGGACGGGCTGCGGCAGGCGCATGAGGCAGCCAGCATGTTGCGCGGCTTCGGCATCAGCCGCATCGTCGCAAGCCCGCTGGTGCGCGCGGCGAAAACGGCCGAGATCATCGCGGACGCGATCTCGGTGCCGCTTGCGATCGACGTCGGGATCATCGAGTTCGATTTCGGCAGCTTTGAGGGCCTGCCCGTCCGCGACCTCATGATCAAGCACGGCGTCAATTCCGCGACCGGCCTTGTCTCGATCCTGCCCGCCGACGGCGAGAACTGGGACGCTATGGCCGAGCGGTCGCTCGCCTGCGTTTCCGCCTGGCTCGACCGTCATCCCGGCGACGACCTGCTGTTCGTCTGCCATGACGCGGTGATGCAGGGCATGGCCAAAGCGCTCTCCGGCAGCTATTTCAAGAACAGCCACGGCACGCCGTTCCGCTATCTGCGCGAAGGAGCCGACTGGCGCGTCGAGCAGGCCATTATTTAGGACAAATGTAGCCCGTCCCCGCCGGCGACTTGAAGCAGCCGACCGACTCCGGCAACACCTGCTGCGGCAGCCACAGCACCACGCTCGGGAAATAGATCGCGAACGCGATCGTCGCCAGGAACACGACATAGATCGGCAATGCCGCCCGTAACGCTTTGGCAAAACTGATGCCGACGAATTTCGACGCCATCAGCAGCACCAGGCCATAAGGCGGCGTGATCAGGCCGAAGGCGAGCGTTGCGATCAGCACCACGCCCATGTGTACGCCGTTGATGTCGCCCGCTTCCGTCAGCGCGTTCACCAGCGGCATGAAGATGATGATGGTCGGCACCGGCTCGATGAAGTCGCCAACCACGGTGAACAGCAGCACCATCAGCAGCATGATCAGATGCGGATCGTTCCCGGCAATCGAGGTGATCACATCGGCGATGTAGCTGGCGCCGCGCAAATAGGCGAGCATCCAGCCGAACGCGTTGGCGGCGCCGATCGTCACCAGCGGCAGCGAGAAGATCAGGCCGGCGAGGCAGAAATCGTACGGGATCTTCCTGATATGGCCGCGGTTGAGCGCGGGGATCACGACCAGGATGATCCAGACCACGGCAACGACGCCGGCTTCCGTCGGCGTGAACCAGCCGGTCAGGATGCCGCCGAGCAGGATCACCGGGATCATCATCGGCAGCGCCGCATCGCCGGCCGCGAACATCACCTGGCGCAGCGGCGCGCGTGGCTTGCGCAGGCCGGACGGGCCGAAGAAATAGCAGTAGATCATCAGGCCGAAGCCGATCATCAGGCCGGGCACGACGCCCGCCATGAACAGGCCGGCAATCGAGACATTGCCGACCGCGCCATAGACCACCGCCGTGATGCTCGGCGGCACCAGCGCCGCGATGGTCGAGGCGGAGGCGATGATCGCGGCGATGAAGGCGGGCTCGTAACCTTCGCGCTTCATCGGGCCGCCGAGCGCTCGGCTCATCACGGCGACGTCGGCCGTGGTCGAGCCCGACATTTCCGAGAAGAACATGCTGAAGACGACCACGACCTGCGACAGCCCACCCCTGATATGCCCGACCAGCGACACCGAGAGATTGGCTATTCGCACCACCACATTGGCCGAACTCATGAGCTCGCCGACCAGGAGGAAGAACGGTATCGCCAGCAGCGCCTCGGAATCGACGCCGTCGAAGATCTTCTGGATGATTGCCGCGAGCGACACGTCGGACAGGAGCGCGCCGATGAAGACGCCGGCCATCAGCGAGAATGGCACGGGGACTCCGAGATAGCCGAACGACAGGAAGCAGATCGTCATCAATGCCAGGACAACGGGTGCACTCACGGCTGCGCCCTCATCTGTGCGTCGGTGACGACGGGCGCCCCGTCCTCTTCCGGAGGCTCGGGATGGTCAAAACCGTTGCGCAAGCCGTTGACGAGCTGCTCGATGGTGAACAGGCCGATCAGCACGCCCGACAACGGGATGATCGCGTAGAGCGAGGCGATCGGCGTCCCCGACGGCAATCGAAAACTGCCGAAACCGCGGAGATAGTTCTGGTAGCCGTACCAGATCAGGCAGAAGGCGACCCCGAGCACGACGATGCGGATGATGACTTCGACGATCAGCCGCGACGTGCCGTGCATCGCCTCGGAGATCGCGGTGAGATAGAGGTGGTCGTTGCGCCGCGTCGCCGCCGCCGTGCCGACGAAGATCGCATAGACGAACAGCGTCGATGTGACCTCCTGAAGCCACAGCCAGGGATGGCCGATGGTGCGGGTGACGATGTCGGCGGTCACCGACAGCGAGAAGCCGAAGCACAGCACGCCGCAGAGGATCATCAGCGCAAGCTCGAGCCAGTCGAGCCAGCGCCATTTCAGGTGGCGTTGCCGTTGTACCAGCAGTTTGTCGGCGATGGGCATTGGCGTCCCCGGCTGCGGGTTGGCTACACCTCTCCCGCTTGCGGGAGAGGTCGCAAAGCAATGCGACGCGGGTGAGGGTTCCTTCCTCTGGGGGATTGTCCCGTTGTGGAGACACCCTCTCCCCGACCCTCTCCCGCAAGCGGGAGAGGGAGCGCACCGTCTTCCGCGAGCGACCTAATTGATCGACCGGATCAGATCCTTGACCTTCTCGGCGTGCGGGCCGAGCTCCTTGGCGAGCTTGTCGAGATAGGGATCGGCGATCGCCGTAAAGGTCTTCTTGTCGACATTGTCGACGATCTTCACGCCCATCTTCTTCAGCTTCTCGGCCGCGCTGCGTTCGAGATCGAACGCCTTCTGCGGCTCCTTGGTGCTGATCTCGTTGGCCGCGGCCTGCACCCACCCCTTCTGTTCGGCCGACAGGCTCTGCCAGAGTTTGTCGGAGATGAACACCAGCGCGTTGTTGGCCTCGTGCTCGGTGATGTTGAGGACCGGGGCGACCTCGTAATGCTTGTTGACGAGGTAAACGTTGATGCTGTTCTCGGCGACGTCGACCACGCCGGTCTGCAAGCTCGTGTAGACGCTGCCGAACGGCATGTGCACGGTCTGGGCGCCATAGGCCGGGAACATGGTGTCCTCGGTCGCGGTCGCCTGCACGCGGATCTTCAGGCCCTTGATATCGGCCACATTGTGGATCTCCCGCTTCGAGTACATGTGGCGCACACCCTGCGAGCCGGTCGCGATCACGTGCAGCCCCTGCGTGGTCTCGTCGATCATGGTCTTGAGGGCTTCGAACACACGGGGATCGGCCAGACCCTTGACCACGTGGTTCTCGTCGCGGAACAGATAGTGCAGCGACATCACGCCGGCCTGCGGCGAAATCGTCGCTGTGTTGGCCGAAGAGATGATCGAGAACTCGACGTCGCCGGCCTTCACGAGTTGGAGCACCTGCGGCTCCTGGCCGAGCTGCGCGCCGGGATACTGGTCGATGATCATGGTGCCCTTGCTCAATTCCTTGAGCTTGTCGGCAAAGAGGTCGCCCGCGATGGAATAGCCGGTGTTGCGCGGTTGGTCGTAGGCAAAGCGATAATGCTTCACCTCCTGTGCCCCGGCTCCCGTGACGAAAAGCAAGGCGGCCGCAGCCGCGAGCCCACGAATGGATCGTGCAATCATCGTTTCCCCCTGTTTTATCGCCCGCCGCTTGTGCGGTCTGAGCGCTCGTTCGGGTGGTTGATCACCCCGTCTCAGTCTGCTTCTAGGTTTTCTTGCCAGTCCTCTGCATGAAATCGAAATCGCAGCCCTCGTCGGCCTGCATGATGGTCTCGTTGAACAGCCAGGCATAGCCGCGCCGCGCTTCCTCGGGCGCAGCCGCCGGCTTCAATTCGGCACGGCGGCTCTCCAGCTCGGCCGCATCGACGAGCAGCTCGATGCTGCGCTTGGCAACATCCAGGCTGATCATGTCGCCGTTCCTCACAAGTGCCAGCGGCCCACCGACGGCGGATTCCGGCGTGATGTGCAGCACGATGGTGCCGAACGCAGTGCCGCTCATGCGCGCATCCGAAATGCGGACCATGTCCTTGGTGCCGCCGCGCGCGAGCTTCTTCGGGATCGGCAGATAACCCGCCTCGGGCATGCCGGGCGCGCCCTTGGGGCCGGCATTGCGCAGCACCAGCACGTCGTCGGCGGTCACGTCGAGCTCGGGATCGTCGACCCGCAAGGTCATGTCCTCGACGGATTCGAACACCACCGCGCGCCCGGTGTGCTGCAACAGTTTCGGGCTCGCGGCCGACTGCTTGATCACGGCACCACGCGGCGCGAGATTGCCGTGCAGGACGGCGAGACCGCCTTCCTTCTTGATCGGATTGTCGCGCGAGCGGATCGCGTCCTGGCCGGGTACGTCCTCGGCATTGGCGACGACATCGCGCAGCGTCTGGCCGGCAATGGTCTTCGCATCGAGATCGACGAGGTCGCCGAGCTGCGCCAGCAGTTTCGGCACGCCGCCGGCGTGATGGAAATGCTCCATATAGTGCTCGCCGGACGGCTTGAGATCGATCAGCACCGGCACCTCGCGGCCGATCTGGTCGAACACTTCGAGATCGAGCCGGTGCGGCGAACGATGTGCCATCGCGGTCAGGTGGATCAGGCCGTTGGTCGAACCGCCGATCGCCTGGAGCACGACCTGCGCATTCTTGAAAGAGGCCGGCGTCAACAGCTCGCTCGGCTTCGGCCCCTTGGTCTTGGCCATCTCGGCCGCAACCCGGCCGCTCGCCTCCGCCAGACGGAAGCGCTCGGCATGCGGCGCCGGGATCGTCGCGCTCATCGGCAGCGACAGCCCCATGGCCTCGACCATACAGGCCATGGTCGAGGCCGTGCCCATCACCATGCAGGTGCCGACTGACGGCGCAAGGCGGCCGTTCACCGCCTCGATCTCCACATCATCCATTTCGCCGGCGCGATACTTGCCCCAGAGCCGGCGGCAATCGGTGCAGGCGCCCAGCACCTCGCCCTTGTGATGGCCGACCACCATGGGACCGACGGGGATGACCACGGTCGGCAAATCGGCGCTGATCGCGGCCATCACCTGCGCCGGCAGCGTCTTGTCGCATCCGCCAATCACGATCACCGAATCCATCGGCTGTGCGCGGATCATTTCCTCGGTGTCCATCGCCATCAGATTGCGCAGATACATCGAGGTCGGATGCGCAAAGCTCTCGGCGATCGAGATGGTCGGAAACACGAATGGCATTGCGCCCGACAGCATCACGCCGCGCTTGGCGGCTTCGATGATCTGCGGAACGTTGCCGTGGCAGGGATTGTAGTCGCTGTAGGTGTTGGTGATGCCGACGATCGGGCGCTCCAGCGCGTCGTCGGAATAGCCCATGGCCTTGATGAACGCCTTGCGCAGGAACAGCGAGAAGCCGGCATCGCCATAGCTCGTCAGACCCTTGCGCAAGCCACTCGTCATCATGCCACTCCTTACGTTGCCATTGTCGTACAGCCTGCCCCTCGATTGTCAATAAGATTGGTCCATATTGTCGCGCTTTCGGGCTCAATGCGCGATCTGAGACGCAAATTATTGACAATCTGCCCCTTCCCTGCTCCACAAGGCGGACCGGCCAGGCGCCGGGAAGGCTGATTGCATGTCCGACATTCGCACCGCTGAGGCAACGGCAGTCCGGCGCGACGACCCGGACGACGTCGTCGCGCGGCTGGAGGAAGACATCATCTTCGGCCGCCTGCCGCCGGGCGCGCGCCTGACCGAGGACGCGCTGATGTCGCGCTACGGCACCTCCAGGCACTTCGTGCGTCAGGCGCTGGTCGATGCCGAGCGCCGCGGCATCGTCCGCCGCGAGAAGAATGTCGGCGCCACCGTGCGGTTCTATTCCGCCGAGGAGGTCCGGCAGATCTACGAGGTCCGGGAGATGCTGACCCGGCAGGCCGCGCTGATGGTCCCCCTGCCCGCGCCGCAGGCCCTGATCGACGAGCTGACCGGGCTGCAACGACAATATTGCGCGAAGGCGGACATTCAGGATCTGCGCGGCATCCACGAGGCCAACGACGCCTTCCACCTCGCGCTGTTCTCGGCTTGCGGCAATCCCTATCTGGTAGGCTCGCTCCAGGACTACATGAACCTGACGCTGCCGATGCGCGCGAAAAACCTCGCCGACCGCGATGGCCTCGCGCAGTCACGGCGCCAGCACGAGCTGATGATCGAGCTGTTGAAGGGCCGCGACAGCTGGGCGCTGGCGCAGCTCTGCGTGGATCACATGCAGTTCAGCAAGAAGGATTATCTGGCAAGGATTGCGGCTGAAAAATCACCGCAATAGAGCATCCAAGCTACCTGCGTGATCGCTTTTGCGGGTGACAGGTCGCAACCACTTGTCCAGAAAATCGCGCCGCATCTCCATATTCTCCGAGGAACCTATGGTCGAGTTGATGCTTGTCTAGCACCAATCCCCCACCTAGGAGCTGCCATGATTTGCCGTTTTGTCGGAGCTGCCGCTATTGCTGTCGCCGTCCTGCTTCCCGTAGCGACCCAGGCCCAGGGCGTGCCCGGAGGCGTCGAACGCGGTGCGCGAGACGGTGAGCGAGCGGCGGGCCCGGTCGGCGCTGTTGTAGGTGGCGTCGTCGGCGGCGTCGTTGGCGGCGTGGCGGGAGTCCTTGGTGTCGATCAGCGCCCGCGCTTTCACTCCTACGTTGTCGAACAGCGGCGGCCTTCATATCAGTACCGCGAGGATGTGAGAGTCGGGGCGGTTCTTCCTGAAGAGGGCGTGACCTATTACGAGGTGCCGCCCGAGTACGGCGCCCGTGAGTATCGCTATACGGTGGTGAACGGTCGCACCGTGCTGGTCGAGCCGCGAACACACCGGATCGTCGAGATCGTCGAATAACAAACAAGGGCCGTCTTTCGAGACGGCCCTTTCGTTTGCCAAGACCTCAATGCGTCCTACCGCTTATTCCAGTCGATGATCCGGCTGGTATCGCCATCGAACTCCATGCTGCAGAACGTGCCGCCCTGGAAATAATCGCCAACCGGATCCGGCTTCAGCTTGGCCTGCTCGGCCATGGCGTGCTCGCGGAAATCCTCGGAGCGGCCGGTGGGGCGATAGCCGAATTCGTAGGCGCGGTGATTGTCCCACCAGGCGCGATCGTTGAGGGAGGCGCCGTAGAAGACTTCGAAATGGATGTCGGGATGCTCGAGGCCGATGCGGCAGAGCTGCACGAGGTCGTCGGGCTTGAGCCAGATCGACATCCGGCGCAGGTCGAGCGGCATGTCGCCGAAATTGCCGATGCGCAGGCACGTCACCTTCAGCCCGTGCTTGTCGGCATAGAGCGCGCCGACGGCCTCGCCGAACACCTTGCTGACGCCGTAGCGACCGTCGGGGCGCGGGGTGACGTCGGTGCCGATCTTGTGGTGGCGCGGATAGAAGCCGACGGCGTGGTTCGACGAGGCGAACACCACGCGCTTGACGCCCTTGCGATACGCGGCCTCGAACAGATTGTAGCCACCGATGATGTTGGCCTGGAGGATCTGGTCCCAGGTGCCTTCGACCGAATAGCCGCCGAAATGGATGATGCCGTCGACGCCCTCGCAAATCGCTTCGCACTGTGCGAGGTCGGCAAGGTCCGCCGCCTTGAACTTCTCGTTCGCGCCGAGATCGGCCGGCGGCTTGATGTCGGAGAGCAGGAGATCAGGGTAGATCGGCGGCAGCAGTTTTCGCAGGCTCGTGCCGATTCCGCCCGAAGCGCCCGTCATCAGAATACGCGGCATGTTGTCCCTCGCCGTTGGTGACCGATTTGCGGTCACGTGTCCCTAATGATAGCAGGAATGTCCAGAGGGAACGAAACGAGAGAACCGACATGAATGAGGCATCGTCCCACACCCAGGAGCGGCCAAGCTGGCGGCCGGCGAGCTACTATCCCGATCCGGCCATTCACGCACTCGATCCGCGCTTCGAAAAATACTGGCTGAAACTGTCGGCGGTGGAGCGGCTGGCGACCGGCCTGCGCTGGGCGGAGGGGCCGGTCTGGTTCGGCGACGGGCGCTATCTGCTCTGCAGCGACATTCCGAACCAGCGCATCATCAAATGGGAGGAGGAGACCGGCGCGGTCAGCGTGTTCCGCAAGCCTTCCAATTTCGCCAACGGCAATACGCGTGACCGCCAAGGCCGGCTCGTCACCTGCGAGCATGGCGGACGCCGCGTGACCCGCACCGAATATGACGGCAGCATCACCGTGCTGATGGATCAATTCAACGGCAAGCGGCTGAACTCGCCGAACGATGTCGTTGTTAAATCGGACGGCGCGATCTGGTTCACCGATCCGACCTTCGGCCTGCTCGGCAATTATGAGGGCTACAAGGCCGAGAGCGAGATCGATCCGAATGTCTATCGGCTTGATCCCCAGACCGGCAAGGCGACCGTCGTCGCCGAGGGCGTGCTCGGTCCGAACGGGCTTTGCTTCTCGCCGGACGAGAAAATTCTCTACGTCGTGGAATCGCGCGGCGTGCCGAACCGGAAAATCCTCGCCTATGACGTCTCGGCCGACGGCACCACGATCTCCAACAAGCGCGTCCACATCGATGCAGGTCCGGGGACGCCCGACGGCATGCGCTGCGACATCGACGGCAATCTCTGGTGCGGCTGGGGCATGGGAGATCCCGAGCTCGACGGCGTGGTGGTGTTCGCGCCCGACGGCGTCATGATCGGCCGCATCGCGCTGCCCGAACGCTGCGCCAATCTCTGCTTCGGCGGCGTCAAGCGCAACCGCCTGTTCATGGCGGCGAGCCAGTCGATCTACGCGCTGTATGTGAACACGCAGGGCGCGGTGGGAGGATAGTCTCTGCGCGGCGACGGTCTCGTAGGGTGGGCAAAGGAGCGTAGCGACGTGCCCACCATCGCGCGACAAACAAGTAATCGTGGGCACGCTTCGCTTTGCCCACCCTACGCACCGTATGTGAACACGCAGGGGGCGGTGGGGGGATAGGCCTTTCGCGAAGGCCCGTAGCCCGGATGGAGCGGAGCGCAATCCTGGGACCGGCCCCGCATTACGCTCCGCTCCATGCGGGCTACGAACGAAAAACGCCGGAGCGGCTTCCCGCTCCGGCGTCTTGTTTGTTCAGGCGCTAAAGCTTACGCGGCGTTGAAGCCGGCAACCGCCTTCACCTCGAGGAAGTCCTCGAGGCCGTACTTGCCCCACTCGCGGCCGTTGCCGGACTGCTTGTAGCCGCCGAACGGCGCGGTGCGGTCGTTGGGCACGCCCTGGAGATTGACGTTGCCGGCGCGGATCTGGCGGCCGACGCGCTTGGCGTCCTCCACCGATGCGCCGGTGACGTAGCCGGCAAGACCATAGGGCGTGTCGTTGGCGATGTGCACGGCCTCGGCTTCGTCCTTGGCGCCGATGATGGTCAGCACCGGTCCGAAGATTTCTTCACGGGCGATCGTCATGTCGGGGGTGACGTCGGCGAAGATGGTCGGACGGACGTAGAAGCCCTTGTTGACGCCTTCGGGCAGGCCCGGGCCGCCGGCGACGAGCGTTGCGCCCTCGTCGATGCCCTTCTTGATGAGGCCCTGGATCTTGTCCCACTGGCCGCGGTTGACGACCGGGCCGATGGTGGTGCCTTCGGCGCGGGGATCGCCGGCCTTGGTCTTGTCGGCGACGGCCTTCGCGATCGCGGCAACTTCCTTCATCTTCGAAGCCGGCACGATCATGCGCGAGGGCGCGTTGCAGGACTGGCCGGAGTTGTTGAACATGTGCATCACGCCGCCGGTCACCGCCTTTGTGAGGTCGGCACCTTCGAGGATGACGTTCGGCGACTTGCCGCCAAGCTCCTGGCTGACGCGCTTCACGGTCGGCGCGGCGCGCTTGGCGACGTCGATGCCGGCGCGGGTCGAGCCGGTGAACGAGATCATGTCGATATCAGGGTGCTCGCTCATGGCGGCGCCGACCTCGGGGCCGAGACCGTTGACGAGGTTGAACACGCCCTTCGGCACGCCGGCTTCGTGGAGGATTTCCGCGAAGATCAAGGCCGAGGTCGGGGTGAACTCGCTGGGCTTCAGGATCATGGTGCAGCCGGCGGCGAGCGCGGGCGCGACCTTGCAGGCGATCTGGTTGAGGGGCCAGTTCCAGGGCGTGATCATGCCGACCACGCCGACCGGCTCGCGCAGCACCATGGCGGTGCCGACCGGCTCCTCGAAATGATAGTTCTTGAGCACGTCGAGCGTGGTCATGAGATGGCCAAGGCCGGCGCCGGCCTGGAGCTTCTCTGCCATCGGCAGCGGCGCACCCATTTCGTCGGAGACGGCAGCACCGATCTCCTTGAGACGGCCCTTGTAGATCTCGATGACCTTGGTGAGCAGCGCGACGCGCTCGTCGCGGGTGGTCTGGGAGAATGTTGCAAAGGCGCGCTTGGCGGCGGCAACCGCCTTGTCAACGTCAGCCTTGGAGCCCAGCGCAACCTCGTACATCGCCTCTTCCGTCGCCGGATTGACCACGGCGGTGGACTTCTTGACGGCGGGATCGACCCAGGCGCCGTCGATGTAGAATTGCATGCGATTGACCATCGTTAACCTCTTCTTGGGGGCATGGTGGGGGCGTTTCGGCAGGCATCCTTGCACGAAAGCGCCGGCAATTGAACCCGCCATATGCGGGGCCAGCGTTGCGGCGGACGGAGGATATATGAGCCGATGGCGGGAACGAGGCAAGGCTCCCTCGGGCGTCATTCCGGGACGCGCCACTTGGCGCGGGCCCGGAATCCATAACCACGATCGGGGGTATGGATTCCGGGCTCGACGCTACGCGTCGCCCCGGAATGACGGGGCAGTTACCCCGACTACACCGCCATCTTCCGATGCAGCACCGGCGCGCCGGTGGTGAGGCTTTCGGCCGCATCAATGATGGCGTTGGCGTCGATGCCGTAGTGCCGATAAAGGTCCGCGATGCTGCCGGTCTGGCCGAACTGCTCGACACCCAGCGCCTCGACGCGGTGACCGCGGACGCTGCCGAGCCAGCCGAGCGCAGCCGGATGGCCGTCGATCACGGTCACGAGGCCGCAGTCGCGCGGCAGCGGCGCCAGCAGCTTTTCGATGTGGCTGAGATGCTGCACGCCGCGGCGATCGCGGCGCAATTTCCGTGCGGCGGTCCATCCCGCGTGAAGACGATCCGCCGAGGTGATCGCGAGCAGGCCGATGTCGCGGCGGCTCTCGCCGATGAAGCCGGTCGCCTCGATCGCTTCGGGCGCGACCGCGCCGGTATAGGCGATCACGAGCTCGGCATTGGGCCCGGGCTTGCGCAGCCAATAGGCGCCGTCGGTGATGCCCTGCTCCAGCTCCGGCGTCATGATCCGCTGCGCCTGCTCGATGCTGCGCGTGGAGAGCCGCAGGTACACGGAACCGCCCTCGCCGGGATCGCGCTGCATGTGCTCAAAGCCGAAAGCCATGATCACGGCGAGCTCGTCGACGAAGGCCGGCTCGAACGAGGCCAGCCCGTCCTGCGCCATGCCGATCAGGGGCGTCGCGATCGACTGGTGCGCGCCGCCCTCCGGCGCGAGTGTGATGCCTGATGGCGTCGCCGCCACCATGAAGCGGGCGTCCTGGTAGCAGGCATAGTTCAGCGCATCGAGGCCGCGTTCGATGAAGGGATCGTAGAGCGTGCCCACCGGCAGCAGCCGCTCGCCGGTG
>NZ_AKIY01000060.1 GCF_000282615.1 Bradyrhizobium sp. YR681 | reverse complement strand
GGGGCGGATCGGCAGCCGCTGCTCCAGCTCGCTGAGATATTCCACCGCGATCGGCATCGCCGCCGCGTTGAACACGGTCGCCGAGGTCCGCTCATATTCGCGGGCTTCAGGGTTGACCTCGTGCGACAGCGAGACATGGGCGACGACGTCCTTGAGCCGCTCGCCGAGCATCTTTTCGTGGACGGGATTAGCATAGGCGTGAAGCAACGCGACCGCGACGCTCTGGACGCCGGTCCCTTTCAGCCACGCCACCAGACGCTCGATCTCGGCGTCATCAAGAGCCTTTAGCACCCCGCCCTCGTGATCGAGGCGCTCGGCCAGCCCAAAGCATCGCTCAGGCGGCACCAAAGGCGGTGATTTCGGGGGAATGTCGAGGCGGTAGAGATCGCGGCGGCGATAGCGCGCGATCTCCAGCACATCGGCAAATCCTTCGGTCGCGACCAGTGCCACCTTCGGCAGCCGGCCTTCGACGATCGCATTGGTCACGCGCGTGGTGCCGTGGACGAAGCGCTTCACCTCGCTCTTGCGCAGGCCCACCGCCTCGATCGCCTCCAGCATCGCCTGAACCGGCGCCTGAGGCCGCGACGGCACTTTTGCGATCCGCGCCTCAGCGGAATCGCGCCGGATGGCGATGATGTCGGTGAAAGTGCCACCGATATCGGTGCCGACTTCCCAATGATGGTCGGAAGAGCTCATGTGCAGTCAGCTACGCGTGACGCCCGAACCGGACGCCGGGTCCTTGCCGTTCATCGCAACGTCCAATGCCAAACCGAGAGCGCTCATCATGCATCCCTTGTCATGCCACCACCTGCGAGCGTGCGACAGAGCGACTGGCTCGGGATAGGGCCAGAATTGTCGCAAATCACTAGACCAGCGCGCGATCGCCGGCGCACGCCGCGCCACGCGCTGCACGTTTTGGTGCAGTGATGCCTCCGCAGAGTGCAGATGAACGTCGTACCTTCCAAGCGAGAAACGTGCAGCGCACCACGGATTTCACCGCGCAAACCGTGATGCCCGCTGCACTGCAATCGGAGCGATTGAGATCGTCTGTCTAATTTGAAGGCGATCGGGTGGCGCTGCGGTATAGCTGAATGCCTACGAGCTATGCATGGCGGTCGGCTCAGCCTCTCTTTATTGTACGAACAGTACGAGAGGATATTGCCGGCCCGGTTGGCGCGTTGCGGCGACGGCTGCCGATGCAATCAGCGATTCTCGCGAGCAGCGGCGCGGCATCCTCGACGTGCAGGCGCCCGTAGCCAAACACCAGCCCTTGCCGCGTCGGGGCTTCCAGAAAATTCTGCGACAATTGCTGCACGTGGATACCGGCCTGCTTCAGGCTTGCGGCCGCCTCGCGATCGCTCATCCGTGCCTGCATCGCCTCGGTGAACAGCGCGACGAGATGAAGCCCGGTGACGGCGGAGGACACGGAGAGATCATCGGGCATCAGCGTCGTAATCGCATCGATCAGCGCCTTCCGCCGCTCCGCATAGAGCCGCCGCATCCCGCGCAGGTGCCGCAGCAGCTGCCCCTCCCGCATGAATTCGGCGAGCGCGAGCTGTCCGATGCCGGAGGTGTGCACGTCGATGCGCGCGCGGCCCTTCGAAAATCCGTCGATGAAACGCCTGTTCGCAACCAAGTAGCCGAGCCGCAAATTCGGCATCATGATCTTCGAGAAGGTGCCGAAATAGATCACCCGCCCCTCGCGATCGAGCGAGCGCAGGGACGCGATCATGCTGTCCTGGTGCCTGAACTCGGAATTGTAATCGTCCTCGATCACCCAGACGTCGTTCCTGTTGGCCCAATCCAGCAGCTCGAGCCGCCGCTCCAGATGCATGCTGACGCCAAGCGGATATTGGTGCGACGGCGTGACCACGACCAGCTTCGCACGCGGTGCGCGCCTGATGCCCTCGGAGACGACGAGGCCCTTGTCATCGACGGGAATCGGAACGAGCTTCGCGCCCGCGGCCGTCAAGGCCCAGCGTGCCTCGATGAAGCCGGGCTCCTCGACCCAGACCTCGTCGCCGGGATCGAGGATCATCCGGCTACAGAAATCCAGCGCACCCGACGTGCCTGATGTGACCACGACCTCCTCCGGCGCGCAGACCAGCCCCCGCACCGAGCCAAGAAAATTCGCGATCTCGCTCCGCAAGCGCGGATGTCCCTCGGGCGGAAGATCGAGGCACTCCTGCTCGCGCGGATTTTGCCAGCTCTGGCGCAGCAGGCGCGACCACTCCTTGAAAGGAAAGGTCGAGATATCGGGGGCGCCGGGCGCGAACACGGACGGCCAATTGGTCTCGTACTCCAGGCCGAGCAGCGATTGCCAGCGCTTCGACATGTGGGCGGGCGCGGCCGCGGGCGTGATCGAAGGCGGCTCCGCATGCGGCGCGGCGACGGACGCCACCATGACGCTGCCGCGCGGCGTCGATTCCAGATAGCCCTCGGCGTAGAGCAGATCCCATGCGGTCAGCACCACCGTGCGCGAGCAGCCGAGTTCCCGCGCGATCTCCCGCGAGCCCAGGAATTGCGTTCCGGCCGGAAAGGCGCCGCGCAGAATCCCGCTGCGGATATGGGCCGCGATCTGCAAATGCAGCGGCACGGCCGAGGTCCGGTCGATATGCATCCCCGCAAGGGAGACGCGCTGGTGCGGTTGACGGCTCTTGTCCATGGAGGCGGTTGCTGGAAGGCAGGCGATGGCCGCCGGCGTCGCCTCAGGATGCGTCAGGAGCGGATTCGGGTCCAGTCTCCGCTGGATCAGTCACCCCGACCGTGTGGTAGGCGCGGCCAAAATAGATCAGATTGTCGGTGCAGCCGGATCGTTGCAGGGCCACAACCCGGCAGAACAGCACGTCATGCGTGCCGACATTGACGATATCGGCAATTTGGCAGTCGAACGCGGCAGAGCAGTCGGCCAGCACCGGCGCACCGGTTTCGAGTGTCGACCACGCGGCTGCGGCAAATCGCTCATCCGCTGGCACCTTGCCGCCGAACAAGCGGGATAGCGGCTCGTGCCGGGCCGAGAGCACGTTGACGCACACCACCCTGTTCTGCACCACGCTGGCATAGGCGGAGGAGCCGCGGTTGATGCAGACCAGCAGCGTCGGCGGATCGTCGGTGACGCTGCAAATCGCCGATGCGCTAAATCCGGCGCGGCCCGCACCGCCGTCGGTCGTGACGATGCTGACGGCGGCGCCGAGACAGGCCATCGCGTCGCGGTAGTCCTGAGAGGCGACGTCCGGCATGCTCATGCCTCGATGGCCGATGCAAAGGCGAGCCCGCGCAGGACCTGCGCCAGCACGGAGGCGCCGGCGGCGACATGATCGGGCTCGGCCCATTCGTGCTCGACGTGACTCGCGCCGTCACGGCACGGAATGAAGATCATCGCGGCTGGACAAACCTTGGCGAGATGCCGGGCGTCGTGACCGGCGGCCGAGAGGATGTCCATGGCCGAATGCCCCTGCTCGCGCGCGGCCTTCGCGATGCTTGCCCGCAGGGCGGGATCGAAGGCGTTTGAGGGCGCATCGACGAGCGGCGTCACCGTGACCGTACAAGGCGGGACAGTCTCCTGGCAAAGTGCTTTGATGCGCGCACCGGCCGCATCGAGCACCGCATTATCAGGGTGACGCAGATCGATGCTGAAGCTGACGCGCGACGGCACCACTGACGGCGCGTTCGGCACGACCGTGACGCGGCCGATGGTGAACTTGATGTCGATATCGATGGTGCCGATTTCCGCATGGAGCGCGGTCGCCATCCGGGCAAAGGCTGCGAGCGCATCCCGCCTCTCCTGCTGCGCCAGTGTGCCGGCGTGTCCCTCGGCGCCCTCGACCACGACCTGAAAGGTCTTCTTGCCCTGGATGCCGGTGACGACACCGATGGTGCATGCGGCGGCTTCCAGCAACGGCCCCTGCTCGATGTGCAGTTCGAGATAGGCTGCGGCCGCAAAGCCGAGCGGTCTGTGGGGCACATCAGGGAAAGCGTGGTGGAGGCGGTCGAGCGCCTCGCCAACGCTGACGCCGTCGGCATCGCGCGCGGCGCGGATTGCGTCCATGTCGCGCTCGCCGGTAAAGGCCTCCGAGCCCATCATGCCCGGGGCGAAGCGCGAGCCTTCCTCGTTCATCCAGGCGACGACGATGAGGTCGCGCGCGGGCTTCTCGCCTTGCTCGGCAAGCGAAACCGCCGCCTCCAGCGCCGCCATCACGCCGGCTGCACCGTCGAATTTGCCGCCGGTCGGCTGGCTATCGAGATGACTGCCAAGGAGAAACGGCGGCGCGGTGCGATCGCGGCCGGCCAGCGTCAGGAACAGGTTTCCCGCCGTATCCGTCGACGGCGTCAATCCCGCTTCAAACGCCCAGCCGATCACACGTCGCCATGCGGCGATCTCGCCGTCGCTCAGCGCCTGGCGGTTGACCCCGCCGGCGGGAGTCGCACCGATCTCGGCGAGCGACATCAGGCGGGTCCAGAGCCGATCGGCGTTGATCAATGGCTGGCTCGTCATCGACTATTTCGTGCGCATGATCTGGCCCGGCAGCGCGCGCGGATCGCGCGGCAGCCAGTGCCCGGCCTCGACCTGGGCGATGAACTCGGCGAGCAGCGCGTTGAACGCCGCGGGCTCTTCGAGGTTCAGCGTGTGACCCGTCTTGGGGAAGACTGACAATCCGCAAGCCGGGATGGTCTTTTTCAGGAAGATGCCGGGCTGGAGGCAATGATCGTCCTCGTCGCCGACGACGACCAGCGTCGGCACCATCATCTTTTTCAGACCGTCCTCGAAATCGTAGAAGGATGGCCGGCGCGCCTGGACGCCGCGCATGGTGTTGGCGGCGCCGCGATCGGAGTGAGTGGCGAGGCGGTCGGCGAATTCCTGCCAGCCGCGCGGATCCTTGTTCTGGAACTGCACCCGGCTCGCGCCGAGCGCGTAGACCTTGGAAAATTCCTTCGCGCCCTGCTTCTCGAAATTGTCCGCGACTTCAAGGGAAACGCCGCGAAAATAGTCCTCGAACTCCTTCTCGCAGCCATAGCCGGCGCCCGCGACCGTGAGCGACAGCGCGCGCTCCGGCGTGCGCAGGCCGAAATGCACCGTGCAGAAGCCGCCCATGGAGAGGCCGACGATGTGCGCCTTGTCGATGCCGAGCGCGTCGAGCACGGCAACCGCATCGTCAGCGGCAATCGCCTGCGAATAGGCCTCCACACTGTCGGGCACATCCGACGGCGGATAGCCGCGCGCGGCGTAGCTGATGCAGCGGTGACGCCGGCTGAAATAGCGCAGCTGCGGCTCCCAGCTTGCGTGATTGCCGCCGAATTCATGGATGAAGAGGATCGGCGTGCCCTCGCCCGTTTCTTCCACGTAGAGCTTCACGCCGTCCTTCGCTGTGATCATCGTCATCGGCATCGTCCCTAGAATTGCGGCGGCAGGTCGTTGAGCGTGCGCGCCTGCGCGACCATATCCGGCAGCAGCGTGCAAAGCTTTTCGACCCACGCCTGCGGCACGGAGGTGCTGATCTTCACAAAACGGTCGCCGAAGCGCTGGGTGTGATAGGTACCCTGCCGGATCATGATGCCCTGGCGGCGATAGCACTCGACCAGCGCCTCGGGGCGGATGCCCGCCGCGATGGTCTCCAGCACCAGGAAGTTGCCGTGCGAGGGCATGATCGGCAGCGCCAGCCCTTCGATCCCGGCCGCCGCCTCCTGGATCATCGCCTTGTTGCTCCGGTCTGTGCTGCGGACCTTCTTCATCCATTCGGTCTTGACCGACAGCCCCGCCTGCGCCGCGCGCTGGGCGATGACACTCGCGCCGAGCACGCTGGTTGAGGTCTGCGCGAACTCCTCGAACAGATCGGGTGCGGCAACGAGCGCGCCGATCCGCAGACCTGCGAGCCCAAGCCATTTCGAAAAGCTGGTCGAGACCACCGAGCCTTTCGGGGCCACATGAAGCGCCGGGGTGTGGCCATCGGCGAAATCGCGATAGGTGCAGTCGTGCACCAGCAGCGCGTCGCAATCGCGCGCGATCGCGGCAAAGCTTTCGATCTCCTCGCGGGTGTAGCGGATGCCGAGCGGATTGTTGGGATCGACGAGATAGATGATCGCGGTGCGCTCATCGACATTGGCCCTCAACGCCTCGGGCGTCAGGCGGTAATTGCAGGCGGGATCGTAGATCGGAATCTCGATCACCTCGGCACCCTGCTGGCGCGCGAACAGGCACGGCCATTTCCAGGTCGGATCAGTCGTCACCAGCGTGGTGCCCGGCTTGCAGCGCGCGCGGCAGATCATCGCCAGCGCGTTGACGCCGCCCTCGGTCACCAGCGCCTCGGCACCGGGCACGCCGAGGTCGGCAACGATCGCCTCGCGCAGCGCCTCGAAGCCGAGCGGCGGCGCATAGGCATTGAACTCGCCCGCCTCGATCGAGCGCAGCATCGCCTCGCGCACGGCGGGATGGCTCTCGACATGGTTGGTGTTCTGGCCGAGCCAATAGAGCCCCGGCGTCGCCGAGAGCTCGTCGAAATAGCGGTTGCGGACCAGCGCCGCGGATTGAGGTCCCGACATCGATGCCTCAGATCACCGAGCCGCGCGCGGCGATGCCGCCGTCGATCGTCACCACGGTGCCGGTGATGTAGCCGGACCGCGGCGAGGACAGGAACGCGACGAGATCGGCGACCTCTTCCGACGTCGCCGGCCGCTTGCCCGGATATTTGTCGTACAGTTCCTCCCAGCGGCTTTCGTCCCCGAGCATGTCGATCGACTTGCGCTTCATGATCTTGAGCATGCGGTCGGTGGCAACCGGTCCCGGATTGACCGCGACGACGCGCACGCCGTGATCGAGGCTGCGGCCGCCAAGCGCCTTGGTGAAAGACATCAGCGCGGCGTTGCCGGTAGAGCCCGCGATATAGCTCGCGTCCCAGTTCTCACCGGAATTGCCGATGATGTTGATGATGACGCCGTCCTTGCCCTTCATGCGCGGATAATAGAGGCGCGACAGCGTGATGTAGCCGAACACCTTGAGATCGAAGCCGCGCCGCCAGGCGGCGTCATCGAGAATTTCCAGCGAGCCGGCCGGGATGTCGCCGGCATTGTTGATGAGGATGTCGATGTCGCCGACCTCGGCCGCGAGCTTCTCCATCGCGGCCGTGCTCGAGAGGTCGAGCGCGTGAATGGTGATCTTCACGCCATGGCGGGCTTCGAGCTGCTTCTTGGCTTCGAGCATGGCCTCGCCGTTGCGGGCGGCCAGATGCAGATGGCACCCCTCCGCAGCGAAGAGCTCGGCCACCGCAAGTCCAATTCCTTTCGACGCGCCGGTGATCAGGGCGGTCTTGTTCGTCAGCTTCAGGTCCACAGGGGTCTCCAGGATGCAAGCTAGATATACAAGGTCTAGCAATTTGCATACCAAGCGACATCAGGGGGTCATTCGAAGGCGGCGAGGAAGTCCAGCAGGTTGTCGCCGAGCAGGTTGACGTGGTCGCGCATGGTACTGTGCGCGCGCTCAGGATCGTGGGCGAGGATCGCCTGCATGATCGCCTCATGCTCGCGAACGGTGTCGGCGATCCGGTTCGGCATGCGCGTCACCCGGCGGCGATAGGCGGCCACCTGGTTGCGCAGCTTGCGGGTCTGGTCGGCCAGGAAGGTGTTGCGCGAGGCCTCGTAGATCGCCTCGTGGAATTCCTGGTTGATGTCGTAGAAGACGTCGATGTCGCCGGTTTCGCCCGCTGCCACAAGCCGCTGGTGAATCTCGCCAATTTCAGCTCCCCAGGCCTGCGAAACACGCCTTGCGGCCAGCCTTGCGCAAAGCCCCTCCAGCTCCGCCATGACTTGGAACATCTCGATCAGCGCCTGCGCCTTGATACTCCGAACCGTCGCCCCTTGGCGGCCGCGCAGCTCGACCAGATTGTTGGCGGCCATCAGGCGGAACGCCTCCCGCACCGGCGTGCGCGAGACGCCGAAGCGCTGCGCGATCTCCTGTTCGTCGAGCCGGCTGCCTGGCTCGAGGTGGCCTGCCGCGATCGCCCCTTCGAGCTTCTGGCGCAGGCTCTCGGCCAGCGTCATGCCGGGACTTGGCGCCAGGGACTCCTGCCCGTTTTTCACGCGCCTGCCTCCAACATGTGCACCAATATCCACCATCATGTTTCTCCGATAAGGATATAAGTATACAAAATGGCATCCGTCTTCCAGCGAAACGACCGATTTTGTCTCGGAAGCGCGCGTGACTCCGACCTATTCGTCGTCCATCTCGCAAGTCTTATGCCTGATTTGCCCTGAAATGGCACTGGCACACGAGTTGCTAAGAGATTTCGACGCGGTCCGCTTTCGTATGCGAATGGCCGCCGCCATTATACAAGGACATGCTGGTGCAGGCCGCCCGCCTCCCCGATCCCGGACCGACCGTCGAAGCCCCGCAGGCTCACCCGAAGCCTGAGCCGCTGCTCGAGCTGCGCGCGATCAACAAGACTTTTGGCTCCGTCGCGGCGCTGTCGGGACTTGAGGCGAGCGTTGCCCCCGGCGAGTTCGTCACCGTCGTCGGCCCCAGCGGCTGCGGCAAGAGCACCCTCTTCAACATCGTCGCGGGCCTCGAAGAGCCCGACGCCGGCGGCATCCTGCGCTTCGAAGGCAAGAGCTGCCATGCCGCCGATCTGCTCGGCCGCGTCTCCTTCATGCCGCAGCGCGATTTGCTGTTTCCCTGGCGCAATGTGGTCGACAACGCGATCCTCGCGCTCGAGGTCGAGGGCATGCCGCGGGAGCAGGCGCGTGCCAAGGCGCTCAAGATGCTGCCCGAGTTCGGGCTCGCCGGCTTCGAGAAGCAATATCCCAATCAATTGTCCGGCGGCATGCGCCAGCGCGTCGCCCTGATGCGCACCTTCCTGTTCGAACGCGACCTGATGCTGCTCGACGAGCCGTTCGGCGCGCTCGACGCGCTGACGCGGGCGATGATGCAGCGCTGGCTGCTCGACGTCTGGCAGAAATACCGCCGCACCATTCTCTTCATCACCCATGACGTCGACGAAGCCATCTTCCTCGGCGACCGCGTGCTGGTCATGACCGCCCGCCCCGGCTCGGTGAAGCTCGAACAAATTGTCGATCTTCCCCGCCCACGCCGACCCGAGATCGTCACCTCCCCCGAATTCGTGCGCCTCAAGCGCACGCTGCTCGATGCGATCGAGGAGGAAAGCATGAAGTCGTTCCAGTCCTCCATCGCGCAGGAGAAGCCGCAGTGAACGCGATGTCAGCGAGAGAAACGCAAGTTGCGCCGAACGGTATCGATCCGGCCGAGTGGGATGCCCGCGTCAAGCTCGCAGCCTGCTATCGCATGGTCGCAAAACTCGGCATGGACGATCTGATCTACAACCACATCTCCATGCGCGTGCCCGGCCACGACGACCAGTTCCTGATCAATCCCTATGGGCTGCTGTTCGACGAGATCACCGCGTCGAGCCTGGTCAAGATCGACACCAAAGGCAACAAACTCGACGACACGCCGCAGGCCGTCAACGTCGCCGCCTTCGTGATCCATGCCGCGATCCACACCTCGAACCATGATGCGGCCTGCGTGCTGCACACCCATTCCGACGCGAGCGTCGCGGTCTCAGGGCAGGAGAAGGGCCTGCTGCCGCTGAGCCAGTTCGCGATGCGCTTCTACGACCGCCAGGCGTTTCACGACTACGAAGGCGTCGCCATCGACCTCGACGAGCAGGTCCGCCTGGTGCGGGATCTCGGTCCGCACAAGGTGATGCTGATGCGCAACCATGGCATCCTCACCGTCGGCCGCACGCCGGGCGAAGCCTTCATGCTGCTGTATTATTTCGAGCGCGCCGCGCGGATCCAGCTCCAGATGCAGGCAGCCGCCGCAGCCGGCGCCAGGCTGGTAATGCCGCCACACGAGGTCTGCGAGAAGGCCGCCCGCCAGTTCTGGGAATTGCAGGGCGACATCCTCGTGCCCGGCGAACGCGAATGGCCGGCGCTGATGCGCCAGCTCGACCGCACCGATCCATCCTACCGCAATTGATTTTCATCCTCTGGAGTATGACCATGTTGAGCCGTCGCCACGCCTTCTCCGTCCTCTCCGCCATCGCACTGGCGACCGGCTCGCTCGTCACGGCAGCGCCCGCCGCCGAATTGCAGAAGGCGAGCCTGCGCCTGAAATGGCTGCCGCAGGCGCAATTCGCTGGCTTCTACGTCGCCGCCGCCAAGGGCTACTACAAGGCGGAAGGGCTCGACCTCACCATCAATCCCGGCGGGCCCAACCTGCTGACCGAAAACCTGGTCGCGACCGGCGCCGACACGTTCGGCCTGTCCGGCGGCACCGACAGCGTGTTCGCCGCCCGCGACAAGGGCCTGCCGATCGTCTGCATCGGCGTGTCGCACCAGATCACGCCCTTCATCTTCGTCACCCGCAAGGACGGCCCGGTGAAGACGATCCAGGATTTCAAGGGTAAGACCGTCACCACCTGGTTCACCGGCGCCAATCATGTGCTGAACGGCATGCTGGCCAAGGAAGGCATCAAGCCGGATGAACTGAAGATCCAGCCGCAGCAGGTCTCGGTGACGCCGTTCGTGGACGGCAACGTCGACGTCATCACGGCGACCTATTACAACGAGTTCTACACCATCCAGTCGCGCATGCCGAAGGACAGCCTGAAGACCTTCGTCGCCGAGGATTACGGCATCACCTTCCCGCGCGACACGCTGATCGTGGCCGAGGCGACCGCCAAGGAGAAGCCGGAGCTGGTCAAGGCGTTTTTGCGGGCTTCGCTGAAGGGCTGGAAGGACGCGTTCTCCGATCCCAAGGGCGCCGTCGACACCGTGATGGCCGCAGCCCCCACGCTCGACCGCGCGCAGCAGGAGTTCATGCTGACCGAGGTGAAGCGTCTGATGACGGCAGGCGCGGCGGCGAAGAACGGCATGTTCTGGATCGACGCCGATGCGGTGAAGACCGCCCACGACTTCTTCCTGAAATACGGCGTCATCTCCAAGCCGGTCGACCTCGCTGCCGCCTATGATGCCAGCTTCATCCAGAGCATCCCGGCGGCGGACCGGCTGCCGTGAGCAACCCTGCCGCGACATCGCTCGGTGGCGGCCGCGCGGCTGCGCGGTCGATGGCAATGCCGGACTGGCTGCGCAAGCTGATCCGGCTCCTGCTCGGCCTCGCGATTGCCGCGGTGATCTGGGAAGGCGCCGTGCTGCTGTTCGGCATCCGGCCCTATTACCTGCCGCGCCTCAGCACCATTCTGATGTCGATGGCGGCGACGCCGCGCGCCTATGTCGACGGCTTCCTGCGCACGCTTGCCGAGACGCTGATCGGCTTTGCGTCCGGCGGCGCCTTCGGCGTGCTGATGGGCGTCGTGTTCTTCCGTGTCCGTGCGCTGCGCGAGATGATCTTTCCGATCTTCGTGGTGTCGCAGACCATTCCGGTCATCGCCTTCGGCGCGCTGGTGGTGCTGTGGTTCGGCAACACCCTGCTCGCCAAGGCAATCATCGCGTTCTACCTGACGTTCTTTCCGGTGACGGTGAACACGCTGCTGGGTCTCGAAACCGTCGATCCCAGGCAGGTCGACCTGATGCGCAGCTTCGGCGCCTCCAACCGCCAGCTCCTGCTGCGCCTGCAGCTTCCGACCGCGCTGCCGCAGATCTTCGTGGCGTTACGGCTCGCGGCATCGCTGAGCCTTGTCGGTGCCATCGTCGGCGAATGGTTCGGCGACACCACCGGGCTCGGGGTGCTGCTGCTCCAGGCCATGTTCACCGAGAACGTGGTCGCGATCTGGGCGGCCCTGCTCGCCGCTGCCCTGCTCGGCACCGGCTTCTATGCCGTGGTCGCCGCGGTCGAGCGCAGGCTGGTGTTCTGGAACGCCGAGCAATGAGCCGCGCCCTTGCCTCTCCTTCGCTCGCCGTCCAGCGCGGCATTCTCGGCGCCGTCCTCCTGGTCGCGTGCTGGGAAGGCGCGGCGCGCGGACTGCATCTGCCGGCCTATGTTCTGCCGGCCGTCAGCGACATCCTCGTCGGCCTGTGGTCGAAACGTGCAACGCTGATCGACGCTGCCGGCTACACCCTGCTCGAAGCACTGGTCGGCTACGGACTCGGTTGCCTGATCGGCATCGGCCTTGCCGTCGCCATCGCCCTGGTGCCGGCGTTGCGGAGCGCGATCCTGCCGCTTGCGACCGCGATCAATTCGGTGCCCGTGGTCGGCTATTCGCCGCTGATCCTGCTCTGGTTCGGCATCGGCGTCAGCTCGAAGATCGTGATGGTGGCGATGGCGGTGAGCTTCACCGTCCTGCTGTCGATGCTGGCGGGGCTCGACCGTGTCGATCGCCGCGCCGTGGATCTCATGAAGAGTTTTGGTGCCAGCCGCTTCGGCGTGCTGTGGCGCCTGCGCCTGCCGACCGCGCTGCCGCTGCTGCTCGCCGGCATGCGCGTCTCCACGGTCCGCAGCGTCATCGTGGCGATCGTCACCGAAATGCTCGGTGCGCATGGCGGGCTCGGCTGGGTGATCTACCAGGCCGTGCTCCAGATCGACTTCGTCCAGGTCTGGGCGGCGATCTTCGTGGCGTCCGCGGCGAGCCTCGCCTTCTTCGGCCTGATCGGTTTCCTCGAGCGCAAGATCCTGTTCTGGACATGATGCCATGAAACGACAGATGCATCTCGGCCTGTTCATCCTGGGCACCGGCAGCCATGTCGCGGGCTGGCGCTATCCCGGCGCCGTCGACAGCTTCCAGGACTTTGCCGCGATCCAGGAGATCGGCCGCACCGCCGAGCGCGGCAAGTTCGACCTGGTCTTCATGGGCGACAATCTCTATGCCGATGCGGCCGCCCATCCCTCCTACACGCTGCGGCTGGAGCCGCTGACCATGCTGGCCGCGCTTGCAACCTCGACCAGCCATATCGGCTTAGGTGCCACCGTCTCCACTACCTACAGCGATCCTTTCTCGGTCGCACGCGTGTTTGCCTCGCTCGACCACATCTCCAAGGGGCGCGCGGCGTGGAACGCGGTGACGACGGCCAATCCGGCCACGGCCGCGAATTTCGGCACCACCCATCCCGACCACGCCCGCCGCTACGAGATGGCCGGCGAATTTCTCGATGTCGTCAAGGGCCTGTGGGACGGCTGGGCGGATGATGCCATCGTCGCCGACCGCAAGAGCGGCGTCTACATCGATCCGGCGAAGCTGCGCCCGATCGACCATGACGGCGCGTTCTTCAAGGTGAAAGGCCCGCTCAACATCGGCCGCAGCCCGCAAGGCCGCCCCGTTGTGCTCCAGGCCGGCGGCTCCGAGGCCGGGCAAGCACTCGCCGCGCGCACCGCCGACATCGTATTCTCGGTGGTGCAGGACATCGACGAAGCCAAGGCCGGCTACGCCTCACTGAAGACGCGGCTGCCGTCGTTCGGCCGCAAGGCCGAGGACGTCACGGTGCTGCCCGGCGTGATGCCCGTCGTCGGCCGCACCGACAAGGAGGCGTTCGAGAAGCTCAACGTGCTCCAAAGCTTTGTCAGCGGCAGCAACGCGCTCGCGATCCTGTCCGACCGCTTCGGCCGCGACATGTCGGCCTACGATCTCGACGGCCCGATTCCCGACATAGCGCCCTCCGACAGCTATCACAGCTTCGCCAGCGTCATGCTCGCCAAGGGGCGCCGCGAGAACATGACGCTGCGCGATCTCTACAATCTCACCGCCGCCGCTCGCGGCCATTGGGTGCTGTGCGGCTCGGCCGAGCGCATCGCCGACACGCTCCAACTCTGGTTCGAGCAGCACGCCGCCGACGGCTTCAACGTCATGCCGCCCTATTTCCACGAAGGCTTCGAGGATTTCGTCGAGCTCGTCGTGCCCATTTTGCAAGAGCGCGGGCTGTTCCGTGCGGACTACGAGGGCACGACATTGCGCGATCACCTCGGCCTCGCGCGGCCGGCCAATCCGTTCTTTGCGGTTTAGAACGGAATGAACCAAGCGGCCGCGGGCTCGGTGCACCTCTCCCGCCTGCGGGAGAGGTCGGCGCAACGCGCCGGGTGAGGGTTCTCTCCTCTTGGGGGTTCTCGATTGAGGAGATACCCTCTCCCCATCCCTCCCCCGCAAGCGGGGGAGGGAGCACACCTCCCTCGCTGTAGCATTCGAACCTAATCTCATCATGCTCTAGCTAGAACGCTCCCGCAATCCGCAGCGCCTGTTCGAGCGCCTGCAACTCGCCTCGCGTTGCCGGCGGTTGCGGTGGACGCGCCGCGTCGCATGAAAGACGCCCGAGCAGCTTCAGGCAGGCCTTGAGCCGCACTGTCGCGCGCCCTCCCGGGGCATCGCGGTAGATCGCGACCGCCAACGGATAGAGCTTCTCGTGCGCGGCGCGCGCCTTCTCCCAGTCGCCGGCTTCCGCCGCATTCCACAGGCTGACCACGAGTTCCGGCACGACGCAGGCAAGGCTGACCTGGCTGCCAGCGGAGCCGACGAGATAGCTCGTCAACAGGTGCTCGTCGCCGGAGCCGAGCACGACGAACTCCGGCCGCAGCTTATGGATCAGCCGCAGGTTCTGCTCGTACGTTGCGACCTCCCAGCTGCCTTCCTTGATCGCAACGAAGCGAGGGTCGGTAACGAGCCGTTCCAGCAGCGACGGCGCATAGGCCATCGCGCCCGCACCGACCGGAGCGGCATAGAGCATCAAGGGAACCGTCGTGGCATCCCTGACATGGCGGTGATGATCGATGACGCAGTCGTCAGCATGGCCGAGCGCCCAGCTGTTCGGCGGGAACACCAGAAGCCCGTCCGCGCCCGCCTGCTCCAGCGCGGCTGCCTCGCGCGCAGCCTCAAGGCTCGATTCGTGATTGACCCCGGAGACGATCAGGCAGTTCTTCGGTGCGTGCTTACGCGCCAGCTCCACCACGCGCCGCTTCTCGGCCAGCGACAGCACAAAATTCTCGCCGGCGTGGCCGTTGATGAGAAGCCCATTGATGCCGGGCGTGGACGCGACCGAAGCGAGATGCGTCGCCAGTTGCGCCTCATCGATCCCGTAATCGGGCGTCATCGGCACGATCGTGGCGGCATGGATGCCGTGCAGGCGATCGCTGAATGTCCGCATCCCGGCCGACATCAGCTAGTGAATAATCTGGTCGAGGAACGTCCTGGCACGCTCGGACTTCGGATTCTTGAAGAATTCTTCGGGCGCAGCCTGCTCGACCACCTTGCCCTCGTTCATGAACACGATGCGGTCCGCGACCTCGCGGGCAAAGCCCATCTCGTGGGTGACGCACAGCATGGTCATGCCCTCTTCCGCGAGCTTCTTCATGGTCTCCAGCACCTCCTTGACCATTTCAGGGTCGAGCGCCGAGGTCGGCTCGTCGAACAGCATGATCTTCGGCCGCATGCACAGCGCGCGGGCGATGGCGACGCGCTGTTGCTGGCCACCCGAGAGCTGCCCGGGATATTTTTCGGCCTGGTCGGGAATCCGGACCTTGGTGAGGAAATGCATGGCGAGGTCTTTTGCCTCGGCCTGCGACATGCCGCTCACGGTCATTGGCGCCAGGATGCAGTTCTCCAGCACCGTCATGTGCGGAAACAGATTAAAGCTCTGGAACACCATGCCGGTGTCGCGCCTGACGGCATCGATGTTCTTGCGCTGGTGGTCGAGCTCGGTGCCGTTGACGTAGATCAGGCCCTCGTCGTGCTTCTCGATGTGGTTGATGCAGCGGATGAGCGTCGACTTGCCCGAACCGGAGGGACCGCAGACCACGATCTTCTCACCCCTAGCCACCTTGAGGTCGACCTCGTGCAACGCAGTGAAGTCGCCATAGTGCTTGTAGACGGCCTCCATGCGGACCGCAGGCACCTCGCGCAATTGCGGCTGGGCCACTGCGCCTTCGACACCCCCAGCCGCATTCATCGACATCTCGCTCATGCGCGGGCCTCCACGCTCGCTTGCACAACCGGCGCACTCGCCGGGACGCGCCTGGATTTTGCGGCGGTCGACCGACCGAAATGCTTCTCCAGCCGGCGTTGAACCGCGTCCCACACCGAGGTGAGGATCAGGTAGTAGGCCGTGGCTGCCGCATAGACTTCGAGGATCTGGAAGTGCTCCTGCATCAGCATGTCGCTGCGGCGCATCAGCTCCTCGACCGAGATTACCGAGGCGAGCGAGGTCGCCTTCAGCAGCGAATTGATGGAATTGCCGAGCGGCGGGATCATCAGCCGAAACGCCTGCGGAAGGGTCACGCGGCGAAACGTGACCCAGGGCGACAGGCTGAGCGCCCAGGCGGCTTCGCGCTGGCCGGCCGAGACGGCCATGAAGCCGCTGCGCACGATCTCGGCGAGATAGGCCGCCTCGTTGAGAATCAGGCCGACCAGCGCGCAGGTGATCACCGAGAACTTGATCCCGAGCTGCGGCAGGCCGCTGTAGATCACCACGAGCTGGATCAACAGCGGCGTGCCGCGGAAGAACCAGATGTAGAAACGCGAGAAGCCTGACAGGACCGGATTGGACGACATGCGCATCAACGCGATGCCCATGCCGAGGATCAATCCGCCGATGACCGCCGCCACCGTCAGGCCGATGGTGACGAGCACACCCTTCATCAGGAAGTAGTTGAAGAAGTAGTTGACGGCGGCCGTCGGACTGAAATGGCTCATCGGCTCGTCTCCGTATCTCAGGCCGGACCGGGGCCGACGATCGCAAGCGGCTGATCGGCCGGCATGGCGGTCAGGCCGAACTTGTCGAACAGCCCCTTGTAGAAGCCGTCGGCACGCATGGCGTTGAGCGCCTTGACGACGGTATCGGCTACCGTCTTGTTGCGGAAACCGAGCGTGGTTCGCGCTGTGCCGAGCCCGCTCAGCACTTCCTTCACGCGGCCACGGCCGACGAGATCGCGCGCAACGCTGTCGACCAGCAGCGCATTGTCCACCTGGCCTGCAAGCAGCGCGCTGACGACGTTGGTCGCGGTCGGGAACGTGCGCATCTCGATGGCAGGCCCGCCCTTCGCCACGTTGGTATCGCTGAGCTTCTTGAGCCAGTTCATCTGGTAAGTGCTGACCTCGACGGCAGATGTTTTTCCGATCAGATCATTTTCGGTAGCAATTTTTATGCCGCTCTCGGGCGCAACCACGACCGAGATGGCCTGAATGGCGTAAGGCACCATGTACATCAGCTTCGAGCGTTCCTCGGTCCAGAACATCCCGGTATTGACGCCATCGATGCGCGCCGCACCCATGGCCGGGATCATCGCCGGAAAATCCATCCGGACGAGTTCGACCGGAAGACACAACCGCTTGCCGAGCTCGGCCGCGAGTTCCACGTTGAGTCCCTGCAACTGACCGTCCTTGTCGACGAATTGCTGCGGTGGGTTGGTCGGATTGATCGAGAGCTGCAGTTTCCCCGGCGCAATCAGATCGCTGTCGGCGATCGCGGGCGCACAAGCAGCGTGCGCGGATGCGGATGCGAAAACGAGTGCGGCGGCCGCACTCAAGCGAAGCAGTGTCGAGACCATGTATTACCTCCAGTAAGACGCCAATGATCGATGCAGTCCCTTGCCCGGCTTTCCTCTCAACGTTCTTGGATGCGGCCAGCCGGATCTCGCGACACGACAGGCAGCATCGTCTTCATCCCTCAAGCCGGTCCCGACATCGGCTTGAGCTGGATCCGCATGAAGTTCTTCACCAGGGATTCG
Organism: Bradyrhizobium sp. YR681; assembly: GCF_000282615.1. GTDB lineage: Bacteria > Pseudomonadota > Alphaproteobacteria > Rhizobiales > Xanthobacteraceae > Bradyrhizobium. Next base: position 11,178 of record NZ_AKIY01000060.1, on the reverse strand, counting down.
AACGGGCCGAATCCCTTCACCTTCAAAAACTCAGGCGTCTCGAACGCCCAGCGTCCCGCAACCTCGTACATGGCGGCGTATTTCGGGCCCTCGCCGACCGAGACGAAGCGCTTTGCCGACAGCCAGCCGGGACAGGCGAGCAGATCCGGAAAGTGCTTCTGCTCGTACCAGGCGTTGAACGCGGCTTCGTGCTCGGGGTCGATGTCGACCCGCACGATATGGATGAAGGCGTCGTCCGGCATGAGCTCGTTCCTCATGCCACGCGAATATTGCCGGCCGCACGCGCTGCGCCGACGGTCGTTGCGATGGCGTCGCACAGCGCCGGAAGCACCGGCAGCAGCGGCGGCCGCGGGTCGGCATTGCGGATCAGGCCGAGCGCCTTGAGCCCCACTTTCATGCGCGTATGCATGTCCATGATCGGCGCCGGCCCGTAGATCGCCCGCACGATTGGATAGAGCCGCTCGTTGACGGCGCGCATCGCCTTGAGGTCGTCGGCGAGCGAAGCCTGCCAAAGCTCTGCGAACAGCTGCGGCGCGAGGCTGACGAGGCCCGAGAGAATGCCGTCGCCACCGACGGCGAGCTGCGGCAGGAACCAGTTGAAATTCGACGGGAGGATCACGACCGAGGGATCGGCCTGCTTGACCGCCCGGCGGTTCTCGTCATAGGCCAGCATGGTATCGCTGCCTTCCTTGATGGCGATGACGCTGTCGAGAGCCGCGATCTTCGCCAGCGTCTCCGGCGAATAGCCGAAGCCGGATGCCAGCGGATATTGGAAGATCGACACGGGAATCCCGATGGCGGAGCTGACCGCCTGCATGAAGGCCACCGGTGCGCGCGAGGTCGCCGATGCACCGCCGCCGAGTGGTGCGGGCGGAAACAACACGGCGCAATCGGCGCCGGCAGCTTCCGCGAGCTGCGCCTGGTGGATCGCTTCCGCCGTGGAATGCGCGATGATGCCCGAAAGCAGCGGCTTGCCGCCGATCTGCCGGCGCGTCCGCTCGATCACGGCCTGACGTTCATCATCCGAGAGCGATCCGCCCTCGCCGGCATGTCCGTTGACGAACACCGCCGCGATCCCGTCCGGGCACGCGCAATAGTCGAGCACGCGGGCATAGCCGTCCCAATCGATCGAGCTGTCGTCCTTGAAGGGCAGCACGGTCGCGACCGTGACGCCGCGCAGATCAGGTTTCTTGATCGTCTTGCTCATGACGGTTTGCGCCGGGGAAATTTGAGGCTCGCCCGCGCCTTCAGCACTTCGAGGCCGCCCTCGTTGCGGGCGCTGGCCTCCCAGATGATGGTGCGGGTCTCGTCGTGCTGTTCGGCGATCCAGACGTCGAAGGTCAGCGTGTCGCCGTAGAACACCGGGCCGGTGAACCAGAACCGGTCCTCCACCGACACGCCGATGGTGCCGACCAGCTCGCTGGTGAGGATGCTGGTGCAGAGTCCCGCGACCATGATCCCCGGCGCAAGCCGGCGGCCGAAGCGCGTCCCGCCCGCATAGACGTCGTCAACATGAACCGGACCGAAATCGCCAGTCGCAGCAATGTAGAGCGCGCCATCCGCCTCGGTGATGGTCTTGCTCAGGCTGACCCTGTCGTTCACCTTCAGATCGTCAAAGGATTTTGGCTCGTACATGGCTCAGCCCAACGCGAAGGGAACCAGCGTCGCGGTGCCGTCGACCACGGTCGTGCCTGATGGCGACAGCGTGCAGGTGACGCGGCAGACCGCCTCGTCGCCGGCGACCGAGACGATCTCGGCCCGGGCTTCGACGGAGTCGCCGACAATCACGGGCGCAGCGAAATTCAGCGCAATGCTGCCGATCCGCCGCGTCGGTCCACCGAGCTGGCTGAGGCAGGTGGTGGCGAGACCGCCGACCGCGAGCTCGAAGGCGACCATGTTGGAGGCGCCCGCCTTTTTGGCCCTGACAGCATCGACATAGAGACCGCCGAGATTGCCGCTGATGCCGGTGAACATCGCCTGCTCGGCGACGGTCATGGTCTTGCGAAAGGCGAAGGCCGCGCCGGGCTTGAGGGGTGCGTGAGACATGAAGCGTTCCTAGAGCTGCAAGCCGTTCTTGATGGTGCTGCGCGCGACCAGCATGCGGTGGATTTCGGAGGTACCGTCATAGATGCGGGTGACGCGGGCATCGCGGTACATGCGCTCCAGCGGCAGGTCCTTGCTGAAACCCATGCCGCCGAACACCTGGATGGCGCGGTCGACGACGCGGCCCTGCATTTCGGACGCCGCGACCTTGATCATCGAGACCTTGTCACGCGCATCTCGGCCCTGGTCGATGTCCCAGGCCGCGTTCATCACCATCATCTTGACGCCGAAGATTTCGGTGGCGGAATCGGCGATGAGTTTCTGCACCATCTGGAAATCGCCGATCAGCTGGCCGAACTGGCGCCGCTCGCCGGCATGCCTGCGCATCATCTCGAGCGCGCGCTGTGCCATGCCGACGGCGCGGGCGCCGATATGGGCAAGACGGATCTGGAGCACGCTCTGCATGATCAGCTTGAAGCCGCCGCCGACCTCGCCGAGCACGGCCGCCTTTGGAATACGGCAGTCCTCGAAGCTCAGCTCGGCATGGCCGTAGCCGCGATGGCCCATCATCGGCTGGGTGCGCGCGACCTTGAAGCCGGGCGTACCGCGATCGACCAGGAAAAGCGTGATGCCGCCGCGCGCCCGCTTGTCCTTGTCGGTGAGCGCCATCAGGATCACGTAGTCGGCGATGTCGCCGTCGCTGATGAAATGCTTGGTGCCGTTGAGCACCCATTGATCGCCATCGAGCTGCGCGGTCGTGCTGATCGAGGCCGCATCGGAGCCGGCGCCCGGCTCGGTGATCGCCATCGCGCAGATCTTGTCGCCCTTCACTGTCGGCTTGAGATAGCGCTCGACCTGATCGCCCTTGCAGGCCATCAGCATCGGATAGACCTGACCGAAGACGCGGCGGATCAGCGCATCGGAGGTCTTGCCGAATTCTTCCTCGACGAGGCAATGCTCGATGCAGGACAGCCCGCCGCCGCCGACATCCGCCGGCATGTTCATCGCGTAGAGGCCGAGCTTCTGCGCTTTGGCCTTGGTGATCGCCAGCGCGTCGGCGGGCACGGTCGCCGTCCGCTCCACCTCGTCTTCGAGCGGCTGCACTTCCGTCTCGACGAAGCGGCGGACGGTTTCGACCAGGAGGCGCGTCTCCTCAGGCAGCGAAAAATCGATCATCGCGCTACTCCCACCGCCTTGCCGGCGATCATCGCGTCAATGTCGGCCGCGCCGTAGCCGATCTCGCCGAGCACCTCGCGGGTCTGGGCTCCCAACCGTTGCGGCACCAGCCGCACCTCCGGCGTCTGGCCGTCATAGCGCGCTGGATGCGCGACCATCCGGATTTGCGCGCCGCCTGCACTCTCGGCGGTCTTGAACACGCCGAGATGGTTGAGCTGCGGATCCGATATGAGGTCGCCATAGTCCTGTACCGGCGCGTGCCAGATCTTCGCGGCTTCGAGCGAGGGCAACCAATCGGCTGTCGACTTCTGTTTCAGCCTGCCGGCCACGATCCGCGTGATCTCCTCGCGCTTCGAAAAGCTGTCGGCTTCCCCGAACTGCTTCAATTCCTCGCTCTCGAGCGCGACCGCCAGCGCCCTGGGCGCGGCCATCGAGATCGCCATATGGCCGTCCGCCGTGGCGTGAACGCCGTAAGGCCCGGGGCTGAACCATGCCGCAATGCCAGCCGGCCCGCGTGGCGTCGGCGACGGCGCCCCATTGAGCCATGCCGTCAGCGGTTCGACCTGGAGATCGAGCGCGGCCTGGTAGAGGTTGACCTCGACGAGCTGCCCCTTCCCCGTCTTCGTCCGCGCAAACAGCGCCGCAAGGATGCTCATGGCATAGAGCGACGCCGCATGCTGATCGACGATGACAGCGCCGACCGCTGTCGGCTCGCCATCGGCGCGCCCGGTCCGCATCGCGAGGCCCGACATCGCCTGAAGCAGCAGGTCCTGACCCGGACGATCCTTGTACGGCCCATCCGATCCGAAGCCGGTTGCGACCGCGTAGATCAGGCCGGGGTTGATCGCCTTGAGCACGTCGTAGCCGAGGCCGAGCTTGGCCATGGTGCCCGGCCGAAAATTCTCCATCACGACATCCGACGTCGCGACCAGCTTCTTCACGGCGGCGATACCATCGGGATGCTTGAGATCGACTGCGATGCTGCGCTTGTTGCGCCCTGTCGCCAGATGATTGACGCTGTCACCACCGACGAAATGATTGGCCACCGCCCAGTTGCGCTGAAATGCGCCCTCGATCGGCTCGACCGCGATGACGTCGGCGCCGAGATCGGCGAGCGTCTGCGCGGCCAGCGGGCCCGCGAGGTAATGGTTGAAGCTGAGGATCTTGACGCCGTCGAGCAGTTTCATCCGTTCACACCCAATTAAGCAGCAGCACCCGGCGCGCCGCGCCACGCCAGATCGAACGTCTTGACCAGGGCGCGCGCGGCCGCGTCCTGCGCGGCCGGCAACGGCAACCGCGGCGGGCGCGGATGGCCGACCGCAAGTCCCATATGACCGAGCAGCGCCTTGCTGCCGGCGACATAGGCCTGGCCGCCGACGAATTCGATCACTGGCAGATATTGGAGATAGAGCTCGCGCGCCTGCCTGATGTCGCCATCGTCGGCGACGAGGCTGAAGATGCGCGCCATCTGCGACGGCACCACGTTGGAAGCGACGGCGACCCAGCCCTGAGCACCCTCGACGAAGGATTCGAAGCCGAGGATGCCACCGAACACGGTCATCCTGTCGCCGCAGAGCCGGATGATGTCGCGCACCCGCGTCACCTCCAGCGTCGACTCCTTGATATAGAGGCAGTTGTCGATCTCGGCGATGCGCGCCACCAGCTGTGGCTTGAGATCGACATTGGCGGTCGCCGGATTGTTGTAGACCATGATCGGCAGCGAGATCGCATCCGCGACCGTCTTGTAATGATGGACGAGCTCGTCGTCGGTGGGCGTCGAGTAGAACGGCGGAATGATCATGACGCCGTCTGCGCCCAGTTTTTCGGCACGGCGGCTGAGGCGAACCACCTCGCGCGTATCCTCCGCGCCGGTTCCAATCAGAACCGGCACGCGACCGGCCGCCTGCTTGATAACAACCTCCGCCACCAGCGCCTTCTCGTCATCGTCGAGCGACAGAAACTCGCCGGTCGAGCCGAGCGGGATCAAGCCGTGAATGCCTTCCGCGATCTGCCAGTCCACGAACGCGCGCAAGGCCGCGACATCGACCTCGCCGGACGGCGTGAACGGGGTAATCATGACGGTGTAGGTGCCGCGGAACGTCTTCATCAGGGAGCTGCCGGATAATCGGGTGAATTCAGGGAACGGCGGCCGCCTGCGGAATATCCGCAGCATTTATGCAAACGATTGCGTAACTGGCTCTGCATTGGGCAACACCATCCATATTTTGAGCTTGATCCGTGCAGAATTAGCTCATAGCTTTTTGCAATCGTTTGCAGTCTATCGGCAGGTTGGATGAGCGTCACGCTCAAAGATGTGGCACAGGCGGCCCGCGTTTCGGTCAGCACCGCTTCCCGGGCGCTCACCGGGACGGGCCTGACCAGCGAGCGCACGCAGCAGCGCCTGACGCGCATCGCGCGTGAGCTCGGCTATCGGCCGAACCCGATCGCACGCGGCCTGAAGACCGGGCAGTCGCGGCTCGTTGCACTTCTCGTCCACAATCTCACCAACGCATCGTTCCAGGTCATGGCCGAAGTGGTGCAGGCAAGGTTGAAGGCGCTGGGTTATCAGATGCTTCTGTGCATCGGCGGCGACGACCCCGAGCAGGAGAGTGATACCCTCACCACGCTGGTCGATCATCGCATCGACGGGCTGATCGTGGTGCCCACCGGCAAGAACGGCCCGCAGCTCAAAGCCTTGGCAAACGACGTCCCGATCGTCTGCCTGGTGCGCCGCGACGACGCAACTGATCTCGAGACCGTGCTCGCCGACGATCCGCAAGGCGCGTATCTCGGCACGCGCCATCTGATCGAGCTCGGGCACAGGCGCATCGGGCTGATCGTCGGCCGCCAGGACACCACGTCCGGCCGCGAACGCTTGTCCGGTTATGTCCGCGCGCTGCGCGAGGCGGACATCGCCAAGGACGACACATTGATTCATGCCGGCCACTTCGAGCCCGAGACCGGCGCGACGGGCGCACGCAAGCTGCTTGACCTCCCCCACCCGCCCAGCGCGATCTTCGTCGCCAACCACGAGGCGACGCTCGGCGTGCTCCGTGTCACCGCGGAGCGGAACATCGCCATCCCCGACGATCTCTCGCTGCTCTGCTACGAGGACATGCCCTGGTTCGAATGGCACCGCCCGGCGATCAGCATCGTCGACAACGGCGCGCGCGATCTGGCCAATCTCGCCGTCGACCGGCTGCTGCATCGCATGGACAAGGGCAACGGCAAAGACGGCGTGCGCGAATACCGCGTCGGCGCCCGGTTGATCAAGCGCGACTCCTGCCGCCAGATCGACGCCCCGACCTCCGGCAAATCCGCGAAACCCAAATCGCCCCCGTCCAAATCGTCTGCGGCCAGATCATCTGCCGCGAAGTCCGCGAAGGTCTGACCGATGCCCTATGTCGAAGTGCTTGCCCCGCAAGTCCCGTCGCAGCGCAAGGCTGCGCTGGCGAGGTCCGTGACCGACGGCCTGATGTCCGCTTTCGGCGTCACCGCCGATACGGTCACGCTCTATTTCTTGCCCATTGCCGCTGACGATTATGCGCATGCCGGCACGTTCGGCGCGCAAGCCACCGGCCAGCGCATCCTGCTCAAGGTGCACGCGTTCCGGCGCAGCGAGGCCGAGCGCCGCGCCGCCGCCATCGCCCTGACCCGCGCCGTGTGCAGCGCCTATGGCGTGCCGGGCGACGATGTCGCGGTCTATTTCTGCGATCGCGACCGCAGCGAGGTCTCCCACGATTCCAAGCTCGCCAGCGACTGACGGGAGCACGCCATGGACCGCTTCTACACAGAGGATCAGAAGGCTCTCCGCGACACCGCCCGCCGCTTCGCGGAAGCGGAGATTTTGCCGCGCGCCGCGGCGATCGATCGCGAGGACCGCTTTGACCGCACCCTCTACAAGGGCATGGCCGATCTCGGCCTGTTCGGCATCTGCCTGCGCGAAGGCGCCGGCGGCGCCGGTCTCGATGCGGTCGCAGCCTGCATCGCGATGGAGGAGCTGGCGCGCTGCTCCGGCGCGGTCGCCAATGCCTTTGCGATTCCCGTCGAAGCCGTGCTGTTCTTTGATCATCACGGCACCGAGGCGCACAAGGCGCTGATCCCCAAAATTCTCAGCGGCGACCTCATTCCGGCCACCGCGGTCTCCGAGCCCGACCACGGCTCCGATGTCGCGGGCATCCGCACCAACGCCGTGCGCGAAGGCAATGGCTGGCGGCTCAACGGCACCAAGGCCTGGGTGACGCTCGGCGGCGTCGCCGACCGCATCATGGTGTTCGCGCGTACCGGCGCGGAAGCGGGCCATCGTTCCATCTCGTGCCTGCTGGTCGACGGCACCCTGCCCGGCATCGCCCGCGGCAAGAACGAGGAGCTGCTCGGCATGCACGGCCTCGACGACTGCCAGATCACCTTCTCCGACGTGCGGCTGCCGGCCGACAGCGTAATGGGCCCGGAGAACCAGGCCTTCAAGATGGCCATGAGCAATTTCAACTTCAGCCGGCTGATGATGGCCTCGATGGCGCTCGGCATGGCGCAGGCGGCGTTCGAGGACGCCACCGCCTATGCCAAGGATCGCAAGCAGTTCGGCCAGGCCATCATCGGTTTCCAGGCAGTGCAGTTCATGCTCGCGGACATGTCGACCGACATTGCGGCGGCGCGCTTGCTGATCCATCACGCCGCGCGGCTTCATGATGCCGGCGAGCCGATCGCCAAGGAGGCCGCGCAGGCAAAACTGTTCACCACCGACATGGCGATGAAGCACGTCTCCAACGCACTCCAGATCCACGGCGGCAACGGCTATTCGCGCGAGTACCGCATCGAGCGGCTGTTCCGCGATGTCCGCCTTGCCCAGATCTACGAAGGCACCAACCAGATCCAGCGGCTGATCATCGCCCGCCAGGTCGAGAAGGAGGCCGCGTGAGGGCATGCTGAGCATCATCACGGCGGAGCAAGCCGCAGGCCTGATCCGCGACACCGACACGCTGATCGTCGGCGGCAATGGCGGAACGGGTGCAGCCGAAGCGATCCTCGACGCGCTGGAGCAGCGCTTCGTCAGTGGCCAGGGCCCGCACAATCTGACGCTGATCAACATCACCGGCGTCGGCGCCGTGACCGAGAAGGGCCTCTGCCATCTCGCCCATGAAGGCATGATCGCGCGCGTGATCGGCGGCAATTTCGGGCTTCAAGTGCCGTTCATGCGGCTGGTCCGCGACGAGCTGATCGATGCCTACAATTTCCCGCAAGGCGTGATGAGCCAGCTCTGCCGCGCCATGGCGGCGAAGCACCCGGGCGTGCTGACCCATGTCGGCCTCAACACCTACATGGACCCGCGCCAGGACGGCGGCCGCATGAACAAGCGTACCACCGCGCCGCTGGTGGACCTGCTTGAGCTGCATGGCCAATCCTACCTGCTCTACCGCGTCCCCACCCCGCCCGACGTCGCCATCATCCGCGGCACCTCCGCCGACGAGGACGGCTATATCAGCATGGAGCACGAGGGCACGACGCGCGAGGATCTCTCGATCGCGCAGGCCGTGCACAATGCCGGCGGCACCGTGATCTGCCAGGTCAAGCGGATCGTGAAGCGCGGCTCGATCCATCCGCAGATGGTGAAAATCCCGGGCTTCCTGATCGACCATATCGTGCTCGAGCCCGATCAGATGCAGACCTACGGTACGGTCTATGACCCCGCGCGCTGCGGCGAGACGCGTGTACCCGAGGCGATGATCACGCCCGATCCGCTCACCGAGCGGCGCGTCATCGCCCGCCGCGCTGCCTTCGAGCTGCGCCCGCGCGACGTCGTCAACCTCGGCGTCGGCATCTCCGCAATGATCCCCAATGTCGCGGCCGAGGAAGGTATCTCCGACCTGATCACGCTGACGGTCGAATCCGGCGTGGTCGGCGGCGTGCCCGGCCACGCCCGCGAGTTCGGCACCGCGATCAATCCGCGCGTCATCCTCGACCAGGCCTATCAGTTCGACTTCTACGACGGCGGCGGCCTCTCCTGCGCCTTCCTGTCCTTCGCTGAGGTGGATGAAACCGGCAATGTCAACGTCACCCGCTTCGGCGAGCGCCGCGACGGCTCCGGCGGCTTCATCGACATCACCCAGAACGCCAAGCGGCTGATCTTCAGCGGCACCATGACGGGCGGCAAGTTCGACATCGGGGTCGAGAACGGCCGCCTCGCGATCCGGCGCGACGGCGCCTTCCGCAAATTCGTTCCTGAGGTCGGCCAGATCAGTTTCAGCGCGTCGCTCGCCGCGCAGCGCGGCCAGCACGTCAGTTACGTCACCGAACGCGCCGTGTTCGAGCTGGAGAACGGCCACGTGACGCTGACCGAGATCGCGCCCGGCGTGCGCCTCGAGGAGGACATTCTCGCGAACATGGGCTTCAAGCCGCGCATCAGCCCGCAACTGAAGGACATGGATGCGCGCATCTTCCGCTCCGGGCCGATGGGGATTGCGCAGAGCTTCAAGGCGCTGCCGGCCCGGCCGCGCAAGGTCGCCTGAGGGTCAACATGGACACGAGTGCCGTTAATCTCCGTTACGAGGACATCGCGCTCGGCGCCGAGTTCGAGACCGCCGTGCATACGGTGACGGAAGCCGACATCGCGGTCTTCGCCGACGTTACCCGCGACCATCATCCGCTTCACCTCGATGCCGGCTACGCGAAGTCCCGCGGCTTCCCCGCCGTGATCGGCCACGGCCTGTTCGGCCTGTCGTTGATGGAGGGACTGAAGTCCGAGCTAAAATTGTACGAAGAGACCTCCGTGGCCTCGCTCGGCTGGGACGAGGTGAAGTTCAAAGGCCCCATCGTCGCCGGCGATACCTTGCGCGTCCGGTTTCGTTTCGTCGAGAAGCGGCCAACCAAGAATCCCGAGCGCGGCATCGTCGTCGAGACGCTCGACCTGCTCAACCAGCGCGACGAGGTGGTGACCGCCGCCCGTCACATCTCGCTGATCCTGACCCGGCAAGCCGACGCAACGGCGGCCAATTGACGAGACAATGAAGAAGACGTCGGACCGGAGAACGGCTCCCTGCCACCCACGATTTGATTGGAGTATTCAGATGCGATTTCCAAAGACCTTCTCCGCCCTCGCGCTGCTGGCTGGCCTGACCCAGGCCGCCGGGGCCCAGACCTGCACGCCAAAGGTGCCGGCATCGAGCCTGATCGAAGCGCCGAAATGGCAGATGTCGATCAACCCGACGCTGCCACCGCAGCAATTCGTCGACGACAAGGGTGAGTTGCAGGGCCTCAACGTCGAGCTCGCCCGCGAGATCGCCAAGCGCATCTGCGTCGAAGCGGTGTTCCTGCGCATGGACTTCCCGCCGATGATCCCGGCGCTGCGTTCGGGCCGCTTCGATGCCATCAACACCGGCCTGTTCTGGACCGAGGAGCGCTCAAAAATGCTCTACCTCGTGCCTTATGCGCAGCAGGCGATCAGCATCTACACCGATCCCTCCTCCAGCCTGAAGCTCGAGAAGTTCGAGGACCTCGCCGGCCGCGTCGTCGGCGTGGAATCGGCGACCTACACCGAGCGCAAGGCGCGCGAGTTCAACACCGAGATGGTCGCGAAGGGCCTCAAGCCGATCGAGTTGCGCACCTTCACCACGGTCACGGCCACCTCGGCAGCACTGCGCGCCGGCCAGCTCGAAGCAGCCCTCAACATCAACGAGACCGCGAATTCGCTGGAGCAGAAGGGCATCGCAAAGATCTGGGTCCGCGACATCGCCGGCACCGACATCACCTTTGCCTTCCGCGACAAGCTGCTCGCGCAAGCCTTCGCCGACGCCCTCACCGCAGTCCGCGCCGACGGCACCTATGACAAGCTGTTCGACAAGTTCGGCATGACCAAGCTGAAGGCGACGACGTTCGCCATTCGTGGCGACGGGCCGACGAACTGAGAGCAGCGATCGCTTCGCGCGCCTTCATCTCAGCTCTGTCATCCTTGTAAGTCAGATC
>NZ_AKIY01000059.1 GCF_000282615.1 Bradyrhizobium sp. YR681 | reverse complement strand
CCCGCCGCCGTTATAGGCGACCGGCGCCCCGCCCGTCGACAACTGGTAGGCGCCGTTGTCCAGGTCAACCGCGACCACGTCAGGCGCGCCCGCAAGATTGCGCGCGATCGAGACACCCTTGGTACCGGGGAATGCCCCAAGCACGTTGACGACACCGGCCGCATCGACCGTCAGCGCGGTATCCTTGAACACCTCATAGGACAGGTTCCGCACCAGGAGGCCGCCGCGGTAACCCGTCTGTGCCGTGATGGCATGCTGCGAGAGCCCGGGCGTGCCGCGCCAGACCTGCGCCGCCGGGCCCGTCGGGCGCGACGGCTCGCCCAGCGGCTCGGCATAGCAGTTGATCAGGCGGCCGGCGCCTTCCTGCGGGTTGATGCCCGGGAAGCTCGACAGCGGGAACGGGATCGGGACCGGGCGCTTCATCAGAACGTCGTCATCCGGAACGTCTCGTAAGTCGGCTTGCCGCGGCAGATGATCTTGAGCGACTTGGCTGCAGCCCCCGCGCCGACTTCGGTTTGTGGTGGCCCGCCAAGCCCCTTGTTGATGAGGTCGACCAGGTCCTGTCCGGAAATGCCAAGGTCGGAGCCGCACTCGCCGGAAAAAATATCGACGAGGTCGGAGAACCACGCGGCCGGAATGTTGTCGCGATCGGCAACGTAGACGATCTCGAGCCCGGCAATCTTGCGGAAAACGGATTCCAGATTGTCGTTCACGATCGCGAAGTCCTCAGGGTCCACCGCCTGGCCGACGGCCAGCACGTTGGTGCGCTTGAGGACCGCGAGCACGAGATCGCTCGAGGATCGATATGGCGAGGTCGGGGCCATCGGCTACCAGGGCAGCTGATTGAAGCCGTGATTGATCCACACCGCCGCAAGCTGCGCCTCGGCCATGTCGCAGGCCTTCGCAAGATCGGACAGCTTCGGCATGAAGAGCTCGCCCATCAGCGCGAAGTCGTCGGGGCCGACCTCGCATTTGGCTTGCAGCTCGCGGTCGCGCGCAAACCGGCCGATCAGCTCTTCCGGCGTCTCGAAGGTCTCGTCCTTGAGCCAGTCGATGAAATAGGCCCGGTACGACTTGGCATCCTTCGGCTGCTTGTTGCGCGGACTGCGCTGCGCCTTGCTCGGATCGCCGACGACGAAGTGCGGGTTGCCCTTCGCGCTTTCGATCATCTGGGCGTTCAGCTTCTCAGTGGACGATCCGTCCGGATCGCCCTTGATTTCCTTGGGCACATTGGCCTGGAGCGTGTGGCCACACCATTTCACGAAGCTCGGATCATGCTGACCCGGCACATAGGTGATCGTCTCCGCAACTTTCGGCATTCCACGCTCCTTGTCGTTTTGAGGCGATGCCCGGGCTGTCAGGCCCGGGCTTCAGGGTTGTTGAGAGAAATCAGCAGGACGTTGCGGTCGCGCCGGCCGGCACCGCGACGCAGTCGCCGTCGTTGGGCGCGATGTACTGGATGATGAAGATGGCCCGGCCCTGCGTGCCCTGGCTGCCGGCGGCGCCGACGGTGTAGGTCGCGTAGATGTCGAAGCCGCCATTGGCGCCCGTCTGGGTCGCGCCGGATCCGGTGACGAGCTCGCCGGCGCCGGCAAAGCCCGTATCGAACGCCGCGGCGGTCGACTGGCCCGTGAAGACGTTGAAGGCCGCCATCACGTTGGTGGCCTGCCCCGAGGTGCCGAGCGCGATCGTCGCCGACGTCGTCGGGTTGAACGTCGTGATGATCTGCTTGCTGATCGACACCAGGAACGCGTTGTAGGGCAGCGTCGCCACGCGGAGCGAACAGGCCGTGTCCGCCGCGCGCAAGGGACAGTCGTTGAAGTCGACCGCAAAGCGCACGTAGTGCGTCAGCTGCTCCGGATAGTACCGGGGCGCCAGCGTGTTCGTGGGCGTCAGCGTCAGCGTGGTCGCAGCAATGGGGCCGATGCCCATGCCTGCGATACCCAGAGCAACAAGGGCCGCCAGCGCGGCCGAGCGGGAGAGAGCGGCGAGCTCGCGGAGCGTCGCCAAGAGCTTTTGCTTCATGGATGGCCTCCTGGGCCAAGAGATTTGTGTTGAAGAGAGGACGGCGCGAACAATTCGCGCCGTCCGTTCACTCATCGGCTGAAGGCTAGTTGTCGCCGACTGCGGCGAGGAAGGCGGTATAGACGCCCCACTCCTTGAAGTTTCCAGCCGCGTTCAGCTTGGCGATCTTGCCGACGCCGTAGGCCATCTTGATGCCCGCACCGCGGAGGAACTGATAGTCATCCTCCTTGAGGAACGTCGGCGTCGGCATCTTGCCCCAGCACCAGGCCATCGCGCCCTGACCGCACAGGAACGCGGGCGCGATCTGGATGCCGCCGGATCCTGCGGTCTGGTAGAAAACCGGCAGGCGGAGCGACATTTCGGGGATTTCCCGGATGATCACGCCGTTGTAGAGCAGGTCGCCGTCCACGAAGATCGGGTTCTTCAAGTAGCCCTGGTTCTCACGCGCGCGGCTGTTCTGGTTGGCACCCTTGATGTCGGCATCGTTCTGCGCGTCGCGGAACTGCTCCTGCCCGACGAACAGCACGAACCACTCGGTGCCGTTTTCCTTCAGCTTGAAGGGACGGATGCGCGGGTTCGCCTTCTTCGCCGACCGCTTCATGCGGTTGACGAGCGCACCCGAGAGCACCATCGCGCCGGTCACGTTCGCCATCGAGGCGGCGAAGTTGCCGGCGACAAGGTTCGCCGTGTTGCCGTTGCCGACCAGGATCCGGTCCGCATTGTCCGTGATCCAGGTGTTGCGCTGAGCAGCCGTCGCAGCATCGAACAGGATGCCGTTGACGCGCTGGCCGTTGGCGGATCCGAGGCCTGCGGGCGCGTTCTGCGAAGGCAGCGCGTAGAAGCCGTCGACGATCTCGTCGCGCTGCTTCTCCTGACCCCAGTCGGTCAACGCCGGCTTGATCTCGGCGTAGAGGTCGACGGAGGACTTCTGCTCTTCGGCGTTGTTGATCGTGACCGCGTGGCGCGACCAGTCGATCCACATGCGGGTGCCCTGGTTGTCCAGAGCCTCTTCGTTGCCGCGCAGCTGTCCCGAGCCGACGCCCTGGCCGTTGAGGCGGGCGCGGAGCGGGATGTTGATCTGCTCGCCGCCGTTCTTGCCGCCCTTGTCGAGGTCCGTGATGACGCGGATGATCGCGTTCATCGACGGGCCCATATAGGGCGAGAACAGGTTTTCGCGAACGTATTCCCGGTAGATTTCCTTTCGGAAATAGATGAGCTTGTTGTTTGCAGCAGTGGTCGTAAGCGCCATGGCTTCCCTCAAGAGGTTGAAGCCCGGCGGAAGGTGCGCGAATGCTCAGCTCGCCGCCGCGCGGGACGCGCGGCGGATCGATATCGTTTTAAGAGCTCGAGGAGTTGATCGCGGTCCTAGCGCCAGGCAGCGTCAGCGACCGACTGTTCCGAATTGTCCTGCGCACTATGGTCCATGCGATCGGCTCCAATATTGGAGCCGGCACGCGCGCGCTGGGCAGACGGGGGCAGCCGGACAGTGGTACGCGGGGCGCCATTCTCTCCAGTCGCAGCTTCACCGCGCATCTCTGCGAGAAGCTGCTTCTTGAACTCAGGGTCTTTGAGCAGGGATTGCCGGGTTTCTTCGCGGATGCGGGCTTCCGCTGCATCGGGGTCGTCCCCGAAGCGCGCGAGCGCCGTGGTCCGCTTGTGCCATCGCACCAACTCCTCGCCCGGATTGGGCGCGTTGTAGATGCGCTGCACGGTTGCCCGGTCGTCGGGGTTCTGCGGGTTGAGACCGTTGATGGCCTCAAACGCCTTGGCGAACGTATCCTTGTGCGTGGAGTGAGCGAGCGCGAAGCTCGTCTCGACCTGCGTCTTACGCACCTCGCTGCGAACGGGCGCGACCGCCTGCTGCACAGCATTGAGAAGATAGTCGCTAAACCCTTTGGGGTTTTCGAAGATGTCGGGGACTTCGGCTTCGGCCTTCGGTTCTTCCTTCGCGGCCTGCGGCGCCTGCCGCGTGCCGTTGAGAAGCGCCGTCAGCGCCTCGAGCTTCGCTTCGAGAGCCGCAACCTTCGGGTTGTCCGCAGGCGCTGCCGCAAGCCTGGCCTCGAGGTCGGCAATCTTGGCCTCAGCCTGCCGCCGCTTCTCGGCCTCTTCGCGGAGCTTGCCCGAAGGCACGCGGCCCGCAGGCTGCTCCTGCTCGCGCTGCTGACCCGTCGTGTCAGCCGCGGCTTCCTCAGCCTCGCTCTCTTCCCCGTCCTCCGCGTCCTCTTCGGACTCCTCCTCGCCGTCCTGCTCCTCGGAGCCTTCGGCGTGCTCGTCCTCATCGGTTGCGGCTTCGTGCTGACCTTCCAGACCCTCGCCAACGCTCTCGAGCGTGCGATCTCCGGAAGCATCTGCCCGTTCGGTATCTTCGTTACCCCACGCCTCTCCTGCGATCTCCCTTTCGGTCTCGATGATCGCATCCGAGATGGCGTCGACTTCCCTTATCTGACCCATTGAATGGCTACCTTTTCACTGTGCCCGCGTGTGGTCGCGAGGCGGACCGCAGCACCGTTCGCGCCGCCGATTGCTCGGACAGCGTCACGCCGGTACCGTTTGAATTTGCGTTGCGCCGCTATGGAGGACGCCTGCCGCAGGGTTTGTAGATCGGCACCCAAAGAGCCGCACGCCGTCTGGTGGCGCTGACCGAAACTGGTTTTAGGCGGCAGCCTTGTCGGATGCCGCGCCCGCGACTTCGGCAGCCTCTCGCGCGAGCGCGCTGGCCTGCCGGTTGTACATGTCGACCGCCTTCTGAAGACTGTCGATCAGCGCGAGTGCCGAGTTCGGCGAGCAGCGCAGATGCGACACGCAGACCGCCTCGCGCGTGACCGAACCGTCAGACTTCGGAATGATGGTGGCCGCCGTCAGCTCGACCTCGATGCCAAGGCCTGCGATGCCGTAGAGCGGCGCGTTGTCGAAATAGATGAAGGGCGCGGCGGAGGCGTTCTTGAGCAGCGGCGGAGCGGATGCACCTGGGCGCGTGGGCTTGGCTGTGGTGGACATGAGCGAAACTCCAAATGACAAATCAATAAGCCGACCGGTAGGCCGTTAGCTGATTTGAGATGATCGGCTGCACTAGCTGGTAGCCGTAGAAGTTGGGATGCGTGCCATCGGTCTGCCCGACGTAGCCAGCCATCCACACGCCACCGTTGGCGATCGGCCCGGCCGCCTGATAGGTGGCACTTTCGACAAGCCGCGCGACATCGATCAAGCCGTCGTTCGTCGCGGGGAACGTGGCAGATGTCGAAGGCCATGCGAATGTGAGCGTTTGATTGCCAGATCCTGTCACGTTGGCCGCTACATCGACCGTAATATTTCCGGTCACCAGGTTCGCGACGGAGACAGTTGTGGTCCCGGTAATTCCCGTTCCAGTGACCCGCATCCCTGGCGCTGTTGAAGTGACGGGCATGGGATTTGTTGCGTTGGGAGGCGCTCCGCAGGCCAGGACAGCATTGCTCGTCGTCTCAGTGCAAAGCGCCGAATAAGACACCACGCCGCGGAGGAAATCGTTGAATGCCGCACGAGAGTTGTTGTTTCCAGCATTTGAGACGGTCTGATTTGTCGTCGTCGCCCAGCCGTCCGTCGACGTCGTGACCGGCGTGATGGTCGTGTCGATGACCTTGATGCCGGGGACGGCGACCTTGACGGCCGCGCGGATCGTCGCGCGATCGGTCAGGACCTGATCGGTCGTGCGGCTGCCGGAGAAGAAATCGTTGACGCCGAGCTGGAGAACCGCCGTGGTGGCCCCGCCGAGGGCCGCCAGTGCCATCCGGCTGGTGGTGTTCGCACCCACCGCATAGAGGCTGGCGCGGTCGCCGGGGACGCCGTAGTTGAGCGTCGGGCCCAGGGCAGCCATCGAACGACCGAGCAGCCCGCGGCCCCCTGACGGGTCTCCGCCCTGGTCATTGACGCCAGCCATGATGCTGTCGCCGATGCCCCACCAGACTGTCTTGTTCGTGGAACCGAGCACGAGCGCGGGATGGAAGCACTGCGCCGAGCCGGAGCCGAGGACCGTGGCGTCCTTGTAGTGGTTGAAGCCGGCCGCGCCGGACTGGAATTCGTCGCCATTGGCGCGGTCACAGGCATTCGACCAGCCGAGCGCCGGAACACGACCTACGCCGGCAATACTGATGTCACCGCTCAGCCGGAACTTGGTGAACGCCGGGATGGTGAATCCGAGTTGCGTCAGATCCGTGCAGC
Source organism: Bradyrhizobium sp. YR681 (assembly GCF_000282615.1). GTDB lineage: Bacteria > Pseudomonadota > Alphaproteobacteria > Rhizobiales > Xanthobacteraceae > Bradyrhizobium. The sequence goes on along the minus strand of NZ_AKIY01000059.1, from coordinate 25,209 downwards.
CAAAGGTGTTGTCCGCGATCACAACGCCGGTCGTCAGGCCGCCGAAAGTGAGGTCGGTCCACGTGCCCTTTGGGTACTCAACCGCAACCCGATAGGTCCCGATGTCGCCAGTGCCGGTCTCGCCCGCGTTGGACAGCACCTTGCCGTTGAAGAAACAGACCTTGAGCGCGCTGACCGCGTCATACGCCACCTGCCACGAACGCCAGCCGCCCGTCGCGTTCGATCCCGATATCTGGTTCGGGATTCCGACGCGGCTGGTGATCTGGCGAAGTGTCGCCCCGCCAGGAGTGACGTTTGCCTGCGAGCCGGAGGCACCGCCACTGATCGGATTATCGATGCCGTCGGCAAATGCCGGCGACAGCGTAAGCAGCATCAGGCATGCGAGCAGCGATGTGACCAGGCGCTTCATTGGCGTGTCAGCCTCCGGCTACTGGATCGCGACGTAAAGGCTGTCGCCATTGGAGGCGCAGGTCGCAACGATCGGGCCGCCATCCGTGTACGGGTAGTAACGAGTGTACGACCCACCGGGCAGCAGCAGGATCGAGGCTTTGGCAGCCGTGACGCTCTGCTTGCTGCCTGTCGTGGTGACAGAGGTGGCCGTGGTGCTCCCGGCAGCGACCGAGCCGTCGACGTTGACGTAGCAATTATCGGCCGTGTTGTTGTTTTGGATCGTCAGCGCGCGCCGGGAATTATTGGCGCTCTGGATGGTCTGGAACGTATTGCCCGTCGTGATCGAGACGGACCAATTGTCCGACGGCACCGCGCTCTGCGCATGCGCTGCGACCGCGCCGCCAAGCATTGCGCAGCCGAGCGCAATCCCTCTGACCCATGCCAGCATCGAACCTTCTCCTTTTGCGTCGTTGATGCCGTAGCCCGCGCGGCTTCAGGTGAAGAGGCCGGCGCCGAACAGCATGCCCAGGAAGCAGCACAGCCAGGAGCCGAACACGATATTCGGGCTGATGAGCACGGCCGCCGGCAGGTGCAACGCCGTCGTCCAGTAGAACGTGTCCGGCAGGCCCGCCGGCGGATGCCGAAACACCGTCACCCACGCGATCACATAGGCCGCCGCCACAAGCACCGAACAGGCGACCATTGCTTTGACAAACAACCGCATCGCGCTCTCCCTCGTGACGGACGATCAGCGCATGCCTGCGCCAATTGGCGCAGGCTGACGCGGCGGTTGCTGCATGGCGGCCTGACCCTGCTGTTGCAGGAACGGCAACATCACCTCGTGCGCCTTGACCAGTGAATCCCGTACGAAGGTTGCGGCATCGAGTTCGGACGCGCGCGCCAAATGGCCCGCGCGCGCGGCTTCTGTCGTCACCTGCGCCCGCTTGGTTTGCGCGCTCGCCAGTGAGAGCTCGGCCGATGCAAGCGACCTCTGCGTCTCGGCTGCCTGCTTGGCGTTCTTGCCGGCGGCGTGCTGCAATTCGAGTTGCGTCTTGGCCTGCTGGATCTGCAGCTGTTCGGGCTTGGGCGCCATCATCTGCTGCAGCTTGTCCTTTTCGTCGCGCGGGATGTCCGGGTCGATCTCGACCAGGATCTGCGGCGGGATGGTGCCGGGCGGATATTTCGAGAGCTTGTCGGACAGCTCCTGAAGCGCCGAGATCAGGTCGCGGCCCTCATCGAGCACGATGTTGACGTCGAGCGCGCCCACGGCATTGACGAGGACGGGACGTCCGTATTCGTCAAGATCGACGCCGTTGATCTGGATGAACTCGGCAAGCTTCTGGTTGTTGTTGACCCTGATCCAGCGCTCGGCGGTCCAATGCCGCTGGCAGGCGTTCCAGATCTTGCGATAGAGGTTGAGCCGCCACATCCGATGCCCCAGCACGAACGGCCCGAGCTCGGCCATGCCGGGCTGGCGGAGCAGCTCGATCGCCTTGCCCGACAGCTGCGTCATGCCGGCGCCGGTCATCGCGGCGATGTTGGAGTTGGCAAAGCCATCCAGTTCGTTCTTGGCGTCCTCCGTGAACGAGGTGAAGGTCGCCACTTCCGGCGTCGTGTCGTCGATCTTGAGGTCGAAGCCCTTGTTGCGCTCGATCACGCCGTCATGTCGCGCGGCCTCGAGGCGGGTGCGCTCGACGTCGTCGACGGCACCCTTCTCCATGTTGATGCGCCGCGAATTGGCCAGCGCCAGGGTCTTGGACTTGCCTTGGTTCAGCGCGTCCTGCGGACCCTTGAAGGTGCGGACGAACGAATAGCGGTCGCCGTCCTGGTCGATGAACGGTCCCCACATCTCGAAGGATGAGACCGACTGGCCGCGCTCGTCGAAGAACGGCGAGACGCCCTCGTCGAGCAGCACGTTGGCGACGTAGAACGCCCAGCACCACTTGCCTTTGTGCTTGTACCAGTGCTCCACCATGCGCACGCGGCGCGTGGACGTGATCAGCCACTTGATCTCGCGATCCGGATTTGTCGTCAGGTCGCTGTCGCCCTGGAACAGGCCCTGAAGCAACTCCTCCTTGTCGGGGAAGATCTCGACGGCCGCGTCCACATCCATCCACTTCGCGACGCCCTCGTACCGGACATCCTTGAAGTCGAAGCGAAACGAACGCGGATCGTAAAAATATTCGTCGCCGATGACCCACTCGATACCGACGTCGGGGTCGCCCTTGTCGCCCTTCTGGAGCACAAGCTGCACGCCGCCGATGCCGTCGATGCCGGTCTGAATCAGCGTCCAGTAGTTCGTCGAGTTCTTGAACTGGTTGGCATCGAGCACGTAACGAACGGTCTGCGTCGCAACGGAAGCGCCCGCCTCGCTCTTGGGATCGCGCCCTTCGGCCTTGGGGTCGCAGCGCATGCGCTCGACGACACCGACGATGCCGTTGATCTTGCGTCCGACCCGGTTCCAGATTTGCACGGGCTGATGGCGCGCCTTCAGCACGCGCAGCTGATCGGCCGTGAGCTGGGCGCCGTGATAGTAGCGCCGTGAATCCTTGGCCTCCTCGACCTCCTCGACCTTGCTGTCGACGTAGTCGAGGTATTGCCGGCGCAGCTCGCCGACCGTGAGGAACTGGTTCGGATTGATGTCGCCGCCGCCGACCGGATCCTGCCGCGAGAAGTCTTCGCTCGTCTCAGGATCGCGGCCGCCCACAAGCGGCGCGACGCGCGCGGCGTCCGCGCGGTCCATTTCGTCCAGAGGCGAATATTCGATGAGCGGCATCGGCTACTTCGTCGCCACGCCGCGCATGGTCTGCGACTTGCCGGTATCACCTTCCTTGCCGGAGGCGATCGGCTTGTCCTTCTTCAGCTTGGCAAGCTGCTTTTCGGAGATGTGGCCGCTGCGGGCGAGCCGCTCGGCCTTCTGAGAGACCTCTGCCATCTTGGCGGATTCCTTGGCCGCTTCTTTCCGAACCATGCCCATGAGCTTCTTGTCCCCCTGGATCTCTTCCGCGCGCATCAGGGTCCGCATCGCTTCGCGGACTTCCCACTCGTCATAGCGGCGCGCGGCCTCGCTCGTTGCGGGCACTGGCGCATCCCCGACTTTCACCTTGGACTTTGCCATGCGACGTCTCCCTGCCCCTGCTCGCGGCGGCGGCGATCGGCAAGCAACTTGGCTGCCGACTTCGCCTGATGCCCGTCGCCCATCAGGCTGACGACGCGCGAAAAGCCATATTCGTTGATCAGGTCACGCCAGGCGCGGTCCATGCCGTCGATCTTCATCATCATGCCGAGCCGGTCGTAGGCTTCCGGACTGTCGTCATCGAGATCGACTTCCGGCTCCTCCGGAATGTCCTGCCAGCGCGGGCGATCGTCGTTAAAGAAACGCTCGCGCCGGCGACGTGTCAGCGACCGTGCAAGCATGAGGCTAGCCGTTCGCGTCTGATGCGGCGGCGCTCTCTGAGCGGATGATAGTAGAGCTTGGTTCCGAACAGCCGTTTGGCAGCAACACAAACGAACGCTTCGACTATCCCATAACCGTTCAGCCGCGACAGTTCGTAAAGGGTCCGCCAACCGCTCGCCATCGCCTCACCCCTTCGCGATCATCTTGTCCAGCTGCTTGTCCGAAATCCGGCCCTTGGCATAGAGCGCTTCGGCCTCACGCTGCTGCCTGGACTTCGGCTTGTCCTTGCCCAGCACCTGCTCCAGCTGCTCGCGCGCGACGTCGAGCGCGTCGACGGGCTTGTCGAGGAGATGGCCCTCGACCTGCTCGGCGACCGCCTTGCAGTTGGCGATCGCTTCATCGGGCGTATTGCCGAAGGCGACGACGGCGCCGATCTCGGCGCAGCCGGTCCATTGCGGGATGACGTAATACTCGCCCTCGATGCAGCAGAAGTTGCGCAGCTTGACGAAGTCGCGGACCTCTTTCGGGATCGCAACGTGCATCCAGTTCTGATCGGCCCACTCGCTGATCAGCAGGACCTCGGCGCCCCACTTGGCCTTGTACTCCGGCTCGACGATGATGCCTTCGGCGGCGTTCCAGATCACCTCGGCGATGTTCTCCATCAGGACCTGATAGAGCTCGTTCGGCGGCGAGCCGGCGCGGCAGCACGGGTCGATCAGATAGGCCTTGCCGTCCTTGGTGCAGCGCACCTCCGTCGAGAGGAAGCCGCGGTAGCCGTAACCTTTCAGCGCGGGCGCCAGCTTCTCGTTGACGCTGCGGACCTGTTCGGGAAGCTCCGACCAGCGAACCGTCTTCATCAGGTAGGCTTCGTCCTTGACCTCGACGCCGGTCATCGCGCTCTTGGCGAACCGGCCGTCGACGCAGATGCCGTCATAGCCGGTCTCGACGGCATCGTTGATGCCCGCCTCGACCGTGAACTGCATGATCTTGGTGTAGGCCCCGAGCTTGTGCTCCAGCTCGTTGAGGCGCACCTCGACCTTGTCATAGGACTTGGCGCCGAAGGTCTCCATGTCGCCGCGCGTGCCTGATATCTTCACCCACTGATCGTCATGGGCCTTCAGGTACTTGCGGAGCGCATCGAGGCCGGTGATGACCTTGTACAGGCCGATATCGATGCCGAGCTTCTTGCTCTTCTCCTTGGAGACCGGCCGGTCGATCTCGAGCTCAGCGCCGCCGCGGCAGCCGAACACGCGCTTGCCTTGCGCAACCAGCCACTTCTGCATGCCGGCTTCGTAGACGTCCGGGAAAATCCAGATGTCCACCTCGTCGAAGCAGTCGAAGGGGTTCTCGACGCGCTCGACGCCGGGCAGGCCTTCGCCAATCAGCAGCGCGTTGGACTTCGGCATGCCGCTGGTCCAGGGCACGTAGTAGAGGACGCGCCCGAACGACTTTGCGAGCGTCACGGCCAATTCAGTGAAGACGCCATTGTCGTAGACGAGTGCTGTCTTGGACTTCAGGTTCATCGGCAGGTCGAATCCATCATGGCGTAGAGCCAGACAACAGCCAGCACCGATATCGTGACCAGCGCCAGCAGGGACCAATGACGACGCGCCACAACGATCCAGGCATCGTGAGGCCGATACATCATTGTGTGAGCCTCAACTGGTGAAAGAACGCGCCGTCATCCTCGGTCGACGGCTTGATACCGAACGCCTCGGCCTGGTCGTAGATCGCACCCATCGCGAACTCCCGGCAGGAGCAGACGAACAGGTAAGCGCCGTCATGGTCGGACCAGGTGTCGACGACCAGGAAGGATTCCGTGATCGGCAGCATGATGGTCTGACCGGTGCCGCCCTTGCCCTCCAGCGGATAGGTCCAGACCTTGGGCTCCCCGACCGGGTACATGCCGATCGCGTCGCACACGGCGCAGAGGAATTCCTTCCACTGCTTCTCCGTCAATTGCCCGTGCAGGACAACGCCGAACGAGCGCATGCGGCTGCCGAGCGGCTCGCGCGCCATCAGACGTCACCCAGATGGCGCTTGGCGGCCTTCTCGGAGACCAGCCCGCGATTGATGGCGCTCTTGGCGCGCTTGCGGGTGACGCTCTTCTTGGCGGCCCCAGACGGCTCGCGGCGCGGCCTGCCCTGGTAGGCGAGCGCCTTGTTGGCCGGGGCGGAGGTGGTGTCAGCCATCGGCATCGTCTCCGTCAAGCTCGTCGGCGTAATCCCGCCATTCGTCCGGATCGTCGGGCTCGACCTCGACGCTGTCGAGGTCGTCATCATCGTTTGGGCCGATCAACTCTGCGACTGCTCGCCCTGCGGCGCCGAACCCTCGCGATGCCCGAGCAGCGCCTTCATCTCCTCGAAGTGCTCGCGGCTGATCGGGGAGTTGTGCTCAATCGCGTGCTGCACGCCCGCCACCAGGGCGGCGACCCGCTCCGAGATCGAGGGCTCGACCGGCTCGACATAGCCGCCGGCCTTGGCGCGCTCGAGGTTCTCCGCGTTGCGCTTGGCCTCGATCTCTTCGAGGGTCGGGGCGGCGGCCGGGGCAACCTGGTCGCCTTGGGCTTGCTGCTGATCGTCCATCGTCGTTCTCCCTTACAGGGTTGCAGTGTCGTCGGTGTAGCGCTCTTCCCGGCTCTCGCCGTAGGCTTCGCGCGCTTCCTTGGCTGCCGACGTCAGCGACTTCACCCAGGGGCGCGAGGCGCAGGCGTAACGACCATCGTCGGCGGCGTGATCCTCGCCCGTGGTGTCGAGGTCTTCAGGCCGGGCATGATCGTGCTGGAGCACGGGCACGGTCCGGATGAAGTCCACACAGGTTGCGAACACGTAGAGCATCGGCCGGCCGGTCATCCAGTCGACGGCGCCATCCTCGCCGCGCTTGGCCGTCCCGATCAGGCGCGAACGCATCAGGTCCCAGCCCGACATCGGGCCGCCGCGGTCCCGGCTTTCGGAGCGGGAGACGCGCGTGTTGTCGGCTTCGTGGAACGGGATCAGCTTGTCCTTGAGCAGCACCGCGTTGATGCGCTCTGCGATCGAGGGGCCGCCGTCTTCCTTGAAGGTCGAGGGATCGAGCACGCCGTAGGACAGCTTTGGATCGTCTTTCTCCAGTTTGACGATGCGCTGGCCGACCTGTTCGGCCGTCAGCTTGCCGCCCTTGGCGCCGTAGGCTTCGCGATAGCGGATGAGGGCGCCGCGAGGCAGTACTCGTGCTCGAATGCCGGGCTGAGCCTCGTCGCCACGATCGCCGGCTGCGGAAACATGTCCGCGACTTCTTCCCGCGTGAGCCAATGCCTCGGACCCGCGAAGGTGGTAGTCGTCGCCGACGACGGCCCACCATCCGATGCTGTACGGGCTGAAAGAGCCCCAGTCCCCAGAGCGAAACCGCAGCCAATGGCGCGGAAGAGTGAACGGCGTGAGAACATGCTGGGGGTTGCTCCACTCGTCGAAGAACGCGCCCTCGACCACATCCCAGTCACCATCGCGCATCGCCTTGACGAGGGACGCGGACCCAAGGCCGTACAGCTTGGCTTCATAGTCCGGATCGTCCTTCATCATCGAAGGATTATCTTCGAGCCGCGCCGGGATGAACTGCCGCAGCATGCCGCCTTCGCTCTTCGCCATGCGGCGGATCGCAAGCGGCATCGTGCCGGTGATGAAGGTCGTCTTGACCCAGAGATGCCCGGTATTGCCAGGGTTGGAGCCGCACAGGATCCGCGGAAACTTGCCGACATACTCCGCCGGCAGCGTGATGCCGACCATGCGCACGCGTCCGCGCAGGAAGCGGTACATGAACTCGGAAAAGTGCGTCAGCTCGTCGATCAACAGGACGTGGATTTCCGCGCCCTGGTACTTGTAGACGTCGCTCTCCGCCTTGCAGTGGCAGAGATAGATGCGGCTGCCGTTCCAGAAGCGGACTTCATCGCCGATAATGCGGCACCAGCCGCCAAGCACCAGCGGCGCCAGCAGCGCGCGAAAGCCTTTCGGGCCTTCGAGGTGGTTCTTGTAGAGATCCTCGCGCACGCGGCGGAACAGATAGACCTGAAGGCCTGCGATCGAGCAGCACCACACGATCGCGGCGACCCGCATCAGATGCGACTTGCCCGGGCCGGCCGCGCCGCCGAACAGGACTTCCGTCGCCTCGGTTAGGAACGCGGTCCACTGTTTCGGCCAGAGGTGAACGCGGAGCGCGTCGGGCCGCTCGTCATGCACCGCCCGGCGCGCCCGTCATGATGATCGTCGGCCCGCCGACCGTGACCGCGGCGCCCGCGAGCGGCACGCCGTCCTTGCCGGTTGCCTCGACCTTGTCGCGCCAGATGCCGGCGAGCTTGGCTTTGGTCTGGATGCACTGGTTCGCCGCGCTCGGCTCCTTCAGCTTCATCGCCAGATCGCGGGCCTCTTCGGCCTCGACCAGGAGCGAGGCGACCGATGTCGAGGCCAGCATCGCGCCCTGATACTGGATGCCGGCGACGCGCTCGCGGATCAGCTTGCGCTGGCAGAATTTGCGGGCGTTCGCGCGAAACGACGATGCGGCCGTGTCGAGGCCGCCGAGCGCCGCCGCCTCCTCCTGCAGGCTCGCCGTCATCGGCAAGCCGCGCTTGGCGCGCTCCTCAGGAGTCAGCGCAAAGCCCGCAGCCAAATGCTGCGCGGCGCGCTCTTCCTGCGGGTTACGCAAGGCAACGGAGTGCATCGATCTGATTCCATCTGAGTCCGCTCTGACTCAATCTCGCCGCAAAGAAAAAAGGGCCGCTTCTGATGAAGAAGCGGCCCAAGTCTAGGGAGGAAACGCCCAAGGAGGGCAGCGGCAACAGGGGCTAACCGATCGCCGCACAACCTATGTCTGAAACGCAAAACGCCGCCCGCGTTTCATGCACGAGCGGCGTTCCGCCGGTTCACCATCCCACAGAGGAGGAGCGTTTTAAGCTCCTACAAACGACAAAGCCCCGCTCGATGGCGGGGCTTACGTCTCTCAGGCTTCGCACTTTGCGTGGTACCCTATCCGGGTCCCGCATCCTTCTCAGCGCTCGACTGTGAGGTCTCCTGTTGCTGCGACGATACGGGTGATCCGCCCGAAAGCTTCGACGAGATAGAGACGCGGACCCTGATTCGTGTCAAGCGCGCCAAGAACCTGCGGCGGCTTCTCCCACCGCTCCTTGGCGGCCTCGCTGCGGCGAACCTCGGACAGCGCGAACTGCTTTGCCGTCAGGTCGATGTCCCATTCATCGAAACTGCCGATGTCTTCCTTGAAGCGGAGCATCTGGATTTCGTGATCCTCGGCCAGCGCCAGATGCTCGCCGAACATGCAGATGCCGACAATGCCGTCGAGCTCATAGAGCCGCATCAGGTTGATCTTCTGGCTGCTCGGCGTGAGCCTGCGGAAGAACACGTAGCCCGGATAAGGCAGCCGCAATTCCTCGCTCACGACGTGACGCTTGTTGCGCGTTTTCGATGGCAGGAACCGTTTCGGCATCTGGCGCAGCTTGCGCCCGGCCGGGTACCAGGCCTCGCAGCCTTCCCGCCGCAGCGACTGCCATGCGGCATGCTCGCGGTTGGTGTCCGCGCGCGCGATCATCCAGGGATCGAAGCATGGGACGGTGTCGTCTTCGCTCAGACCCTTGACCGGATGACCCGCTGCAACCAGCCCCTTCGGGGCATTGTACGCTTGCCGGCGAGCCGCGGCGCGCTCCCGGCTCTCCGGCGTCCGGCGCTGTTCCTTCAGATCGGCGGCGAGTTTGGCGTTCAACATGGCCGTGGTGATGTCCGGCATTCCTCTGCTCCTAGTTGAAATCGTTGTAATCTTGATCGGTCATCAGCTGGTCGGGCGGCCGTTCGGCCTCCGTGTAGACCTTGCCGTCGACCGATGGCGGCCACGGCCAGGGCGCGTAGATGCCGCGACGCTGCTCAAGCCCCATGCCCCGGGTGTCCATCAGGGAGGCCCGGTTGCCCGGTACGTGCGTTGCGATGAATTTCGACCAGGCGCTGATCTGGTCCGAACGCTCGATCCACAGGCCGCGCGGGGTCATGCCCTCGCTGTTGAACGCGAGCAGCTGCGGTGTCAGCGCCCTCGGATAGACGATCCGGCCGCGGCTTTCCGGCGGGCGCGTGCGGGCAACCGCGTAAAGCGCGCTGATCGCCTTGCCCTCCGGGCTTGCCGCGTCGTAGCTCGCAGGCAACGCCGCAGCGGCGGCATCGGGCGCAAGCTTCGCAAAGCCTTGCCACGCATCGCGTTCCTTCAGGAACAGGTGCGCACCTAGCCGAGCCGGAGGCCTGCGCTGGCTGCGCAGGTGAACCGCATAGCCCCGCGCGGCTTGTCTCGCCATGTTCCGTTCATCGGCGGAGAGCGCTTGCCAGACCTGTTGCGCGATCGACTGGCGCAAGATCGGCTCGCCCCAATCGCTTTCAAAATCCTTCCAACCTTCGAGATCGCCAGCCCCCCGAAGGGGGGACAGGGGGGAATCTTCAGGTTCAGGTTCAGAGGTTAGTACCTCGCACCACTGCGAGGGCTGACCGAGGGCTGGCGCAGGGCTAAGGGTTTCGGTAGCAATTTCAGCGTCGTCGGTTAGCCCTTGCTGGCTGCTAGGGCTAACCTCGTCGACCGTTTCCACCTCCTGGCCGATCGCGCGGGCTTCGATAGCGTCGCTGTCGGCATCGAGCAGAAGCCGGATTTCATCGGTCGTGCGCTTGCCTCGCCCCTCGCTGTTGCGTCGGCCGTTGCCGTCGATCCACTGCGGCAGGCGGACGATCGCGCCGATCTGTTCCAGCCAGACGAGGCGACGGCGAACCGTATCGGCCGACAGGTCCGTATCGTCGGCGAGCTGGTCGATGCCGACAAAGCAAGACGCTTCGCCATTCACATAGAGCGCCAGCGCCCGCAGGACCGTCTTGGCGTTCGGGTTGTTGAGTTTGAGCGAGCGCGCCCATGCATGCGCCTCGTCGGAGGCGACGCGGCGTGCCCGGCGCTTTGCGGTATCGGTCGTCAAAGGGTCACCTGTGGACAAGTCGAACAACGGGCATGGCCGGGCCAATCCCGGGCATGAGCGCGCGACGCCATCGGCCGCGCGTGAGACAATGCGAGGGTCGAAAGGCCTGCCCTCATGACGCCCCGCCGATCTTGGGTGCGCACGGCAGGTCGTCATCAAAGCGCCGCTGCGCCGCCGACGTCGAGGCGCGCCACTCGCGCCAGGCGCTGCCGTCGGGTGCGTGCACGGTCACCTTGACGGCGCCGCAGACCGAGCAGGTGCGCTCGGTCTGCTGATGCCGGTCGAGCTCGAGTGAGGGCGTCACGCTGACTGGATCGCCGAAGACGTGGCGCTGCGCGGGTGCCGGCGGAGCGTCCGGGAAATTGCCCGTCACCACATCGCCGCTCATGGCCGCGCTCCTGTCCGGCGCTTGTCGAGCGCGGAATAGCCGGGCGGCGGATCGCCGAACACAGCGGCCGTCAGGTCGCGGCGACCGGCCGCGGCCCCACGCCGCTCAAGCTCGGCATAGGCCTGTTCGGATGGTCCGCTGCCGTGCCGTCCGGCCGTGAATGCCGGCCCGAAGCGGAGGTAGCGCGCCGTGACGCCCGCCGCACTCTTGCCGATGGCAAGCCCGATCGTGGCGCAGACCTCCCCCTGCTTGCCCCAGGGACCGTCGCTGTCGCCGTAGTGGTCGGCGAAGTCGCGCTGCCAGATCGCGGCTGCCTTTCTGATGTCGGTCATCGTCCAGGGTGTAAATCGGCTCTGGTCGGTCATTGCCCCTTCTCCAGGTACATTTTGGCGAGTGTCTTGATGCGGGATGCATCGGAGTGCACCTGCTCAAGGCCCGCCTTGGGATCGATGATGCCGCGCGCCTGGCTGGCCTTCAGGCCCTGCACGGAGGCGATGACGGGATCAGACCCGCCGTCGGCGACGATGAAGATTTCCGTGATCGGATCGGTCCGCTGATGCGGACGCAGCCGGCCTGCCAGCTGCTTGTGGACCTCGCGCGACCAGTCGAGCTCGCCGTGCACCACGGTTGCGCAGCGGTGCTGCAAGCCGTCGAGGCCGGCGCCGGAGCGCAACGACATGATGATGCAGTCGGTCTCGCCCTGCATGAAGGCGCGCTTGACGCGGTCCTTCTCCTTTGGCGTCTCCGAGCCCGTGTAGAGCAGCGGATTGTAGGCGGCGAGCTCCCGCATCCAGATGTCGTAGACGTCGCGGTGCCAGCCGCCGAGGATGATCGGCGTCTTGGCATCGAGCAGGATCTTGACGTAGCCCGCAACGTGGCGCGCCTTGGCAACGCCGGTCGTATGGCGCGCCATCATGTCGAGCTCGCGCGCGGCCTGCCCGCGCTCTGTGAAGGAGCCGGAGAGAACCTTCAGCGCCAGCGTGCGGGCGAGCTGCTCGTCCGCGGCGGCGGCCTCCTCGTCGTAAGGCACGTCGACCACGATCCGGTTGGAGGGCGGCCCGCCGCCAATCTCGCGGATCATGATGTTGAGGTCGCGAAGGTGCGCACCCAGCGCCTGCGGTTTCTCGATGATCAGCTTGGAATCATCAGCGTATTTGCACCACTCGCGGATGAACTCGTCGCGGGTGCCGAGAATGCCGGGCTCGATGATGTCGAGGATGTTGAAGATTTCCCCGCCATAGCCGTAGATCGGCGTTGCCGACAGCCCGATCCGCAAGGCCGAATGGTTGGCGAACACGGAGGCGGCCTCGCCTTTTTGGGTGCCGCGGCCGTGGCGCAGGTTCTGCACCTCATCGAAGATCGTGGTGCGGAACCGGCCCGTTGCGGCGATATCGCACCATCCCCACTGGTTGGAATAGCGGAAGATGTAGCAGTCGACGTCCGGCAGCGGATACGGCTTGGTCGACTGGATCACGTGGCTGGAGAGCGTCGTGAACTCGCTGATGAATTCGCGCTGCCATTGCTCGGAGACATGGGCCTCGCAGGCAATCGCCATCGGCAGCATCTCCATGCCCGCAACGAGCGCGGCCAGCGTCTTGCCCATGCCGACGTCGTCGGCGATCAGAAGCCGGCCTGTGCGCCGGGCGACCTCGACCGCGCGGGCCTGGTTCGGCCGCAGCACCTTGTTGGGACGCAGCATCGCGGGCCTGCCCGACGGCTGCCAGTCTCGCGTCAGGACCTGGTCGATCTCGGAGCGGACGCGCTCATGGCGGATGCGCCCTTCAGCAAGGCGCGCGCGGTCGGCCGGCGACACGACGAGCGGATAGCGCTCAAGGAACCATTCGAGCTCCGAGCGCGTCTCGTCGGTATCGACAAAGGTGTAGGAGCCGACCTGCGTCGGCGACAGGCGCGGGAATATCCGCTTGGCGCGGATGGCGACCTGCGGCTCGAGCTCGGTAATGACCCAGCAGCGCAAGACTTCCGAGTAAGCGAGCTGGCCATAGGTTCGCGGGCCCGCTGCCTCCTCGCGCCAGGCGAGTGCTGCGGCAGCGGCCAGCAGATCGTCGTTCTGGACCGACATATTCACAGCCATGCCCTTCCAAGATTGGCAACCGCGGTCGGCTTGCCGCCGACCTCGTCCGGCAGGTTCATCGGCACGTTGGTGGCGAGCACGATCTCGGCGACCTGCGGATGGGCGCAGTAGCGCTCGACTTGCCGATAGATCGCCCGGCGCGATCCGCCGATCTTGACCTCGATGGCGCAGCATGGCGCGAGCGGCTGGAGCAGCGCGCCCTCGCCGACCATGAAGTCGACGATGTCGCTGTCATCGAGGCGGACTTCGCGGACGAACGGTACCTGCTCCAGCTCCAGCATCTCCGCGATCTTGGCTTGCAGGTCCTTCTCGTCGGACAGCGGCAGGCGGTAGCGGCCGAAGATGTCAACGATCATCGCACGGGTGGTCATACCTGCACCTCGACGGGTTCGCAGGCGGGTACCGTGTGGCCATCATCGATCCGCACACCATCGCGCCAGTATTCGTACCAATCACGCTCTAAAGGACCTTCCGCCTCATGGCGGCCGACCTTCACAACGGGGCAGTCGTAGCAGGCGCGCTCGCTCTTGCGCGCGAGCGGAAAGTCGGTCTTTTTGGCCCAACGATGACGTTTCACGCCCCGCCCCGTCGCTTCATGAACTCATCGAGTGGGGTTGGAGCGGCCTCGCCGCGAGCGCGACGAACTGCAACCATCACCCCTTCGGCAAGCTTTTCCGCCTTCTCGATCGTGAGATTGAGTTGGCAGCCGAGCCCGGCGATCTCGACGAGCGGCATGCCGATCTCTTCGGCCGTAAAGCCGTAGACATTGACAATCTGATGGCTGCTGCTGCCGACCGGAAGACGGAGGACAGGAACGTCCCTGCGCAGCGCCATCACAGCATCCCCAGCGCCTGCATGTAGGTCTCGAGGATCGTCTCGCTTTCCGCCCGCTCGTTCGGATCCTGCTTCCTCATCCGCACAATGGTGCGCAGCGCCTTGACGTCGTAGCCGTTGCCCTTGGCCTCGGAGTAGACGTCGCGGATGTCGTCGGACGTGGCTTTCTTTTCCTCCTCCAGCCGCTCGATGCGCTCGATGATCGATTTGAGCTGGTCCTTGGCGAACTTGGTCGACGGCGCTTCATCGGCAGATGCGGAATCGTTGCGCGCGAGCATGGCGCTTCTCCGGTTTTTACGATGTCAGGGGACGCATGACGCAACAGGACGAACGGACGTTCACTCGGCGGGCACGATGCGGTAGCCCGCCTCCTTCAGCGCGATCAGAACGGCGCGCACGGGAAGGGATTCTTCCGACAGCAGCCGACCGGACCAGCGGTAGGGCACGGTCGAGAGCGCGACCGCGATCACGAATTCCGGGTCGAGACGACGGCCCTGGTCGGGCACTGCCGGCATGAGGTCGATGCTGGTCGGGAGCGGGGTCAAAACTGCTTCCCGTTTGCGGCAAGCCGCGCTTCGGCCTTGTGATCGGCGCGCTGCTTGTTGTAGGCGCGTTTCTCGGCGACCGCGCCGTCGAGGTCATAGCCATATGCGCCGGCGTAGTCGAAGACCCGGATCAGGATGTCGGCAAGCTCCACCTCCGCCATCTTCCGATGCGGCAGGTGGGTATCCATCAGGTTCTTGCGCTCGCCTTCAAGGCACTCGGAGACCTCCGAGTGGATCAGTGCGAGCAACTCGCCCTTGTTGCGGTTGAGGCGCGCGCCCGTCGCCGGGTCGTGCCACCAATGCTGATTGTCGGCGTGGCAGTCGTGCGCGAGATCGTTAAGATTGCTCATGGATGACCTCAAAGGAAAATGCCGACTACCGCGCCGACGAATGCCGCGGCAATGAACAGCCTCTCCGGCTGGACCGAGTGAACGGCGGCAATGATCGGGCCGTGGCCGTAGCTTCGGTAGTCACGGTATCGCGCGAGCATCATCAACCTCCGTCACTTGCGCACCGCTGGGGGGGGGAATTGGCAGCATCGAACGCCGCCAGGTCGAACAACGCCGGCACGGCCATCTTCTCTTCGGCCTGCCGCAGGTACTTCACGCCATCGGCGAAATAGGTCGTCGACAGCTCGGTCGCGGCACCCCGCCGGCCCTTCATCAGAGCCCGGTAGGGCACGGTCATCAGCCCGCCGAAGGGATCGAACACGAGCTCGCCCTCGTTGGAGTAGCGCTCGATCAGGCGGTCGACGATGTCGAACTGCAGCGGGCACAGATGCATCTCCGCGCCCTTCCTCTGCTGCATCATGTTGAGCGTGCGCATCCGGTTGATGTCGCTCCACACCTCCGGATCGTGCGAGCCGGGCGCAATCGCCATGAAGGTTGCCGGCAGCGCGCCTTGCGCCTCCAGCCGCTCGCCGATGGCAACGTGCGCCTCATGGTCGTAGACGCGCTCTGTGCTGATCCTGGAGAAGTGCTTGGCGTGATCGGCCGCGTCCATCCCGGCGAATTCCTCCACAGTGAGCAGCCGATTGCCGGAGGAGCGCCAGAAGCCGTGCGCGTCGATCTGCCAGCGGGCACGCGTGTAATCGTCCTTGCTCTTCTCGACGGGGACATCGGCGTAGGAGCGGGTGCGGTCGCTCTGGGGCTTGCGGAACAGCAGCACGTATTCGGGCGAGCCGACGCCCATCTTGGTTGAATCCTTGGCGTTCTCGCTCCAGCCCAGCCGATAGGTCTGGTTGTTTTCCCGCACGACGTCGGTCACGACCGTGATCATGCCCATGTACTGGAAGCCGTGAGCGCGGTAGTGGCCGATCGCCTCCGCGTGGAAGGGCGAGATGGTCGGAACGCCCTCGCCCGTCACCGAGCCAAACAGCACGCGGTCCTTGACGTGAATGCAGGCCAGCCGGCCAGGCTGCAGCATGCGGAACAGTTCGCACGTCAGAAAGTCCATCTGCGCCCAGAAATGGGCGTTGTCGTCGGTATGGCCGAAGTCGCGGTAGGAGGCCGAATATTCGTAATGGTTGGAGAACGGGATCGAGGTCACGACCAGGTCGACGCTAGCCGTCGGCCAGGTACGGCATTCGAGCACGGCGTCGTTGTTGATCGCGCGGAAGTTCTCGCCGCGCTCCTCGTGCCGCGCGATCGTCATCGTGCGCAGCAGCTTGTCCCGCAGCGGCAGTGTGTTCAGCCCGTGCTCGGCAATGATCTCGCTCATGCGCTTGCGCATGGCGGTATCGAGCGCCCACTTCTCCTCCAGCACGGCGCGGCCCGCGCGCATGTCCTCGCTGTAGATGATATCGATCTCGACCGGGTGCTTCTGGCCGAAGCGCTGCAGCCGGTAGATCGATTGAATCCAGTCGTTGAACTTGTAGCCATCGCCGGGCATGCCGACGTAGATCGCCTTGTGGCAGTGGTACTGGAAGTTCGAGCCGGAGCCGGACAGGATCGGCTTGGTCGCGAAATACTTGGTCCGCCCCTCCTCGAAATCGTGCAGGTGACGCTCCCGCTCGTCGATGTCCATGCCGCTGCCGGTGATGGCGACGACGCCGGGAACGGCCACCTCGATCGCCTCGCGCTCGGCTTCGAGGTCGTGCCAGAGGATGCGATGGTCTTGCGGATCCTGCGCCAGCAGCTCGATCATCTTGGCGATGCGCGCAGGCAGGCTGTCGCGGCGTGACTTGGCGGCATCCTGCAGGGACGCCGCGCCCTTGCGGAACAGCACGGTCTGCCCGTCGCGCTCCGGTTCGGCCTTGGAATGATCGGCCGCGACCTCATGCCAGCGGATCGTCAGCGGCGGCAGCTCGTAACCCTCGTCGCTATAGCCAAGCTCGCTCGGCTTTTGCAGGAAGGCGGCCCAGGAGTGAATCCACATCCAGAACTCGTCTTCCTTGTGCGGATAGAGCGTGAGGTCGCCGGCTTTCTCGCTGTTGCGCTGGAAGAAGCGCGTCAGGGCGAGGCCCGTGTCCATCACGCCGAGGAAGCCGGAATAGTGGATTAGCTCCTTGTAGCGGTTCGGCGAGGGCGTGGCGGTCGCAACCAGCTTGAAGGCGACCTTGCCGAACAGCGGCAAGAACTCCTGGAACGTCTTGCTGCCGTAGGACCGCAGCACGCTCGCCTCGTCGAGCGAGCAGGCGGTAAACAGGTTCGGGTCGAGCTTGCCGTCGCGGATGCTCTCATAGTTGGTCAGGAAGTGCCTGATGCCCTCCCCATAGAGGGCAAGCCGCTCTTCGTCGGTTCGGATGAAACGGACCTCCATACCGAGCAACGAGGCTTCCTTGATGAAGCCATGACGCACACCCAGCGGCAGCACGCACAAGGTCGCCCCGCCCTGCCGGCGCTGGAGCTGCCGGCACCATTCGAGCTGCATCGCGGTCTTGTGCAGGCCGAAGGAGGCGAAGATTGCCGCGCAGCCGAGCCGCAGCGCCCAGACCACGAGGTCCTTGCAATGCGGCCTCAGATAATCGTGCAGGCTGTCACGCTCGACCTCGATGCCGCGAAGCGGCGCGGTCACGACCTTGCCGTGGAGGAAGTCGTCATAGGAGGAGAGCGGCGCGGACGGCGAGGTGTCATCCCATGCCATCGCAGCCGCAGCCTGGAGCAGTTCCGACCATTCGGCGCTGACGTCGGCGGGCGGCGGCTCGTCGTTTCCGCCTGCGCCAATTGGCGCAGCCTCGCGATGGCACTTCGCGGCGATGCCGGCGAGATACTCATCGTGCGGCTGAAGGGGCGAGCCCGCGTCACTCGCCGGGGACAAGGCGGACGCGGGCTCTGATCGCAGCGCGGGGGCATCGGGTGGGGGTGCGGCTGCGATGTTCGATTTCGTCTTGCGCTTCTTCGGCTTGCTACCCGCGATCCGCGAAGCATCGCCGGGCTTGATCGGCTCGCCTCGGCCGTCGACCGACGGGCCTTCCGGAAAGCGCCGCCAGTGCGCCTCCGTTGCCGCGTTCATGCGGACAAAATCGTTAGACCCGAACTTGATGACGTGGCCGCATTTGCAGGTCGCGACCGACACGACGCGGCCGTCGGCAACTTCAGTCGTCATCGAAAAGATGTGGTTGGCCGGGAACTTCCTACGCTGTTCGAAGGCGAAGACGAGATCGCGCACGATCGGATCGGAGATCGTCGCGCCGGCGTCGATCGCGGCGTAGGTTTTCTGGTCGAGATCTTGCTTCACCTCGCCTTCGAGGTTGCCGGGCGCATCGTCGGTCACCATGGGCGCGGGTTGCTGATCGGCGAGGTCATAAGGATTGAACGTCAAATCGAGAGCGGCCAACCGCTGCGCACCCTCGTCGGTCAACTGAAGGGTATCAAGGACGTCCTTGATCACAACCCTTTTGACGAGACCCTTTTGGATCAAGCGCTCGATAGCAGGTCCCGTAACTTTGACACCATTATTGATTGAGCCGAGCGCTCTGTATTCGGTCCGCAGGTCAAGTTCCGGAACAGGCTTCAGCGCCAGCGCCCATTCAATCACCCGCCCCGCATATCCCTCGGTCCAGTTGACTCCCTCGCCTTCCTTGGCCCGCATGTTCTTGCGCGCCTTGCGGACCATCGCCGCAACCGCCGCGCGCAGCGCTGCTTCACGTGAAACGAATTGCCTGCCGTCCACCCGGAATCCGGGCGGATGCGCCAGCCAGCTGCCGCCTTCGAGCGCGAGCACGCCGATGCGCGTCGAGGGCGAGCGGTAGCGCGGATTGTCGTGCTCGAAGAGCTCGCCCTGGTCGTCGCGGAAAGCGAGGCCGCCGATGCCGAGCGGGGGTTCGCCCTCGATGGTGCGCAGCACGCTCATTCGGCGGCCTCCATAAACTCAGGCGCAGGCGCTGCTTCATCGGGGCGATAGTTCGCCTTGACCAGGGCGGCGGCGATCGGCGGGCAGACGCTGTTGCCGCATTTGGAGACCTGGTCGGTCCCCGTGATCGGCAGGCCGTCGGGCAGCCGATCAATCACGTAGCTCTCGGGGAAGCCCTGAGCCCGGAACAGTTCGCGCGGCGTCAGCATGCGAAGGCCAATATCGACGATGACGAACGTCTGCCCAGCAATCTCGACCGTGACGAATTCGCGATCGTCCCAGAGGCCGTGTGCGCGCAGGAGATCGGCGACCTGCCGGGCACGAGCGTAATGCTCCGGCCCGAACGGCGGCGCTGCGAGCAGCGCGCTCGACAGACCGAACCGGTCCTTGACTGTCGCAGTGTGAAGCGGTTCGTTTAGCTGCGGATCCTGATCGGCGCCGTAATACTTCTGAAGGAATGCAGCTGAGACCTGCGTCTTGCCCTGCCCGTCGGCCATCACCGTCCGCGCAGGCTCGTCGGCGCCGTGGCCGATGCCGGTCCCGAACTGGCGCACAATGTGGGCGGCAGCCAGCGACTGCGTTGAGCCTTTGCCGACGACCGTCGAAACGCCCTCGCTCATCGCATGGCCAGGCTCTTGGTAGTTGTTCTGCGCCATAAAGGCTGCGATTACCTGGTTCTGGTCGCCGTCGGATGCGGTCACCGTATGCAACGGATCAGTCGCGGTGCGATTGTTGCCGCCCTGCTGGGCAGCCGAAATGAACACGGTTGCGAGTGAAGATCCGTTTCCGGTCGGGACGGCGGTCGCCATCGGCTCTTTGATCGAGCGCGTGCGCGGCTCCTGCCCGTCGCGTTCGCCATAGCGAGGCACCATGAACGGCGCGACAAGGACGCTGTCAGCCTTGGAGGTCAGCGTCTGCGAGGGATTGCCAAGGCCGCGCGGCTCGGTCTGAGCCATGCGGCCGCCAACACCTGCGAGGAATGGCCCAACGACGGCCTTCTCGCCCCGATGCGCGGCAGTCGCCGTCCGCAGCGGCTCTGACGCAGCCTCTACCCGATCGCCGCCCTGATGCGTCAGGTTGACGATGAACGGCTCGGCCGCGTCGATAACGTAGCGCCGCACGCCCTTGGCGAGCCGCGCCATCGAGGCATCGGCCAACGGCCGGATTGCGCGGCGACCATGTTTGGCGAGGATCTCCGCGGCGGTATCGAAAATCGACGGGCACGGCAGCGACCAATCGATGATCTCCGCCGCTGTCCGCCAGGGTTTCAGGCGCCCTTGTTTCACGGCATCCGACTTCGGATCGCCATGCGTCTGATCAGGCCAGACGATTGGCCGGCCATCGCGCCGCGCGATCAGGAACAGCCGCTTGCGGATGGTCGGCGCGGCGAAGTCGCAGGCGCGCAGCTCGCGCCATTCGACGGCGTAGCCGAGCCGCTCAAGCTCTGCGACCCAGCGCTTGAACGTGACGCCCTTCTGGACGGGGCAAGGCTTGTTGTCCGACCCGAGCGGCCCCCACGTCTGGAACTCTTCGACATTCTCCAGGATGATGACGCGCGGCTTGACGGTATTGGCCCAATGCACGACGACCCACGCGAGCCCGCGGATCTTCTTCTCGACCGGCTTGCCGCCTTTCGCCTTAGAGAAATGCTTGCAGTCTGGAGAGAACCAGCCGAGCCCGACGGGCCTGCCGGCGCAGGCCTCAACGGGATCAACCTCCCAAATGTCGGACTGCAGATGCAGCGTCTGCGGATGGTTAACCTCGTGCATCCCCAGCGCGACCGCTTCATGATTGATCGCGATGTCGGGCGAGCGGCCAAGCGCAAGCTCGATACCGGTCGAGGCCCCTCCGCCGCCTGCGAAGCTGTCGACGATGATCTCCCTCACGCGGCCACCTCAGCAGGGACAGCGGGGATAGCGGGCTTCACCTCAACCGGCGCCACATGCCATTCGACCGGATAGCGGCACGCAGGCATCACCTCAGGCCGCGCGACCCGCGCATAGACGTGCAGCTCGCCCGTCCCGATCGTGATGTAGAACGTTCCTTGGTCGAGGCCGGCGGCCTTCAGGTCGACGAACAGCAGCGAGGCCGCTGCATCGAGGCGGCTACGCTCGCTGTCGGCATCGCGCTTGAGCTTCGCCTCGCAGTTGGTGGCCGCCAGGCTTCCGAAGAACGTCACCCAGTAGAAGCCGTCGCGGCAGGGGCCAATGATGCCGGAATTGTCGATCGAGGGGTCGCAGGCGATCTCCCCATCATAGCCCACCACGATGTGCTCGCAGCCGTTGCGGCTCGTGCCAGAGAGCAGGAAGACCGGCTTGGAGCGCTGATTGACGGCGGCGACATGGTCGAGGATCGCCTGCAGCGGCGTTGTCCCCGGAAACAGCACGTTGAGCGTGACGATGCCGCGGGCGTTGAGCCAGGTTTCGGCGCGCGCGGCCTGCTCATCGCCCGACACGGCGCCGTCAGCGAAGTGAGGCACGTCGGCGGCGTCCATGTCGAGCGCGATCGCGATGGCCGTCCTGTGGCAGTCGCCGTAGGTGGTCGGCGGGCGATGGCGATGGAGTTGCTTTTGAGGTTTCATGCTGCGGTCCTATGCGTCAGGCTTCTCGCCCAGCGGCACGATTTCGGGGCCGTTGAGCAGCACGGTTGGACCCGGCTGAAACTTGGGCTGATACCCGAACGTCACAGGCGCCCGCAGTTCGGTGCGGTCGGGGTTGATGACCGGATAGGGCGCATTGGCGCCGCGCGGGCCGTAGAAGATGACCGGGATCTGGCAGTGCTTGCAGCGCCCCTGAATTTGGAGGCATGCCTGCCCGGGTTTATCCGTGAAACACGCGACGTTGATGTTGAAGTGGAAGTCGTGCTGGGCACAGGTCATGGCCTACTTCCCCCTCTTCCGCGCGCGGTCGAACTTCTCGCCCTCGGCGATGATCAGCGCGCAGGCCTTGACGAGATCGCGGCGGAAACCTGCGGGCTTCCACCACGACCAGGCCCAAGGCCAAGTCACAGGCGGAGATTTCTCTTCGGCCAACGGCTCACCGGCATGGAGGGCGTAAGTCGCGCCAGCCTGCGCAAGCTCTCCAGGATCATGCTGCAGGTCATCATGCTCGATGCTCCACCCCTCCTGCTCGATCTGCCGGAAGCGCTCCGCAACGACGGCCTGCACGAAGGCGGACAGCGGCCGGCGGATGTGCAGCGCCTCGAAGATGCGCCGCATCACGAACTGCCGCGCGATCGAGACGACCGTGAAGATCGCCGTGATCATCAGATTTTCGAGCAACGCCGGGTGGAATCCGAACAGCGGGAAGACGAAGATTTGCGTCAATAGCGCGACGGCAAAACCGATCGCGGTCGACAGGATCGTCTCCATGAACGACATGAGCCGGGACTGCTTCATCGAACCGGCCTCTCCGGATACGGCGAGATCTCGCGCGCATAGGCGTAGGTCTTGGCGCGCGTCCAGTTCTGCGAGCGATTGAGCTCGGCGCCAGGAGACCACCCCTCCCTCACGTCATCTCCGATGCGATGCATCGGAGGATTCCAGCCGCGGGCGCGGGCGATGTTGCGCCGCGCGCCGCGATAGGTGACGGCGGGCCGCGGCGACTTCGGCTTGCGCTTGTCCGCAGCCTTGATGCCGGCCTTGATCTTGGCGAGACGCTCGCCGGCGTCGCGATGTTCTTCGTTCATACGCCCTTCCCCTTGTTGAGCATGCTCGCAAGATCGAACGTCTCCACCTCAACGGAGCCGTCGTCCTTGCGCGCAAACGAGATGTCGAAATCCTGCAAGCCGTGTTCGGCGAGCGTCAGCTGCTGAAAGTAGAGCTGCGCGACCTTCTGCAAGAACACCTGCCCAGACACGGTGGGGCTTACGGGATGCCCCCCCATCGTGGTGGGGCGCATCGTCGCGGCGATGTGGGCTGCCACTTGTGCAATCGCAACCGCGAAGATGTCGGTGATGGGTTCTGCCGTCAGGCCCCGCCTGAAGGTCTTGAACCGATCGGCGCAGTAGGCCACGCACAGCGCCTGCATGTGCGTTCCGATTCTGTGGCCCTCGATGATGGACGGATCGACCGGAGCAGCGTCGACTTGCGCATCGACCGCAAGGCAGCGCATCACCTCCGCCATCGCGGCGTCGCGGACGGGCTTTGCGGTATCGTACAGATCGTTCGGCATGGTCACGGCCCCAGCACGGAGTTGATGGCGGCAAAGTCGCTCAGATCAGCGTCCGCAAAGAACACGACGCTCCCCTCAGGCGTGCGCACCTCGCGCCGCGTGTAGCGGGAACGCTTGACCTCGGACGAGATGCTGCCGAGCGTGGTCGGACGATGCGCCATCGCAACGGGCACACGCTCCTGCGCGATGTGCTCGACCTGGTCGGGATCGACCTTGACGACGCGGCCATTGGCGATGCCGCCGATGAGACGGACCCAGATCATGCGGCGGTCTCCTCGTCGTTGTGGCGATGATCTTTCTTTTCGACGGGGTGCTGCGTGAAGCGCACAGCGTCGTCCGACAGTGTCCATGACTTGCGGCAGGTCGGCGGAATCCAGCGCGGCGCACGCGGCGCCTCGCCCTTGATCCAGATCAGCCAGATGTAGGCGGTTGCCGTGCCGCCTTCAGGATCCCAGCGGCCTTTGCAGAGGTTGACGCGCTCGGCATAGAACACGATGCGCGTCGGCGGATTGTCCTTGAAGATGCGTTCGTACCGGCCGACGGTCTCCAGCCATTGCAGGCGAACGAACATGGCGACGCCGACGTGGGCGCGCTTGAGCGCCTGCAAGACGAACGCTTCGCCCTTCTCGTTAAACGGCGGGTTGGTGACGATGAAGTCGCGATCTTCCCCGTCCGCCTCGAGCTCCGACAGGAAGTCGAGGACACGATCGCCGTAACCGTAGTCAAAGATGTCGGTCGCAAGCACGTCCGGACAGTATTCGCGCAGAACCTCGGCCATATGGCCTTCGCCGCAGGCCGGCTCCCAGATCCGCAGGCGCTCGAATTGTCGGCCGCTGCCATCGCTGGCGTTATCGTACGTGTCGAAATACGGGATCAGGATCTCCTCGATCAGAGCCCGCGTCGCCCACGGCGGCGTCGGGAAGAAGTCGAGGCTGTCATCCGGCTCCTTGCGCGACGACATGATCGCGCGGGCGCCGTTCGGCAACGCCTTCTCCAACGCGGCCGGCTGCTCAGCTTCCGGCAGGCGCGCTATCTTCTCGGCAACGGAGACTGCGACCTTGTCCTGCTCGACCGCGGTCTGCAGCTCCGGGATACCCTGCTCGACGACTGTTGCCGCGCGCTGCACGCTGCGCCGGCCGACGCTCATCAGATCGGCAGCCTCGGTCTGCGAGACCGAGGCTGTAGGCTCAGGCTGCGGCTCCGGCTCCGACGCGCTCACCAGGTCCAGCAAGGGTGCGCCAATTGGCGCAGCCTGCGTGTGCTGGTTGGCGCCAAGCTTCAAAGTCGCGATGCGCGCGGCAACCATCGCGCGCTGGCTCTCAGTTAGATGCCTGCGCTTCAGGTTCTTCGAGATCACCCAGTTGAGCGCCTCGCGATCATCACCCGTGAACTGCTCGGTCCTGACCGGTAGCCCCTTGCGTGTCGCCGCCGTGTAGCGGTTGCGGCCGTCCAGGATCATGTCCCGATGCAGGATCACGTCCTCGAGCTGGCCGTTCTGGCGGATGTCCTCGCCAAGATCCTCCAGCTCCGGATCCGACAGCATCGGAAACAGGTTGGCGAGCGGATGGAATTTGATGGGATCGTGGCCGGGCTCGAGGATCACGACCGAGCCCTCCGCCGCTGCATGGCCTGCCACATACCTGCGAAGAACACGACGGCCAGCATGGGCCAGGCGAAGATCGCTCCCGCCGACACCAGGACGCACACCACGGCCGAATACCGGAACGCCTTGTCCATGGCGCCTGCCGAGAACAGCAGCATCCAGATCACGGTGCCAATCAGCACGTAGGCGAAGGCCCAGTTGACAAGGTCGACGCTCGTCATGCCGCGCGCCCTTCCTGCTCGCGGCGTTCTCCGCCGGCATAGATCGAGCGGATCAGCGCCCAACCCATATCGGTTGGCTTGAAGAACGGACCGCGCGGGCGCTCGCCGGGCAGATGCCGGTACCAGATCTCGATCAGATGCCGTCGCCACAGCGGCGTCATCGCCTCGCGCTGGTCGCGGGTCAGGGTGGCCTGACCGCCGTTACCGCAGGTCACAGCCAGTTGCTTCAGCGTCGCGATCTGGCGCTCGGACAGACGGGATTTGCCGGTCATGCGGCAGCCTCCGTCAGCACCAG
>NZ_AKIY01000058.1 GCF_000282615.1 Bradyrhizobium sp. YR681 | reverse complement strand
GCCGCAGCCTGCCATGGCGGCCACGCAGATGAGCCAGATCGTCGTGCCCAAACTTTTCGATTCCGGGAACGTCTACGTCTTCCAGAACAATGACGGGCGGCTGATCTTCGCCCGGCCCTTCGAACGCGACTTCACGCTGATCGGCACGGTCACGCATGCTTTCACCGGCGATCCCGCCATCGTGGCGATGCCGGGGGCCGACGTCGGCTATCTCTGCGAGGCCGCCAGCCGCTATTTCCGCGAGCGCGTCGCGCCGACCGACGTGGTCCGGACGGTCTCCGGCGTCAACCTGACGCTGGCGTCCGCGCGCGGGCGCGACGGCACGACGCTGTTCCACGCGCGCCGGCGCAAGGCGCCGCTGATCACGATGTTCGGCGGCGACGTCACCACCTCGCGCCTGCGCGCGGAGCGGGCGGTGACGAAGCTGACGCCGTTCTATCCGATGTCGCCGCCCTGGACTGCCGGGGCGGTGCTGCCGGGCGGAGATTTTGCCTGGGATCGTTTCGACACCGAAGTCGATCTCGTCCGCGACCGCTGGCGCTTTCTGTCGGAGCCGGAGGCGCAGCGGCTGGTCGCGGCCTATGGCTCACGATTGCCCGCCGTTCTGGGTGAGGCCAAGACCCGTGATGAGCTAGGCCCGGCCTTCGGTCCCGAACTGACCGGTGCCGAGGTGCGCTATCTCATGAGCCATGAATGGGCGCGTTTTCCGGAGGACATCCTGTGGCGTCGCTCCAAGCTTGGCCTGACCATGCCCGCGGCGGACCGTGACGCGCTGGCAACGTTCATGGCGAATGTGAACTAGAAGGGATTAGCGCCAAGTCGCCCGGACTTGAGCCTCGGTCGCGAATTCACCGCGCGTAGCCGCCTCTTTGGAGATGGCAATTGCCGATCTCTCATCATCCGAGAGGATGACAGGGGAGGTTGCGTCTGCGCCAGCGAGCTGCAGCACGATCCGCGCAATGTCGTCCTGCGCGTCCGAGGGCAGACTACGCGCGATTTCGAGAGCCTGATCCAGCAACTTGGTCATATCTTGATTATACGCCTTTTGAGGTCCGGCATGAAGGCCAATTTGGGACCATCCGCCCCGAACCGGTTGAGCTAGGGACGATCGGCCGCTAGCGTGCGGCGGAATCGGGGTTGGCAGGGACCATGACTGACGAGTTGCCCAGGACAGACGTCGCAGCTGATGCGGCCGGCGCGGATACGCATCCGGCGGCGGGCCAGCCGTTGCTGCGCATCGAGGGCGTGGCCAAGACCTTCGGGATGTTCCGCGCCGTGGACGGTGTCTCGCTCGACATCAAGGCCGGCGAGTTTTTTGCGCTGCTCGGGCCCAGCGGCTGTGGCAAGACCACGCTGCTGCGCATGCTCGCCGGCTTCGAGGCGCCGGACGAGGGGCGGATCCTGCTCGGTGGAGAGGATATCGCGCAGGCGCTGCCGCATCAGCGTCCGATCAACATGATGTTCCAGAACTATGCGCTGTTTCCGCATCTGTCGGTACGCGACAACATAGCCTTCGGCCTGAAGCGGGCCGGCATGGCGCGCGCCGACATCGCCACGCGCGTTTCGGAAATGGTCGCGCTGGTGAAGCTCGAAGGACTGGAGAAGCGCAAGCCCGACCAGCTCTCCGGCGGCCAGCGCCAGCGGGTGGCGCTGGCGCGTGCCTTGGCGCGCCGGCCGCAATTGCTGCTGCTCGACGAGCCGCTCGCCGCACTCGACAAGAAGTTGCGCGAGGACACGCAAGGCGAGCTGATGGAGCTGCAACGCCGGCTCGGCATGACCTTCATCATCGTTACCCACGACCAGGAGGAGGCGATGACGATGGCGAGCCGGATCGGGGTGATGAAGGCCGGCCAGCTCGTACAAGTCGCGTCTCCGCGCGAGCTCTACGAAGCGCCGCGCTCGCGCTGGATCGCGGAGTTCGTCGGCGACATCAATCTGTTCGAGGGCGAGTCCAGATTGCGCGACGGTCATCGTCTGGTCATCGGCACGCGGGATGCGGGGACGCTGGTGGTGGCCGAGCCGCGCGAACCGGTCGGCGCGGGAAAATTTGCAGTCGCGATCCGTCCCGAAAAGGTCAAGCTGTCGCGCCGCGGTCCCGTCAGCGAGGCCGGTCATGAAACCGCGCTCAACCGGCTGGACGGCGTGATCGCCGACATCTGCTATCTCGGCGGCACCACCACCTACAGGGTCAAGCTCGATACGGGCGGGATGATGCAGGCGTCGGTCGCCAACAGCGCGCGCCTCGATGTCGATGCCTACAGCCTGAATCAGCATGTCGTCGCCTGGTTCACGCCCGATGATTGCGTGGTGCTGCCGTCATGAGCGGGCGCCGCATTTTTGCGCGGCCGGCCCGCTTTGCCGCCATCGCGCCCTATCTCTGGATGGTGCTGTTCTTCCTGGTGCCGTTCGCCTTCGTGCTCAAGATCAGCCTGTCGCAGACCGCCATCGCGCAGCCGCCTTACGAGCCGGTGTTCGACCTGACCGCGGGATGGGAAGCGCTCAAGGCGGCGTTCGGCGCGCTGTCGCTCGACAATTTCAGACTGCTCGGCTCCGACGACATCTATGTGTTCGCCTATGTGCGCAGCCTGACTGTGGCGGTGACGGCGACGGCGCTGCTGCTCGTGATCGGCTACCCCATCGCCTATGGCATGGCACGGTTGCCGAGGCGCTGGCAGGCGGTCGCGATGGTGCTGGTGATCGTGCCGTTCTGGACCTCGTTCCTGATCCGCATCTATGCCTGGATCAACATCCTCCAGCATGACGGCCTGCTGAACCAGACCTTGCTCGCGCTGCATCTGGTCAGCCAGCCCGTGGTGTGGCTCTCGACCGACACCGCGATGTATATCGGCATCGTCTACTCTTATCTTCCGTTCATGATCCTGCCGCTCTACGCCACGCTGGCGAAGATGGAGCCGGTGCTGGAAGAGGCGGCCTCCGATCTCGGCGCGCCGCCCTGGCAGGTGTTCTGGCTCGTCACCTTTCCGCTGTCGCTGCCCGGCGTCGGCGCCGGCGTACTGCTGTGCTTCATCCCGATCGTCGGCGAGTTCGTCATCCCGGATCTCCTGGCCGGCTCCAACGCGCTGATGATCGGCCAGACCCTTTGGCTCGAATTCTTCACCAACAAGGACTGGCCGGTCGCTTCCGCGGCCGCCATCGTTCTGCTGGTGGTGCTGCTGGTGCCGCTGCTGCTGTACGAACGGCTGCAGAAGCGGCAGCTGGAACAGGGGCGCTGAGGCGATGCGCAAAATCTCCCGCCTGTCCCGCTTCAACGTCGCCTCGCTCGCGCTGGGGCTGGCGTTCCTCTATCTGCCGATCCTGATCCTCGTCATCTATTCCTTCAATGCCTCGCGGCTGGTGACGGTGTGGGGCGGCTGGTCGCTGCGCTGGTATCACGAGTTCTTCAATGACCGCGCCATGATCGAGGCGGCCTGGATGAGCCTGCGGGTCGCAGCCTCCTCGGCAACGATCGCCACGCTGCTCGGGACGCTCGCCGCCGTCGCCCTGTCGCGCGGCGAACGGTTTCGCGGCCGCACGCTGTTCTCCGGCATGCTCTATGCGCCGCTGGTGATGCCGGAGGTGATCACGGGCCTGTCGCTGCTGCTGCTGTTCGTGGCGCTCAACGCCGAGCGGGGCTTCTGGACGGTGACGATCGCCCACACCACGTTGACGATGTGCTTCGTCGCGGTGGTCGTGCAGTCCCGCCTCGGCTCGCTCGACCGCTCGCTGGAGGAGGCGGCGATGGACCTCGGCTGCAATCCGGTGCGCGCGTTCGTCGCCGTGACGCTGCCGCTGATCGCGCCCGCGATCGTCGCCGGCTGGATGTTGGCGTTCACGTTGTCCTTGGACGATCTCGTGATCGCGAGCTTTACGACCGGCCCGGGCTCGGCGACGTTGCCCATCCGGATCTATTCGGAGGTGCGGCTCGGCGTGAAGCCCGAGATCAACGCGATCTGCACGCTGGTGATCGGCCTGATCGCGGTCGTCATCGTCATCGCTTCGCTGGCCTCGAAACTGTCGAGCTCGCAAGGCGAGAGCGCGGCGCCGCTGTAGGAAGAGACGTGGCCACGATGGTCGCCTATCAGGTCCTGATCCACACGCCGCTCTGGGTTTGGGGGCTGCTGGCCTATCTGGTCTGGCAGGGTATCAAGGCGATGCAGCCGCGCACGACGTCGATCTGGCGCGCGTTGATCGTGCCGGTCGTGTTCATCGTCTGGGGCGTTTCGCGGATCGGTTTTGGACATCAGGACAGCGTATGGCCGCTGGTTGCCTGGATCGTGGCCGCGTTGGTGCTGCTGCCTCTTGGCGTGCTGACGCCACGTCCGTTCGAGGTGGATCACACGAGCGGCCAGATCATCCGTCCGGGCAGCCCATTTGGTCTGGTCCGCAATCTCATCGTCTTCGCCTCGCAATACGCGGTCGGCGTGATCTCGGCGATCGACGCCGGCGACCGCGCGCTCGCGATCATCGTCGGGCGTGCGATCTCCGGCGCCACCGCCGGCTATTTCATCGGCTCGGCGATCGCACTGCTGATCGCGTATCGACGCAAACGCGCTGCAGGGTGATCCGTGCATGTGGTGCTCAGGCACCGCCTGACATAGTTAACAATTCATATAGCTTCTCTGGCTATCGTCGCCTCGCTTGGGGAAGAGGGGCGATGAAGCGGCTTTATATAGGTGTGGCCAGCACGGTTCTGGCGTTGCTCTGTCTCGCTGTTCGGCCGTCGGCTGGCGCGACACAGATGGTGTCGCTCGTCTACAACGGCTCGCCGCAGTCGCCTCAGCAGATCGCCTCTGACGAATTCCGCCGCAAGCTCGCCGAGATCGCACAGGGCCGTGTCATCCTCGATGAACGCGCCGGCAACGCGATGGGCAGCGAGACGGCGATCCTTGCCGCCATGCGCAGCGGTGTGGTCGACATGGCGACGCTGTCCGGCTCGGTGGTCAGCTCGGCCGTGCCGGAGTTCGGTGTGTTCGACGTGCCATTCCTGTTTCGCGACGCCGCGCAGGCCAAGGCGGTTGCGGATGGGCCGGTCGGCGCACTGTTTGCCAAGCATTTCGCCGACAAGGGGCTGGTCCTGCTCGCGATCGGCAAGCAGGGCTTTCGCAACGTCACCAATTCGAAGCGGCCGATTCAGTCTCCCGCGGACCTCCGTGGCCTGAAGATCCGCGTGCTGCCGAACGACGTCTATCAGATGACCTTCAAGGCGCTCGGTGCCGAGGTCGTGCCGATGGAGTTCACGCTGGTGTATTCCGCGCTGAAGGACGGCCGCATCGACGGGCAGGAAAACCCGGTCGCGACGATCGCTGCCAGCCATCTCGAGGAAGTGCAGAAATATGCCAGCCTGACCGGCCATTTCTTCGCCCCGATCGCTTTCGTTGCCAATCGCGATGTGTTCCAGGCTCTCCCGCCCGCGGACCAGGCCGCCATCATCGCCGCCGCAAAGGCCGGCGCGGAGGCGACCTGGAAGAGTGGTGTCGCGGAGGAGGCGAAGAAGATCGAAGAGCTGCGCAAGGGCGGCATGGAGATCATCGAGAAGGTCGACCGCCAGCCCTTCATCGATGCCGTGAAGCCCCTGGAGCCTGAATTCGAGAAGCGCTTCGGCAAGGATCTGCTCGCCCGGATCCGGGCGACGCCGTAATCGCGGGAAACATCATGAACCTGTCATTGATCCTGTCGCGCATCGGCATCCGTCCGCGCATCTTCGGCGGCTTCGCGCTGGTGCTGGGTTTCCTCTGCGTGCTGGCGCTGCTCGCCGTCATGCGGCTGTCCGAGATCGGCGGCACCGTTGGAGAGCTCGTCACCAGCGCCGATGGCGATGCCGGCATGGCACGGGTGCACGCCGCGCTGCTCTCGTCGAATGTCACCGTCGAGAAATTCACCCGCACGCGCAATCTCGGCGACCGCGACAGCGCCACGAAGGCGATCGACGGCTTTGGCCAGACCTTTGACCAGGTCGACCAGCAATTCGGCCGCCTGCCGGCGATTGCCGCCGGCCGTAGCGCGCTGGTCGATGCGCTCGGCGCCTATCGAAAATCCTTCGCGGCGGTTGCGGCCGCAGTCGATCGTCTGCGCAACGCGAGCACCAGGAGCGAGGCGCTCGGCGCCTCGGCAGGCCTCGCCGTCGGGGCGATCAATGTGACGCTCGCCAATCATCCCGACCGTCTGCTCCAGCCGCTGCGTCTGGCCGGCACCGTGGACGCGACGCGCGTCTCGATGCTGCGTTTCACCATCACCCAGGCCCAGGTCGACGCCGACGATGCCGGGATGACGATCGGCTATGCGCTGGCCGCGGTGACCGACAGCGAGGCGGAGATCGCCGGTGTCGAGGCGCCGCGACTGAAGAGCCTGATCGCGGCCCTGAAGAAGGTGCTTGCCGACCAGTCGGCGACGCTGACCGAGCTGTCCGCCGCGATGAGCGAGCTGCGCAAGGCGCAGTCCGATCTCGTCAAATCCAGCAGCGCGATCGACGCCAAGGCCGCCGAGATCAGCCGGGCCCTGGGCGCGACGCGCACCGAGCAGAGCCGGCTGACGGCCGGATCGGTCGATCAGACCCGCAATCTCGTGTTCACGGTGGCGGCATTCGCACTGGTCCTGGGCGCATTGCTGGCCTGGCTGATCGGTCGCAGCGTGTCGCGCCCGATCGGCCAGATGACCTTGCGCATGCAGAGCCTTGCGGCGGGTGAGCTCGATGAGGCGATCCCGGGCGGCGAACGTGGCGACGAAATCGGTCACATGGCCAGCGCGGTCGAGGTGTTCCGCCAGAGCGCGCAGACCGTGCGGCGCATGGAGCAGGACGCTGCCGCGCAGCGTGCCGCAGCCGAGACGGAACGTGCCTCGATGATGGCTCAGCTTGCCGATCGCTTCGATCGCGGCATGGAGGGCGTCATTGGCGGGGTCTCGAGCCGAGCCGAGGAGATGGGACAGAGCGCCGGAAGTCTCGCCCGTATCGCCGAGCGCGGCCGCTCGCTGGCCGAGCAGGTCGCCGCGACATCGGCCCAGGCGTCCTCGAATGTGCAGACCGTTGCGGCCGCGACGCATCAGCTCGCCGCCTCGATCAAGGAGATTTCGAGCCAGGTCTCGCGCTCCGTATCGGTGTCGGATCAGGCGAAGGGTGAAGCGTCGCGTACCGAGGCACTGATGCGCGCGCTGTCGGATTCGGCCGAGCGGATCGGTACGGTGGTCCAATTGATCCAGGCGATCGCGAGCCAGACCAATCTGCTCGCGCTCAATGCCACGATCGAATCGGCGCGGGCCGGCGATGCCGGCAAGGGCTTTGCCGTGGTCGCCAACGAAGTGAAGAGCCTTGCGACCCAGACCGCGCGCGCCACCGAGGAGATCGCCGGGCTCGTCAGCGAGATCCAGGGCTCGACCGGACAGTCCGTGGCGGCGATCGGCCAGATCGGCAAGACCATCGCCGAGATGACCGAGATCGCGACGACAATTGCTTCCGCCGTCGAGGAGCAGGGTGCGGCAACCAGCGAGATCGCGCGCAACGTCGAGCAGGCCGCGAACGGGACATCGGCCGTGACCGACCAGATCGGTGCCGTCCGCACCGTGGCGGGAGAGACCGACGCCGGCGCCGAAGCCGCACTCACGGCCGCCTCGGCCTTGCAGGATCAGGCACGCGCGCTCAAGAAGGATGTCGCGGAGTTCTTGCAGACCGTGCGCAAGGCAGGGTGATCACCGCGACCGGGGCGCTCGTTTCGGGGTCTTTGTGCCCGCCGAACGCGACCGCGTCGCGGAGACTGCGAGGGGGCCGGCGTACCGCGCGCGCACTGCGCCCTGAACAGCGGATCCAAGCTGCCGCAGCGCGAGGCTGTTGAGCGGAAATTCCAGCAGGATGTGGATCAGGCTCAGCGCCAGCAGGAAGGTGAAGCCGAACGCGTAATCGTAGAAGTACAGCGCGGTGGAGCCGGCGCTGGCCGCGATCATCGCCGCCAGCCGGGCCTTCGGCACTGCCGCCCAACGGATCACGTCGGCTTTGATGAACCAGTTGAGGTAGTGGTAGGTGTAGACGAAGGCGAGCAGGCTCGTCAGCCTGGTGTCGAGCACGAGGCCGGGCACGCCGAACAGCCGGCTCAGGGCCGGGCCGACATTGCCGAAATAGTCCTGTCCCACACGGGCAAAGCTCGCGACCCGGATTTCGGCGGTTGGCGGCAGCAGCAGGATCGTGGCGATCGCGACGAGGTAGACGGCCACCAATGCGGCCTGCACGCGGCTGCCGGCCCGGTAGGCACCGAGCACCATGAAGATCAGCGTGAACAGCGAAACGTGGATCAGGGTGGGGATCAGAACGCCGATGACGGCGAGCGAGGACCCGCTCGAATACATGATCGCCGACAATGCGATCGCCGCCATGAACAGCAGCATGCTTTCGATCGCCGAGGTGGTCGCCGCCAGCATGGCGCAGACGATCAGCGCGCCCCACATCGCGAAGCCGAACCAGGAGGCGTTGTCGATCAGGGCCGCGACCACCGCAATGATTGCGAGCCCGGCCGCGATCCCGCGGTGAGGCAGGAAGTAGCTGCGATCGTGCAGCCACGAGATCTCGGTGAAATAGTGCGCCGGGCCGAGCACGACATAGGCCAGCAGCAGCAGCTCGAACGGGATCAGATAGGCCGCCGCGAGCGCCAGCAGCATCAGTCCGAGATGGAGTGCGTCGTTGCTGCGCATGATGAGCCCGCTGGCTTGGCGGACTGCAGGTTAGAGCAGACGTGGACAATCCACAATTGTCCACGTCGCCGCTTAAGCGCCTTGCTTGCGGCGCCTCGATGCGTGCCGGCGCGTCAGGACTTCACCGCACCCGCCGTGAGCCCGCCCACCATGTAGCGGCGGAAGGCGTAGTAGACCGCGGCCGGCGGCAGCGCGTAGATGAAGCCGGTGGTCATCAACAGCTCCCAGGGCGAGTCGTCGGCGGCGAGGAAGTTGCCGAGCGCGACGGGCAGCGTGATCTCGCGGTCGTTCGAGAGCAGCAGGAACGCGTAGAGATATTCGTTCCACGCCAGCAGCACCGCATAGGTGCCGATCGCGACCAGTGAGGGCATCATCAGCGGCAGGTAGACCATGCGGAAGATCTGGAGCGTCGTCGCGCCGTCCATCACGGCGGCCTCGTCGAGCTCGACCGGCAGCTTGTCCGAGGCCTGCTTGAGCACCCAGATCGCATAGGGGCTCGCGATCGTCACCATCGCCAGGATCAGCGACCAGTGATTGTTGAGCAGGCCGTAATTGCCCATGGTGCGGTACATCGGCACGGCGAGAAACGCCGCGGGGATGAAATAGGTGAAGAGCGCGAGGTTCAGCACGATGCGGCCGCCGGGCACCCGAAGCCGCGAGATCGAGAACGCCGCGGCGGTGGCGATGACCAAGGTCAGCACGCCGACGGCTGCGGCGATCACCAGCGAATTCCAGAACTGCGCGTAGAAGTCGCGCAGGAAATAATGCTGCTGCTTGAACACGATCTCGAAATTATGCAGCGTCGGATGGTCCGGCCACAGCTTGCCCGAGAACGCGTCCTCCTTCGGGGAGATCGCGAACAGGAACATGTGGTAGATCGGAATCATCGTCCACAGGAAGACGGGAATGCCGATCAGGAGCAGCCGCGCTTCCGTCGCGACGTCACGCCAGGAAAATTCGCTCAACCCGGGAAGCTTCATCGCGACAACCGTTTCATCATGAAATACACGAGCGGCAGGACGAATGGCATCGCGCAGACGATGGAGGCCATCGCGAGCGAGAGCTGGTCGAGCCGGAGATAGCGGATACCGAGCGTCGCCAGCACGTGGGTGAGGTCGGCCGGGCCACCGCCGGTGAGCAGATAGACGCTGTTGAAGTCGCCGAGCGTCCAGATCATCGAGAGCAGCGTGCAGGTGATGTAGAGCGTCTGCATCGACGGCCAGGTGATGAAGCGGAATTTCTGCCACCAGCTCGCGCCGTCCACCTCGGCAGCCTCGAACAGGTCGTGCGGTATCGCAAGGCGTCCGGTGATCAGGATCAGCGTCCAGAACGGCAGCGACTTCCAGATGTGGACGCCGATCGCCATGGTCAGCGCCACGGTCGGGTCGTTCAGCCAGTTCGGGCCGTCATCGCCGGTGAAGGAGAAGATGAGGTGGTTGATCACGCCCCATTCGGGATTGAACATGAAGCGCACCGACAGGATGGTCGGGATCGACGGCACCGCCCAGGGCAGGATGAAGATCACCGACAGCCATTTGATCCAGGTGCGCTGCTGGGCGAAGAAGCCGGACAGGACCAGCGCGATCAGCATCTTGATGTTGATGCCGATGACCAGGAAGATCAGCGTGTTGACCGCGGCGCGCGCGAAGATCGGGTCGTGATACAGCGCGACATAGTTCGACGGCGCCCGCGCCAGCCACAGCCCGTAGCAGACGGGATAGACCACGAAGGCGAGGAAAACCAGCAGGTAGGGCGCGAGCAGCGCGATGCCCCAGACCTGCGCCGGGGTCAGCCGCGACGACAGGGGCGGGGCGGCGAGTGCCTGATCGCCAGAGAGGGTGATCGCCATTCTTTTTCGACTCTTTCAAAGGACTTCCGGCCGCACGAGGCGGCCGGTATTAGCGTTTCGCCTCTCCTCGCGCCAGCGAGGAGAGGGAGAGCGAAAACTCAGCCTGCAACTTGCTTGATGCGGGCGATCAGTTCGTCGACGGCCTTGTCGACCGGAACCTTCTCGCTGACGACCCGGTTCATCGCCTTGGCCCAGACGTTCTCGTTGTTGAGGATCGTGAACTTCCAGTTCTTGGTGAAGTCGAACGCGGCGGTGCCGCCGGTGAACTGGGCGTAGACCGCCTTGCGATGCTTGTCGGCCTGCCAGAACGGGCTGGCCTGGCTTTCCTTCGTCACCGGGAACCAGCGGCCGAGCGCACCCTCGATATACGGACGGACATTGTCTTCCTGGAGCAGGAAGGCGATGAACTGCTTGGCCTCGGCCTTGTTCTTGGCCGCGGTGAAGACCAGTCCGGTCTTGACGTCGGAGCGGTAGCGGATGGTCGAACCGTCAGGCGCCTTCGGGAAGGACGCGGTGACGATGTCCTGCTCATAGGCCTTTTTGCCGGCGTCGCGCTGCTCCTGGGTCAGCGCCTGGTTCTGCGAGTCCTCGAACCACTTCGCCGCGATCGAGATCGTGAAGTTGTGCGTCATCACGATCGTCTTGTTGTGGAAGGCGACGTTGTTGTCCGGGTCCTTCCAGGTGGTCGAGGACGGCGGCGTGCAGCCCTTGATGTAGGTGTCGGTGTAGTCCTTCAGCGCGCCGATCAGGTTCTCGCGCACCTTGGGATCGTCGACCAGCAGCTTGCCGTCGTCGTCGACCAGCTTGACGTGGTAGGCGTCCATGAAGGTGTAGAACGACTGGAAGGCGTCGGTTGATTCCACGCCCATCGGCTGGCCGACGCCGTAGATGCGCTGGCCGGTCGCCTTGCGGATGCCCGGCTGCACCTTGTCGCACCAGAACGTCCAGTAGCCCGCCCAGTCGGTCGGGATGTCGGCGAGCTTGAAGCCGGCCTTCTCCAGCATGTCGTTCCAGATCTCGACATGCATGCTCTGCTGCTTCAGCGGGAAGCCGTAATAGGCCTTCTTCTTGGTGACGTCGTTATACAGGATCGAGGCGTCCAGCGTGTTCTGCACGAACCGGTCCTTGATCGGCTCCATGATGTCCGTGAGGTCCTCGAGCTTGCCCTCATAGGCCCATTTGCCCTGCGCCTGCACGTCATAGGAGTCGGAATAGGCGACATCCGGCACGGTGCCGGCGTCGAGCGCGGCGACCGTCTTCGGAATCATGTCCTGGATCGCGTACTGCGACAATTCGACCTTGATGCCGGTCTTGGCCTCGAACTTCTTGATCGTCTCGAGCAATGCGTCGTCTTCGGAGCGGTAGAAGCCCTTGCCCCACCAGACCGTAATCGTCTTCTGCTGCGCAAAGGCAGGTGCAGTGGCCGCAAAAAGCCCAACCGCAGCGACCGCCAATGATACTGCGCCAATAACCTTGGATTTCACGATTTTCTCCCTCAAGCCGCCGGTGTTTTAACCGGTCGGAAAAAACACTAGCGCATGGTGGTAGCGCAATCAACGCATCTTGTTCAGACCTGGGGGCGTGGGGTGTCGGGCCGAAGGAGATGCTTAATGCGCGCATCGATCCAATCGCCGCATCAATGTGGCCGGATCAATTCGCGGCTGATCGGGCCGTGCCGGACAAGCGCCGTCCTCAGTTGGACTTCGCGTTGTCCTTGGCGCTGTCCTTGCCGTTCTCGGCCGTCGGCGAGTCTGCCGGTGCGGGGCGCTTGACGCCGGTGATCTGCTCGATGACCTTGCGCACCGTGTCGCCGGCTGGGCCCTCCTTCTTGAGCAGCGGCGCGGCAAAGGGCGAGCGGCGGATCAGCACTTCCGAGTCGGGGAAGACCAGCGGATCATCCCAGGGACCCTGCACCACGAAGGGCAATTCGAAGCCGGACGCGCTGTTGAGGCTCGCCACGCCCTTCATGTCGTATTCGCGCGCCGGCACCGAGGCGGTGCCGGTCATGGTGATCTTGGCCCCGGGTCCTTCGATACGAATGTCCTCGGCGGTCGCGACGCCGTCCGCGAACTTCACCGCGATGGTGAGGTTGTCGTAAGGGGTCGAGCCGTTGCGGAAATTGCCGCCGCCCGACAGCGGCCGCCGCTCCAGCCGCTTCAGGAGTTGTTCGGCGTTGAAGCCCGAGATCGCGCCATCATGTCCGGTGACGGTGGCGCTGCCGTCGAGCGACTGCACGAGGCCGAACGGGCTCGAGCCGGAGGCGAACAGCGAGACGTTGATGTTGCCGCGGCCGGACAGCTTGTTGAGGCCGAAAAGCTCGGTCGCGCAGGCTTGCAGATCGACATCGGTGAACTGGAACTGGGCCTTGATATCGGCGACGCTATCGGAGCGCGCGATCCCGAACGAGCCCTTGGCGATGCCGCCATAGACCTGCGCTTCGCCGACCGAGAGCGCCAGCGTGCCGTTGCGCAAGTTCGCGCCGATCGCGGTGCGGCCGAGCTTGGTCGGACCGACCGTCAGCTTGGCTGCCGACAGGCGCATGTCGAGGTCGGTGGTCGAGAGCCCGTTGAGATCGAACAGCTGCCGGTTCCAGTCGCGCGCGCCGCTGGCGAGCAGGCGGAAGGTGGAAATATAAGGTGTGAAGTCGAGCGCGTCGGCGGCGAGCGTGGCTTGCAGCGTCTGCCGGCCGTTGTTGGCGTAGGTCATCACGCCCTCGGCCGTATTGCCGTCGAGCTCGACATTGACGTTGGTGAGCGCGATCGAGGGGCCGACGACGTTGGCGCGCGCCTTCAGCGCGAAGCGGCCGAAGCCGCCGCTGGCCGGTTGCGGCTGCCCGGTCCAGCGCAGCGCGTTGCGCAAGGACGGGCTGTCGATCGTCAGCGTGCCTTCCATCATCGGGCTGGTGCGGTTGGCGA
The DNA here is from genome assembly GCF_000282615.1 of Bradyrhizobium sp. YR681. Taxonomy (GTDB): domain Bacteria; phylum Pseudomonadota; class Alphaproteobacteria; order Rhizobiales; family Xanthobacteraceae; genus Bradyrhizobium. The sequence goes on along the minus strand of NZ_AKIY01000058.1, from coordinate 429 downwards.
CGCTGCCGTCGAAGGCGAGCTTGAGCGGGGCGCTGGCGATCCGTGCCTTCAGGCCGGAACGGTCGCCGGAGAGGGCGGCGCCGAAATCGGCAAAGCTGATCGAGCCGTCGACGCGCTCGCCGCGCCAGTCGAACTGCCCGGTCGCGGCAAAGGAGCGCGAGATCGAGGGCCAGGCCAGCGACAGGTCGATGTCCTCGAACTTCTCGGTGGCGTGGGTGGCGGCGTCCTCGTAATTGAGCACGCCGTCCTGGATCCTGATCTCGGAGAACGACACCTGGTTCTCCGCCCCGGGCTTCATGGTGCGCGCAATGGTCTGGATGAAGGGCGTCCAGTTGCTCTCGCCGTCCGGTTTCAGGCTGACATGGATGCGCGGCCGCAGCAGCGTCAGGTCGGCGATCTCGAACCGCTGCAGCAGCAGCGGCAGCAGCC
>NZ_AKIY01000057.1 GCF_000282615.1 Bradyrhizobium sp. YR681 | reverse complement strand
GGCCAGCCGGTGCCGGCGGCCGTCAGTGACACCTGCACGAGTCCCGAACAGTCGATGCCGAGGCTGCTCTTGCCGCCCCAGAGATAGGGCGTGCCGACGAAGCGCTCGGCGACAGCGACGAAATCCGGCTCGCGATGATCGAGCGGCGCGAGGTGCGCCTTCGGCAAAAACGCCCCGTCGCGCGTCACGGCGAAACTGCCGTCCTCTCGCGAAACCGCAATCCTCGAGCCCAGCACCAGCGTGCTTGCCGGTGGCAGCTTGATCGAGGGGCCGGGGAAGGCAAATGTTCGCAGCGCACTCACCTTGTGCGTCGGCGCGGCGGTCGGTTTCATCAGCGCGGCATCGGGAATCCAGCCGACATAGCCGTCGCCCTCGAGCTGGCCCCACGCCCAGCCTTCGCCGTTACGGTCGTAGACCGTGACGCGCTCGCCGCGCAGCGCTTCCGTCATCAGCATCGCGTTCGAGGATGGCTGCTCGCGAACGGCCGCAACCGGATCGACCACCTCGAACTCCTCGCCGTCGACGAAGCGATCCGCCCTGACCTTGCCTTCAAGGTGCATCGCGGCGAGGTCGGCCCGCGCCGGCGTTACTCTGGGATCATGCATAGCGCTCGCTCAGCAAGGCGTAGATGGCGCGCGCGGCCTGGCACTCGCCGCCCTCGGGGCGCGCCGGCTTCGCCGACGGCGTCCAGCCGTAGATGTCGACATGCAGCCAGCTTGTGGCCTGCTCGACGAAGCGCTGCAAGAACAGCGCGCAAATGATCGAGCCGGCGAAGCCGCCGGAGGGTGCGTTGGTGATGGTGGCGGTCTTGGAGTCCAGCCAGGCATCGTAAGGCGGCCACAGCGGCATGCGCCACAACGGATCGTTCTCCTTCGCCGCGCAGCGCGCGACGTCGGCAGCCAGCGTCTCATCATTGGTGTAAAAGGGCGGTAAATCCGGCCCCAGCGCGACGCGTGCCGCGCCGGTCAATGTGCCGAGGTCGATCAGCAGGTCGGGCTTCTCCTCGTCGGCGAGCGCCAGCGCGTCGGCGAGCACCAGGCGCCCTTCCGCGTCGGTATTGCCGATCTCGACCGTGATACCCTTGCGCGAAGTAAAAATGTCGAGCGGACGGAAGGCATTGGCGGAGACGGCATTCTCCACCGCCGGAATCAGCACGCGCAGCCGAACCTTCAGCTTGGCGTCCATGACCATGCGCGCCAGCGCCAGCACGTTGGCGGCGCCGCCCATGTCCTTCTTCATGATCAGCATGCCGCTTGACGGCTTCAGGTCGAGCCCGCCGGTGTCGAAGCAGACGCCCTTGCCGACCAGCGTCACCCTGGGATGATCGGGGTTGCCCCAGCCGACGTCGATCAACCGCGGCGCGCGGTCAGAGGCCATGCCGACGGCGTGGATCAGCGGAAAATTCGTCTTCAACGCCTCGCCGATGGTGCAGGCAAAGCTCGCACCGAATTCGGCGGCGAGCGCTTGCGCGGCCGCGGCGAGCTCGTCCGGCCCCATGTCGTTGGACGGCGTGTTGATGAGGTCGCGCGCCAGCATCGCGGCATCGGCGATCCGCTCGATCTCGATCGCGTCGACACCGTCCGGCGGCACGAGGCGGACGTCCGGCCTGTCAGCCTTGCGGTAGCGGGCGAAGCGGTAGCACCCCAGTGCAAAGGCGAGCGCCGCCAGTCGTGCATCATGCGGTGCATTGGCAAAGCGATAGGTGCCTGATGGCAACAGGCCGGGCAGGGCGCCGGGCCGGAACAGGTCGCGGGATCTTGCGCCGTTGTCCTCCAGGCCGAACAGCACCTGCGCGATCGCGCCGTCCGGCGTCGGCAGTGCGAGATAGCCGCCGGGCTTCGCAACGAAGCCGTTCGCGGCGGCGAACTGGCGTTGCTGCGGCGGCAGCGTCTCGGCGACCTGATCCCAGCTCGACTTGGTGACGAAGGTAATCGGGATGGCGTTGGGCGAGGTCTCGAAGACGGAGGGCATTGGCGGGTCCGGGTCGTCAGATCAGGCTGATTGGCGAATGGAGCAGACTTCGCAGAGTTTTGCTGCGGCCGCAATCGGCTTTGCTGCTTCCATCCCGCGGACCGCTACTCGCAGCAGAGGGGCCATGCTAGGTTCCGAAAAACGGCCGCCGGACGTGTCGATCGCGGGGCGGCCGAAGACAAAGCCTGCCGGGAGGACATGCAATGGAATTCGTGTGGAGCGTGGTCACGTTCATCGGCCAGGCCGTCGAGGCGATCTTCGGCTATGTCGAGCATCACCATTGGATCTTCGCGTTCCTGGCCGGTGGTTACGTCTTCTATCTCCACGACCGCTCCGTACACGCGCGTTTCGATGCACTCGACAGGCGCATCGACGAAATCCGCAAGCGGCTGGCCATCGAATATTGATCGGACGATGCGAAACCGGCGATGCTCGGATCGCGTAGCTTGCCACGTTGAGAACTGCTGTTCACGCGCGCGCGGCCGCAGGGCTTTACTAGCGCTGCGGTTGTGGCATGATCGGCGAATATTTTAGATTGTTCCGTGCGACTCTGCGCGCATTGCGTGCAACAACGCGGCGGCACACGGTCGAGACTTGTCCGGAGTCATCCGGGCCGAGACCGGTCTGAATCCGTTCGTCGCAGGCATTTCTCTCATCGTTTGGGCGGCGCAGCATTCGCAAATGAGCGGCGCAAAATGATTAGATCGTTCGTTATTGCGCAGATCTCCGACCTGCATCTGGATGGGTCAGGCCGGCTGCTCGAGACAATCGAGGCGCTCAGTGCTGCTCTGCGCGAGAGGATGGCGGACTTTGCGGACGTTCCCGATCGCATCCTGCTGATCACGGGCGATCTCGTCGACGATCCGACGCCGCGCGCGCTCGACGAAGCGCTCGCCGTCATCGCGTCCTTCCGGCAGACCCGTCTGTTCACCGACATCCAGGCGATCGCCGGTAATCACGATGCCAAGCGTCCGAGCCGCCGAGCGGGTCGTCACGACGTCTATGACTACCTGCATCTGCCGCGGACCTCGAAGAGCGTCTATTACCGCCAGGCCGGGCTCGATCTGGTGCTGCTGGACTCCAACCGCGCCAGCCTGACGGCGCTTGCGAGCGGCAATATCGACCAGAACGCCTACAACGCCATGGTTGCCGATTCCGCCCGGCTGAGCGTCGAGCTCGCGGGCAGTCTTGGATCGGCCGGTCGTGCCGATTATGCCGAGCCGGCGGAAAACCTGGTGCGGGTGCTGGCGCTGCACCATCATCCGCTGCCGCAGGCGACCGGCGAAGGAAAGCGGTTTCTCGGCGTGCCCGACGAGCCGCTGATGTATCTTGCCGCGCCCGCGACCTTCCTCGAGGCGGCGACCTCGCTCAACGTCGATCTGGTGCTGCATGGTCACCGGCATGTCGAGGGACTGACCCGCTATTCGATTCCCGATCCGCGTGCGACGCGGAGCAAGGACGACGCGGCGTTCTGGCGCACGATCTATGTGCTGTCCTGTCCGTCCTCGACCGGGCAGGCCGGCGACGATGCCGGCTTCAACATCATCCATTTCGGGCCGATATCCCAGGCCGGCAATTCCGAATATGGTTTCGCGATCACCCGGCACTCGCGGCCGCGCAATGACGGCGGCTTCCGCCTGCTCGATTCGAACCTGCCGGACGGCGTCATCAGCCTGCCGGCAGGGCGGGATTATTCGCGCGACCCGGCGTTCCAATCGATGATCGAGATCGCCTCGTTCGCGACGCTGAAGCCGGAGCAGGTCACGGCACTGGCCCGCCGGCTCCTGATGCGCCGTGCCTTCTACGTCGATGGCGAGGTGAACTGGTCGAGCGTGCTCCACACCTGTCTCGTCACCTCCCATGCCTGGGCCGACCTCGAGGGCAAGATCGCAAGGACGGGCCGCAAGCATGACGTCGAGGCGCCCGCTGCGGTGACAGTGCTGCTGCGCCGGCTGATCGGGCAGTGCGCCGATGTGCTCGGCATCGATCCGTTCCGGCTCGACGAACTCCGTGCCAGGCGTCTGGTCAATCGCGACGATCTCCGGCGCGAATGGCCCGGGACGCCGCGTGAGGGTCTCGATGCCGAGGCGCTGGCCCGGCAACGGCTGCAATTGCTGCGGGAGCTGAACGAGCAGGTGAAGGCCTTCGGCCTCGATCTCGGTCTCGGCGGGCCGATGCCGCCGCAGACA
>NZ_AKIY01000056.1 GCF_000282615.1 Bradyrhizobium sp. YR681 | reverse complement strand
TTTGGCAGAGGCAGCCGATCCGCCGCGCCAGGAGGTGTTGCGCCGCATGAACATGGCGCCGGGCGGCACCGCGGCACTGGTCGCGATGCGAAGCGAGATCGGCCGGCGGCTCGTCCCAGAGCCCGAATTGAAGCTGCTCGATGCCGATCTGAAGCATCTGTTCGCGTCGTGGTTCAATCGCGGCTTTCTCACGCTCCAGCGGATCGACTGGCAATCGCCGGCCGCGGTGCTGGAGAAGCTGATCGCCTATGAGGCGGTGCACGAGATCCACGGCTGGGACGATCTGCGGCGGCGGCTCGCGCCCGACCGGCGCTGCTTTGCCTTCTTCCACCCAGCGCTTCCGGGCGAGCCGCTGATCTTCGTCGAGGTCGCGCTGGTGGAAGGGCTCGCCGCCGCCGTGCCGCCTTTGCTGGTGCAGGATGTCGACACCGATGCGGCCCGCGCGCGCGCCGCACGCGCCGACACCGCGATCTTCTACTCCATCTCCAACTGCCAGGACGGGCTGCGCGGCGTCTCGTTCGGCAACTTCCTGATCAAGCAGGTGGTCGAGGAGCTCCGCAGCGAATTTCCGCGGCTCGATCGTTTCTCCACCCTGTCACCGGTGCCCGGCTTCCGGCGCTGGCTCAGCCGCCACGCGGCCGAGGACGGGCCCCTCCCGGCGCTGTTGCGGGAGAGCGACGGGCAGGCGTGGTGGCAGGATCCGGCACTGAGCGAACGGCTGCGCCCCGTCTTGCTGCGTTCATGCGCGCTGTATCTGACGCAACCGGCGGCGGCCGGGCACCGGATCGATCCGGTGGCGCGATTTCACCTCGGCAACGGCGCCAGGCTGGAACGCATCAACTGGCTCGGCAACACAGCCCCGCGCGCGATCGAGGAATCCTTCGGGATCATGGTCAACTACCTCTACGACCACGACAGCATCGAGGACAACCACGAGGCCTTCGCCCGGGACGGCCAGATCGTGCGGTCCTCGGCGGTCGAGGCGCTGCTGGGAGGCGATCCGTTCACGGTCTCTTAGCGAGAAGTTGATAGTCGTTCTTAACCAACGGTGAAAGAACGAGCAGGACATGCGGGCGACCCTCGGCCTCAGGATGCGGATCACGGTTGCGCTGGCGGTGACGGCGGCGGCGACCGCGCTGTTTGCGGTGCTGGGGGCGATGTGGATCATCGCAGGCATCATCGACCGCGCCGACCAGCGCGAGCTGCGCAGCCATTACGATGCGCTTCAGTCCCGCCTCACCGAGGAATCCCGGCGCGCCGCGGCGATGAGCGCGGTCGTGGCCGCGATGCCGGCAACGCAGGAGGCGATGGCGAAGCAGGACCGCGAGGCGCTGGTTCGCCTGTTCGGGCCGGTGTTCGCCGCCATCAAATCCGATTACGGCGTCGATCAGTTCCAATTCCACATGCCGCCGGCGACCTCGTTCCTGCGCGTGCACCAGCCGGCCAAGTTCGGTGACGATCTCTCCGGTTTCCGCAAGACCGTCGTCGTCGCCAACCAGGATCGCAAGGTCGTGGTCGGCCTCGAAGGCGGCGTCGCCGGGCTCGGCATCCGCGGCGTGGTGCCGATCGCGCAAAGCGGAAAGCATCTCGGATCGGTGGAGTTCGGCCTGACCTTCGGCCAGCCCTTCCTCGACGACTTCAAGACGAACCGCCATGTCGATATCGCTTTCCATCTCGCCGACGGCTCCGGTTTCAAGCTGTTCGGCGGCACGCTGAAGGGCAAGAGCTTCTTCGATGCGGCCGATTACGGCCGTGCCGCCGGCGGCGACTTCACGGTGCGGCGGGCCACGCTCGACAACACGCCGGTCGCCGCGCTGCTCGGCCCGGTCAGGGATTTCTCCGGCAAGCCGCTCGGCGCGGTCGAGCTGGTGATGGACAATGCCGATTACGAGGCGTCCGCCGATCGCGCCTGGATGCTGGCGATCGCGATCGCCGCGCTCGGGCTCGTGCTGGCGGGGATCGTCGGCTACCTCATCGCCCGCAGCATCTCGCGGCCGATCATCTCGATCACCAGCGTGATGCGTGAGCTCGCGGACGGCCGGCTCGATGTGGCCGTTCCCGTCAGCAAGGCGAATGACGAGGTCGGCGCGATGGTGAAGGCGGTCGCGGTGTTCCGCGACAATGCGGTGAATTTCAGCAAGCTTCAGGCCGATCAGCTCGAAGCCAAGGCGCAGTCCGAGGCGGAGAAGCGGCGCGCCTTTGCGGCGCTCGCCGACAATTTCGAGGCATCCATCCGCGACGTCGTCACAACGGTGTCCTCGGCCGCGGTCGAGATGGAGCACACCGCGCGCTCGATGTCGGCCATCGTCGAGCAGTCGCGGCAGCAGACCCGCACGGTATCGTCGGCCTCGGCGCTGGCCTCGGAGAACGTGCAGACGGTCGCGGCCGCCGCGGAGGAATTGTCCTCGTCGATGACCGAGATCAGCCGCCGCCTGGCGCATGCGACCGAGGTGGTCGGCAAGGCCGCAAGCGATGGACGCGCGTCGAATGCGCGGGTGCAGAGCCTTGCGGATGCCGCGCAAAAGATCGGCGACGTCGTCTCCTTCATCAACGGCATCGCCGGGCAGACCAACCTTCTCGCGCTCAACGCGACGATCGAGGCGGCACGCGCGGGCGAGGCCGGTCGCGGCTTCGCCGTGGTCGCCTCCGAGGTGAAGGCGCTGGCGACCCAGACGGCGAAGGCAACGGAAGAAATCGGCGCACAGGTGACAGCCGTGCAGGGCGAAACCACCGGCGCAGTTGAGGGCATCCAGTCGATCTGCGCGACGATCCAGCAGGTCGACGAAATCTCCGCCGCGATCGCCGCCGCCGTCGGCCAGCAGGGCACGGCGACGCAGGAGATCGCGCAGAACGTCCAGCAGGCCGCGGCCCGCACCGGCGAGGTCTCGCAGAACATCGCCGGCGTCACCGACGGCATCGCCGCGACGGGTACGGCGGCCGAGGAGGTGCTGGGCTCGGCGGTCGAGCTGTCGAAGCAGTCACAGCGACTGCGGGACGAGGTGGATCGCTTCCTCGCGCATATCCGCGCGGCGTAGTTGGGCGAAGACCGGCGCTGCAAACTCAGTGTCGTCCCCGCGAAGGCGGGCACCCATATCCCCAGGGAGCAGTTGCGGCGCGCGACTGACAACTCCGGGTCTTCGCCAAACGCTTCCCTGGGGTTATGGGTCCCGGGCTCGCGCTACGCGCGCCCCGGGACGACGGCCTAACTTTTGGCCCCCACCATCACGTCAATCGCCCCCTTCACGATCGCCTCCAGCTCCTTGCGCGGCACGCGGGCGCGGGAGCGGATGGCGATGGAGTGCACGGTCGCGGATGCAAGTTGCGCCAGCACGGCGGGATCGGCGCTCTCCGGCAACTCGCCCTTCTCCCTGGCGCGGCGGAAGCAATTGGTAAAAGCCTTGTCGAGCTCGGTGAGGCCATCGATCACCATGGCGCGGATATCGGGATCGCCGACGGCTTCGGACGCCGCGGTCACCACCGTGAAGCAGCCGCGCGGGCCGGTTTCACCGGACAGATAGATGTTGAGCGCGCAGGCGTAGATGCGCTCCAGCCGCTGGCGCACCGGCATCTCCTGGCGGAAGATCTCCACCATCGATGCGCGCGCTTCCTCGCGATAACGCTGGTAGCTCTTGATGTAGAGCTCGCGCTTGTCGCCGAAGGCGCCGTAGAGGCTCGGCCGGTTCATGCCGGTGGCTTCGCTGAGATCGTCCAGCGAGGTCGCGGCAAAGCCCTGCCTGCGGAACAGGTCAAGCGCCTTGCCGAGCGCGACCTCGGGCTCATAGGCGCGCGGACGGCCGCGGCGCTTGGGTTCGCTGCGGTGCTCGGGTTCGCCACGACGCTCGGGCCCATTGGCAGCGGCTGGCGGCTTCGATTTTTGTACCATTTCGCAATTTAATCCTTGACCAACCCCATATTATGCAAGATGGTACAAAAATCAATCTGGCCAGGTTGAGCGACACCCCAAGAGTCACTTCAAGAGGAATTGCCCAAGGAGGCCCAGGATGGATCTTTATTTCTCACCGCTCGCCTGTTCGATGGCGACGCGCGTTGCGCTCTATGAAGCCGGCGCCAAGGCGAACTATTTCGAAGTCGATTCCCCGACCAAGACGGTGCTGAACGACGGCACCGACTTCCGCACCGTGAACCCGATCGGTCTCGTGCCGACGCTGCGCACCGACGAGGGCGTGGTGCTGACCGAGAACGCGGCGATCCTGCAATATGTCGCCGATCGCTTCCCGCAATCGGGGCTTGGCGCGGCCGCCGGCATCGATCGCACGCGGCTGCATCAATGGCTGTGCTTCATCGGCACCGAGCTGCACAAGGGCCTGTTCATCCCCGTGCTCGACCGCAAGGCGCCGCAGGAGATGAAGGCCTACGCGCTGGAGAAGAACCTGTCGCGGCTCGACTATCTCGACAATTATCTTGAGGGACGCGACTTCCTGCTCGAGCATTTCAGCGTGGCCGACGCCTATCTCGTCACGGTCATCAACTGGACCATGGCGACGCCACCGATCGAGCTTGCGAAATGGCCGAATGTGAAGGCCTATTACGAGCGCCTGCGCCAGCGGCCTGCGGTTGCGAAGGCGATCGCCGAGGAGTTCGAGCTCTACAAGGCCGAACAGGCGCGGCGGAAGGCGGCGGCGTAAGCGATTTGATCAAGACATCGCCCCGGTCTCAAGGCCGGGGCGATGCGATTCTACCCGTACAGCAGCCGCGGCAGGATCGTCACGATCCCTGGCCACGCCGTCAGCAGCAGCACGAAGCCGGTCATGATGATCAGATACGGCATCGTGACGCGCGCGATGTAGCCGAGGCCGTCGTCGGTCAGGCCCTGGATCACGAACAGGTTGAAGCCGACCGGCGGGGTGATCTGCGCCATCTCGACGGCGAGCACGAGGAAGATGCCGAACCAGATCTCGTCGAAGCCGGCACCCTTCACGATCGGCAGCACGATCGGCAGCGTCATCACGATCATCGAGAAGCCGTCGAGGAAGCAGCCGAGGATCAGGTAGAAGATGATCAGCACCACGATCAGCATGAACGGCGAGAGGCCGAGCCCCTTGACGAAGGCGGCCACGGCCTGAGGGATGCCAAGGAACGCCGCGGCATTGCCGAGAATCGAGGCGCCGAGCACGATCAGCGCGATCATCGAGCAGGTCACGACCGAACCGATCAGCACGTCGCGCATCACCTGCTGCGACATCGAGCCTTGCGCCCAGGCCACCAGCCCGGCGCCGAGCACGCCGACGGCCGCAGCTTCGGACGGTGTCGCGAGTCCGCCATACATCGAGCCAAGCACGCAGGCGATCAGGAATAGCGCCGGCGCGAGGTCCTTCAGCGCGGCGAAGCGTTCCCCCCACGGCACCTGCGAGAGCTTTGCTTCCGCCTCCGGCACCATCGCGGGCCTGAGCGTCGTATGCAGCATCACCCAGCCCATGAAGGTCGCCGCCAGCAGCAGGCCGGGGAGCACGCCGGCGGTAAAGAGCTTGAGAATGGAGACGTCGCCGAGCACGCCGTAGATGATCATGATGTTCGACGGCGGAATCAGGAAGCCGAGCGTGCCGGCACCCGCAAGCGAGCCGATCGCGATGTCGCGCGAATAGCCGCGGCGCAAGAGCTCGTTGAGCGACATGCGGCCGATCACCTGCGTGGTCGCCGCCGACGAGCCTGAGATCGCGGCGAAGATGGTGCAGCCGATCACGTTCACATGCAGCAGGCGGCCCGGCAGCAGTCCGGCCCAGGGCGCGAGCCCCTGGAACAGCGAGCGCGACAGCCGGGTGCGGAACAGCAGCTCGCCCATCAGGATGAACAGCGGCAGCGCCAGCAGCTCCTGCGTGGTCAGAATGTTCCAGGCGTATTGCGGCAGCAGCTTGTCCAGCGGGATCGAGCGGAACATCGCCAGCAGTAGCGTGGCGGTGAGCGCGAGCGTGAGGCCGATCCAGACGCCGCCCGCCAGCAGCGCGAACAGAATCCCGAACAGGGCAACGACTTCGATGGTCATGAGAACTTGAATCCGGTGGCGGGCGAGGCGGTCATTCGACGGGCGAGGCCTTCATGCGGTGATCCTCCAGCGGAAGGCCGAGCACGGCCTGGATCGCGCGTGCAAGGAACTGGAGCGTCAGCAGCAGCATGCCGAAGGTGACCACCGCTTCCGGAAACCACAGCGGCGTGTCGCTCGATGTCGAGACCTGGCCGCGGACGTAGGCGCCGAAGGCGAACTTTGCCATGGACGAGGTCAGGAACGCCATGAAGGCGAAACCGGCGGCGGCCGAGAGGATCTCGATCGCACGCTGAAACGGCGCAGGGACGTTCTTCAGAAGCAGCACGACCCGGATGTGGCCACCGACGCGCAGGGTCATGGCGGCGCCGAAGGTGAAGGACGCCGCCATCAGATAGGAGGAATATTCCCAGGCGATCGAGATCGTCGGCGGGAAGAACGGCAGGAAATTCGAGAGGAAGCGTGTTGCGACCTCGCACAGCATCAGCAGCGTCAGCATCAACAGACAGCCGCCGCCGATCCAGCCGTCGAGCCGGCCGAGACGGTCGATGCCGTCCAGCAGGATGCGCAGCGGCGCCGGCGCCGCTGCGTTGAGACTTTGCGGAACCGCTGGCGAAACGCTGACCATGGCCTGTTCTCAGCGCTTCATTTCGGCGAGATAGGCTCGCACCGGCTTGTCCGCTGCCGGCACCCGCTTGAGGAAGGCGTCGAGCTGCGGCGCGGTCTTGGCCCGGATGTCCGTGATCATGGCCTCGGAGACCGGCACCACCTCCATGCCGCCTTCCTTGAGGCGGTTGAGACTGTCGACGTCGGCCTTGAGCGAGTTCGCCCAGAAGCCCGGCTCCATCTTAGCGGCAATATCCGCGACGAGCTTCTGCTGATCGGCGGAGAGCGCCTTCCAGGAGTCGAGATTGACGGTCAGCATTTGCGACGACCAGACGTGGTTGGTCGGATAGATGTATTTCAGGAACTCCCAGAACTTGCCGTCGACGCCCGACACCGCCGAGGTGGAGACGCCCGAGACCGCGCCGGAGGCCAGCGCCGGGATCGTCTCGCCCCAGGGGATCATCACCGGCGCCATGCCGACCACCGCCAGCATGTCGACGGCGTTCTTGTCGGGCACGCGTATCTTGATGTTCTTCAGGCCCTCGACGTCGGCGACCTTCACCTTGAGGTGCAGATACTGCGTCGGCCACGGCACGATATAGAGGATCTTCTGGTTGTTGCGCGCGGCGACCTTCTCGTATTCGGGCCGCACATATTTGTGCAGCACCTTGAGCTCGTCCATCGAGCCACACAGGAAAGGAATGCTCTCGACGCCCATGAAGGGCTCGTCGCCGACCTGCTGGATGTTGAGGACGTCGGCGAGCGGCACGAGGCCGTCGCGCACGGCGCGCAGATGCTCGGGGCCCTTGAAGCCGAGCTGGCCGCCCGCCTTCACGGTGATCGCGACCGAGCCGGCGCTCTGCTTCTTGACCTCGTCGGCGAAGGCCATCGCGTTCTGGGTGTGGAAATTGCCGTCGGGCCAGACCGTCGACATGTCCCAGCTTACGGTCGCGGCCCGCGCGTGGGTCGAGATATGGCCGGCGGCGAGCAGCGTCGCTGCGCCCGCAGTGAAGTTACGTCGCGTGATCATCGAAGCCCCTCCGTTTGTTACCAGGCGCGCTGACGTATCAGCGCGCATACCCGTAAACTGCGACCGCATTGTCTGAAGACACGAGACCGCTGTCGATGTCGTCCTTGATCGCTGCGCGATCACGCTCGGTGGGCGCACCGATGCCGGCGCCACCGGGCGTCAGCACGACGAGGCGATCATCCGGCGGCACCTGCTGAAAACCCTTGCCGCGCAACTTCTTGCCGGATTTCAGGCCGACATAGCCGGCCTCGCCGTTCTTGCCGCCATCGCGGCCGCGCGGCGGATGATCGATGCGGTCGAACGCGGCCAGGATGTCGAACGGCGCATCGACGCCGCTGCCGACCTCGATGATCTGGCCGAGGCCGCCGCGGGTGCGCCCTGCCCCGCCGGAGTCCGGACGCAGCTCCTTGCGCCAGAAGATCAAGGGCGTCTGCGTCTCTGCGATCTCGACCGGCGTGCCGCGCACGCCGCTGGGATAGGCGGTGGCCGACAGCCCGTCCTTCGCAAAGCGCGCGCCGGTGCCGCCATTACTGGTGACCGCCATCGAGAATCCGTAATTGCCGCCGGCACCGGAGCGGGTCTGTCCGCGCACGTTGAGATTCCACAGGCACGACGTGCCTTCGGCCGGAACGCGCTCGGGAATGATCTGGCGCAGGCAGCCGAACACCACGTCCGGCAGCATCTGGCCGATGATGTGGCGCGAGGCGACGGGCGCCGGCTTCGGCGCATTGAGGATCGCGCCAGGGGGCGCCGACACCGTCAGCGGCGAGAGCGAGCCGGCATTGTTCGGGATCTGCGAGGCGACGACGCAGCCGAGGCCGAACACGGTGTAGGCCGTGGTGTAGGACAAGGGCACGTTGATGCCGAACTTCGAGGCGGGCGAGGTGCCGTCGAAATCGACGTGAATGCCCGTATCCGAGATCGTCAGCGTCGCCGCCAGCGTCACCGGCGCGTCATAGCCGTCGACCACCATGCTGTTGCGCCACATCCCCTTCGGCAGTTTTGCAATCTCGGCCAGCACGGCTTCGCGCGAGCGGTCGCAGATGTAGTCGCCGAGTTCGTCGAGCGTATCGATGCCGAACTCGGTCATCATCTCGACCAGGCGCTCGCAGCCGACGTCGTTGCAGCCGGCGAGCGAATAGGTGTCGCCCTCGGTGTCGATCGGCAGCCGCGTGTTGGTGCGGATCATCGCCATCAGCGTCTCGTTGACGACACCCTGGTCGATCAGCTTCAGCATGGGGATGTAGAGCCCCTCCATGAACACGTCGGTGGCATCAGGGCCGAAGCCGATGCCGCCGATGTCCATGAGATGGCTGGTGCAGGAGAACAGCGCGACGACCTTGCCGTCCTTGAAACAGGGCGTGGTGACGACGAAATCGTTGAGATGGCCGGTGCCCATCCACGGATCGTTGGTGATGTAGGCATCGCCCTGCTTCATCGTCTCGAGTGGAAAGTGATTGATGAAGTGCTTGACCGATTCCGCCATCGAGTTGACGTGGCCGGGCGTGCCGGTCACCGCCTGCGCCAGCATCCGGCCCTTGAGGTCGAACACGCCGGCCGAGAGATCGCCGCATTCGCGCACGATCGGGCTGAACGCGGTGCGGAGCAGCACCTGCGCCTGCTCCTCGACCACGGCGATCAGCCGGTGCCACATGATCTGAAGGTCGATCAGGCTCGCGCCATTTGCCTTGCTCATGATCAGGCCGCCTTCCGTTCCATGACGATGCTGCCGGCACCGTCGATATGGGCGTCAAAACTGTTGGAGACGAAGGTCGAGGTTTCGTCCTCCGCGATCACGGCGGGGCCGGCAATGGTGGCGCCCGGCGTCATGTCCTCGCGGCGATAGAGCGGAATCTCGATCACCTCTCCGGCGCGGCCGTCGAAGAACTTGCGGCTGCCTGACGCCTTGCCTGCGGGCTTGCGCGTGACGGACGCGACGACGGAAGGATTGCGCGCATCCGTGGTCGCGAGAACCGACCAGCTCAACACCTCGATCGCAGCCCCCGGAATCGACCGCTCGAACATCGCGGAATAATCCGCCTCGAACTTCTGGCGCAGGCCGGCGAGATCGGCCGAGGTCAGCGGCCGGTTCGGCAGCTCGACGGTGATCTCGTGACCCTGGCCGACATAGCGCATGAAGGCCGCGCGGCGTTCGCGCACGGGCTCACCGGCAGCACCAGGCTCGACCAGCGCGCGCGCTTCGGTCACCATCTCCTGCAGGAGATCGGAAACCGCCTTGGTATCGAAATCGTCGAGCCGGACGTGACGGCTGCGCACCAGCTCATAGGCGATGGGGGCGGCCAGGAATCCGACCGCCGAGCCGACGCCGGCATTCGACGGCACGATCACGCGGGAAACGCCGATCTTCTCGGCGACGCGCGCCGCATGCAGCGGCGCGGCACCGCCGAACGCGATCAGCGTGTGCTGGCCGACGATCTCGCCGCGCTCGACCGCGTGCACGCGCGCCGCGCTCGCCATGTTCTCGCAGACGACCTCGTGCACCGCATAGGCCGCGGTCTCCGCCGACAGGCCCAGAGGCTCGCCGACGCTGCGCAGCAGCGCCTGCTTCGACAGTTCCGGATCAAGCTTGATCGTGCCGCCCGCAAAGGCGTCGGGATCGATCATGCCGAGCGCAACGTCCGCATCCGTCACCGCGGGACGCAGGCCGCCGCGGCCGTAGCAGGCGGGACCCGGCTCCGACGAGGCGCTCTCGGGGCCGACGGTGACGCGCTTCATCGCGTCGACATGGGCGATCGAGCCGCCGCCGGCGCCGATCTCGACCATCTCGATCACGGGGATGCGCACCGGCAGTCCGGAGCCCTTGAGGAAGCGCGCCGCGCGATCGACCTCGAACACGCGCGAGGTCTCGGGCTGGAATTTTTCGATCAGGCAGATTTTTGCAGTGGTGCCGCCCATGTCGAACGAGAGCACCTTGCTTTCGCCAAGACGCGCGGCGATCTGCGCCGCGAAGATCGCGCCGCCGGCAGGGCCGGATTCGACGAGACGCACCGGAAAACGCCGCGCAGTCTCGATCGAGGTGACGCCGCCGCCTGACGTGACGAGATAGATCGCGCCGCGGAACTGCTCGACCTGCAAGGCATCGGCCATGCGGGCGAGATAACCGTCGATCAGGGGTTGCACATAGGCGTTGGCGACCGCTGTGGAGGTGCGCTCATATTCTCGGATCTCCGGACACACCGCCGAGGACACCGTCACGGAAATGCCGGGCATCTCCTCGCTGAGGATCGCGGCCGCGCGCCGCTCATGCTCGGGATTGGCATAGGAGTGCAGAAAGGCGATCGCGACGCTCTCGACCTTCAACTCGCGCAATTTCGGCGCGAGTGCGCGCACTGAGGCTTCGTCGAGCGGGAGGCGGATGGCGCCATGCGCGTCGATGCGCTCGGGCACGGTGAAGCGCAGGCTGCGCGGCGCCAGCGGCTTTGGCTTGTCGATGCCGAGATCGTACTGGTCGTAGCGGCTCTCGGTGCCGATATCGAGCACGTCGCGAAAGCCCTCGGTCGCGATCAGCGCGGTCCTGGCGCCGCGGCGCTCGATGATCGCGTTGGTCGCCAGCGTCGTGCCGTGAATGAAGACGTCGATGTCGCTGATATGGGCACGCGCATCGGCGAGAATGAGGCGCATTCCGTCCAGCACGGCCTCTTCGGGGCGCTGCGGCGTCGTCAACACCTTGCGCGTCTTGCGCTCCAAACCCATGTCCAGCACGATATCCGTGAACGTGCCACCGATATCGACGGCAAGCCGTACCTCGGCTCCCTCAAGCATTCCAAAATTCTCCGGCTGATCGTCAGGATTGGAGTTAAAAACGCAGCAATTTCCATGCCATGAGGCGTGCCAACAATGCTGCGCCCCGCCATTCTGCTTGGCACCCATGCAATAGGCAAGGCGTGTTCGCCGTCCGTGTGATCAGAGCAGGAATGCAAGCGCCGCTTCGCAGCGCTCCTCGACCTTGAGCGTCAGCAGATCGTCGGCGCGGGTGCGCCCAAGATTGACCGCAGCGATCGGAATCTGCCGCTGCGCGGCGGCCTGCACGAAGCGGAATCCGGAATAGACCATCAGCGAAGAGCCGACGACCAGCATCGCGTCGGCCTGCGACAGATGGTCCTGCGCGGTGGCGACGACATCGCGCGGCACGTTCTCGCCGAAGAACACGACGTCGGGCTTGAGGATGCCGCCGCAGGCGTCGCAGGCGGGCACCTTGAACGACGAAAAATCCGCGTGCTCCAGATCGGCATCGCCATCAGGCGCATCCGCGGCATCGAGCGCGAGCCATTCCGCATTGGCGCGGCCGAGCGTATCCTGGAATTCGTTGCGCGGAATCTTCGCCCCGCAGCCCATGCAGCGGACCAGATCGAGCCGGCCATGCAGGTCGATCACCTGCCGGTGGCCGGCGGACTGATGCAGCCGGTCGACATTCTGGGTCAGCAGCATCTCGCAGCGCCCGCTCGCCTCGAGACGGGCGAGCGCATGATGCGCATCGTTCGGCCTCGCCTGGCCGAACCGCCGCCAGCCGATCAGGCTGCGCGCCCAATAGCGCTGGCGCGTGTGCTCTTCCGACATGAAGGCCTGGAAATTGACCGGCTGGGTCCGCTTCCAGTTGCCGTGGCTGTCGCGGTAATCGGGAATGCCCGAATTGGTGCTGCAGCCGGCGCCGGTCAGCACGAACAGGCGTTCGTGCCGGCCGACGAAATCTTCGAGCGGAGAATTTGCCAGCGGAGCATTTGTCATGGCGCAAATGTAGTTAGCGCCGGTCCGTTTTGCCAGATCACTCCCGCCCTAGCGGCTCGAAGCCGGCAATCAGCTTCACGAGCTCGCTCTGCCGCGCGGTGCCGGTCTTGCGGAAGACGTTGTGGAGATGCGTCTTGACGGTCGCCTGGGTCAGCCCCAGCAGCTCGGCCAGGGCCTTCACCCCGCTCACCTTCATGACGGCGTCGATCACGCGGATTTCGCTCGCCGTGAGCTTGTAGAGCTTTGCCAGTGCCTCCAGCGGCGGCGGGCTTGCCGGCGAGGTCTTGCGGACGAAGACCGCGGCAATTGCGGAATGCAGCGCGCCGGTGCGTTGCCTGTCGCCCGACGTCAGCGGCAGCACGCTGGCGAACCAGCGGCCACGCGGGTTCGCCAGCGGAATCGGGCCGCGGCTGTCGGCCGCCGCATTGCCGTTCTCGGCGGCCACAAGCGCCTCGCGCAACGCGCGCTGCGCGTCGGGGGCAGCCGTGACCAACGTTCCGTTTCTTTCGGTGAGCGGCCCGGCCTCGCCCAGCATCGCGCGACCGGGCGCGTTGGTGAAGACGAGACGGGCGTTGGGACCAACCAGAAAGACGGCGGCCGATACATTGTCGAGCGTCTCGGTCAGGACCGCCTGCGCCGCCTTGCTCTGGTCAAACAATCGTCCGATTGAGACCGCGCGCTGGAAGTGCGGCACGATGAGCGCAAACCGGCGGCGGTCATCGGCATCGGCGAGGCCGTCCTGCTCGTGCATCCGGACCGCAAGGACCGAGGCGCTCGTTGCTCCCTTCTCCAGGTTCGCGCCGAGGGCATCGATGATGCCCTGCGGCTTCATCCACTCCGTGTAGAAACGCGTCTCCACGATTTCCTCGAAAGGAATGAGGTCGGTGGATCCCCACACGACGCCGGCCTCGATGAACGCGCCGGCTGGAAAACACGGATTGAGCGGAAGATATTTATCGAAGTAGAGCCGCGTGTAGTGCGGATCCTCGTTGAACATGTGCAGTGCCGCGGATTGCTCGGTGGCCGCATCGTGCCAGAACAGGCTGCCGGAGGAGCCGCCGACGAACAGGCAGGCTTGTTCAAGAGCGCGCGGCCACAGGGTAGGATCCAGCGCGGCGTCGTAAAGCAGGCCGATCAGCTCTGAAAGCAAAGCGGCTTCAGACATCACGGCCGGCCTTCGAACATGTCGAACGACACATTTGGCATGCGCACCTTCCGTAAGAGGTTGCCACAACGTTCATGACGACGGAAACACGTCATGTGCACGAATTTCGAAATGGCGGTTGCGCGACGAAGCGGCAGGCGATGGCTGATCGGGTCGCTGCGCGGGTCTCATGCCGTATCCTTGAGCAAGTCGCATCGGCGATGCCGGCCCATCATTGCGTTGCGGACTGCGCCGGCGATTTCGCGGGCACGGCTGGTTTCGGCGGCGTCGATTGCTTCTGCGAGACGACGGCCTTGCCCGGCGGAGCCTCCGGCGCCGGCGGCGCCACGGGTGCGGACTGACCGACCGACAACGACACGCCGAACACGCGCCATTGTCCTTCGACCGGCGCGAACAGCAGTTCGAAATTCACCTGCGAGGGCACCGACGGAAAAAATCCCGCCATGTGCAACAGGCCGTTCGGCTCGATCTGCGGCAGCAACGACAATTGCGGATCGATGACGGCAACGCCGGAAAGATCGAGCTTGTCGCCGCGCTGTTTGGCAAAGATCTCCGCGAGCCTTGCAGCAGTATTCACCTGGAATCCGGGAGCGCCGAGGTCGCGCAGCACGGTGTAGTTCCCGGTCTTGTTGGCCTGGTCGAGCGCGAGCAGCGTCGAGCGGATCAGCATCAGCACGCCGTTGCGGTCGATGTTGGCGGGCTTGGGCGCTGGTTGCTGCGGCGGCGATGCCGGGTGCGGCAGCGGCGGCGTCTGCTGTGCGGATGTCGTCACCGCCCCCAGGATCAGCAGCCCAAGGCCTGCACTCAACCATCGCAGTGACATCGCCAACGGGCTCCGTCTCTCACTGGATCGATGTACTTCCGCGTATTGCATGTTTGACAACGGTGGAGCGAGATGACATGCCGCACATCAACCATTCGGTTGAGGTCGACGCTCTCCCCCGATTGCACCAGCTGCTTTTTGCCGGGTTGTTGCCGAAATGCACATCGGAACGCTGGCGCCGGTTTCTCGCCTCGACCTGAGCAAACAGCAATTCTGCAACACGCGGCAATAAACCGACCGGGCATTGCCAGTATCGAGCCCCCTTCAACCCAATGGTTGATGCGCCAGTCCCGCGCTGTCCGCATTTTTGCGGCAACAACGAAATGGGACGTTCAAACGATGTCATTCGGGTTGCTTCGCGGACTGATCGATGCACGTCATTGCAAATCCGGGAAGGCGCGCCGCGCGACCTTCCTGCACCGCATGATATTGGGGAGCCTCGTGCTCGCAGCCGCGGCGGCCCCGCTGCTGGCGCCCCGGCGGGCCGCTGCGGCCGATTACTCCGCGGGCAACGCCATTATCAACGCCCCCTCCGGCGATGCGACCGCCGTCGGAAGCCTTGCCAGCACGACCGGCAGTGCCGCCTCAGCCTTCGGCACACAAGCCAATGCGAACGGCGATGGCGCTACGGCGATCGGACAAGCCGCCAAGGCCACCGGCTTTATCGCGACAGCAATCGGAGGCAACACGGTGGCGACCGGAATTTCGGCGACCGCTCTCGGAAACGCGGCAAACGCGGTCGGCGACACCGCGACCGCAGTCGGCTCTTTCAGCGCAGCAACCGGCCAGCAGGCGACCGCCACGGGTTTTTTCAGCACGGCGAACGGCGACAACGCAACCGCGACGGGATATCGGAGCCAGGCGATCGGGGCCAACGCCACGGCCGCTGGCGCAAATAGCGTTGCCAACGGCGCGACGACGAGTGCCTTTGGCGCCGGCGCGCAGGCGCTGGGGGCAAACTCGGTCGCGATCGGCGCAAATTCGGTGGCGAGCGCCGCCAACACGGTGTCGTTCGGCACCGCTGGCAACGAGCGGCGACTGACCAATGTCGCTGCCGGCGTCAATCCGACCGACGCCGTCAACATGAGTCAGCTGAGCGGCATGTCGTCAGGCTTCCAGTCGCAGATCTCCGGACTGCAATCGCAGATCTGGAACAACCAGACCGAAGCGCGGCGCGGCATCGCCGCGGCGGTCGCAGCCGCGAGCGCGCCAATGCCGTCAGCCCCCGGCAAGACCACCTGGCAGATGCGCGGCTCCGTCTACCACGGCGAAGGCGGTTTCGGCCTCGGCTTCGCCCATCGCCTCAACACCGCCATGCCGCTGAGCGTGGTCGGCGGCTACGGCAATGGCGGCGGCACCGAGCACACCGGCTATGTCGGCATCGGCGGCGAGTTCTAGCTCGCCCAGTTCTCGCGAAACTCGGGGAACAGCGTCAGGCCGCCGCAGGCGTAGATGGTCTGCCCGGTGATGTAGCTCGCATCATCCGAGGCGAGGAAGGCGAACACGGCGGCGATTTCCTCCGGCGTGCCGACGCGCCCCACGGGAATGTGGCTGGTGACGACGCCGCGCGTTTCCGGGTCGCCGGTCCAGGCCGCGTTGATCGGCGTGTCGATCGCACCGGGGCCGACCGCGTTGACGCGAATGCCGCGACCGGCGAACTCCAGCGCCAGCGTCCGCGTCAGATTGGCGATGCCGCCCTTGCTGATCGAATAAGCGAGATAGCCGGGTTTTGGAATAATCTGGTGAACGCTGGAGCAATTGATGATGCTGCCGCCTCCCCCGCGCGCGACGAAATGCGCCAGCGCCTTCTGCGCACAGAGCACGGCGCCGTTGAGATTGACGTCGATGATGCGGCGGTAGGTTTCGATGTCGAGCGACTCGCTCGGCGATTCCCGCTGGAAGCCGGCATTGTTGACGAGGCAGTCGAGGCGCTTCCAGCGCGCCAGAACCGTCTCGAACATCGCGGCGATCTCCTGCTCGTTGCCGACGTCAGCCTTGACGATGACATGATCGAGCCTGCCGTGGCCGCGGTCGCCCGAGGCCGTCCGCGCCAGCGCGAGCGTCTCTTCGGCCTTTTCAGGATGATCGAAATAGTTGATGGCGACGGTCGCGCCTTCCTGGGCGAGCCTGACGGCGACCGCGCGGCCGATGCCCTGGGAGGCACCGGTCACCAGCGCGTATTGGCCGACGAGGCGCGAGGAAAAAATGGTTGAGCGATCGGTCTGTGGCATAAGTTTTCTCCGGGACGCTTCATCATGGAGGGAACCGGCTTTTTGTTCCATCCATCATTGCATCGCTGGGATTCAGTCCGCGCGGCGCGCGAGCGGCGAGGTCAGGATCTGATAGAAGAGGATGGCGCCGAAAGTGGCCGTCCCGATGCCTCCGATCGTGAAGGCGCCGACTTTGAGCGTGAGGTCGCCCGCGCCCGCGGTCAGCGCCACGGCGACGGTGATGAGGTTCGCAGGGTTGGCGAAGTCGACCTTGTTCTCGACCCAGATCCGGCCGGCCATCGCGGCGATCAATCCAAACAGCACGATCGAGAGGCCGCCGATGACGGGCCCCGGGATCGACAGGATCAGCGCACCGAATTTCGGCGAGAAGCCGAGCAGGATCGACACAACGGCCGCGAAGGCGAACAGCAAGGTCGAATAGACCTTGGTCGCCGCCATGACGCCGATGTTCTCGGCATAGGTCGTCACGCCGGTGCCGCCACCGCTCGCCGCCACCACCGTCGCGAGGCTGTCGGCGAACAAAGCGCGGCCGAGATAGCCATCGAGGCTGCGGCCCGTCATGGCGCCGACGGCCTTGATGTGACCGAGGTTCTCGGCGACGAGAATGACCGCAACCGGCGCGATCAGGAAGATTGCATCAGCCTGGAACGTCGGCGTGGTGAAGTTCGGCAGGCCGAGCCACGGCGCGGCCACGAGCCGGGTGAAATCGATCGGCTTGGCGAAGCCCAGCCCGTTCGCGAACAGTAAGTACAAAAGATATCCGCCGATCGCACCGAGGATGATCGGCAGGCGGCGCCACAGGCGTGGTGCGGCAACGGCCACCACGCCGATCACGAGAACGGTCGCAAGCCCGGTTCCCGTGTCGAACGCATTGGCGCTCACCGCCTTGACCGCGACGGGCGCAAGGTTGAGGCCGATCGCGGCGACCACGGCGCCGGTGACGGCCGGGGGCATCAAGCGCTCGACCCAGCCGACGCCGGACCACATCACGGTCAGCGCGATCACGCCATAGAGCACGCCGGCCCCTATGATGCCGCCGAGCGCCACGGAGACGTTCGGATTCGGCCCCTGCCCGGCATAGCCGGTGGCGGCGATGACGACGGCGATGAACGCGAAGCTCGAGCCGAGATAGCTCGGCACGCGTCCCGCGACGATGACGAAGAAGATCAGCGTGCCGATGCCGGAGAACATGACCGCGACGTTGGGATCGAACCCCATCAGCAGCGGCGCGATGATCGTCGAGCCCGACATGGCCACGCAATGCTGAAGACCGGAGACGATTGTCTGGCCCCATGACAACCGCTCCTCCGGCATGATCACGCCCGAGGTCTTCAGCTTCCAACGCGGAAAATAGCCTTGAGCTTGCTCGTCCGAGCCTGCTGCGATCGTCATGTTCCCCCCGTTGCGGTGCAGCGATCGATGTTCGTGCGATCCGACAAAAATGTGATTGTCGCTTCTGCGGCGGCCATCACATGATGCGAGTCATGCAAGATCAATACGTTCCGGGGCTTACAATATGACACAGATCGCAATCCAGCCAGCCATCCATCGCCGGCACCAGCCCTGGTACAAGATCCTCTACGTCCAGGTGCTGATCGCGATCGCGCTCGGGGTGCTCATCGGCTATGCCTATCCCGATCTCGGCAAGGCACTGAAGCCGCTCGGCGACGGGTTCATCGCGCTGATCAAGATGATGATCGCGCCTGTCATCTTCTGCACCGTGGTGCACGGCATCTCCTCGATGGGCGACCTCAAACGGGTCGGCCGGGTCGGGCTGAAGTCGCTGATCTATTTCGAGACGGTCTCGACCGTCGCGCTCGCCATCGGCCTTTTGGTCGGCGAGATTCTCCAGCCCGGCCACGGCTTCAACATCGATCCCGCCACCATCGACCCGAAATCGGTCGCGACCTATGTCACCAAGGCCAAGGAGGAAGGCATCGTCGCCCACCTGATGGCGATCATCCCCGACAGCTATGTGGGTGCGATCGCGCGCGGCGACCTGCTTCAGGTGCTGCTGGTCTCGATCCTCTCGGGCTTCGCCATCGCCTTCCTCGGCAAGGCCGGCGAGCCGATCGCAGAAGCGATCGACAAGGCCGCAAAGATGTTCTTCGGCATCATCCGCATCATCGTGCGCGTGGCGCCGATCGGCGCGTTCGGCGCCATGGCGTTTACCGTCGGCGCCTACGGCCTCGGCTCGCTGCTCAACCTCGCCGCGCTGATCGGCACGTTCTATCTCACCAGCATCCTGTTCGTGCTGATCGTGCTGGGCTCGATCGCGCGGCTCGCCGGCTTCTCAATCCTGCGCTTCATCGCCTACATCAAGGACGAGCTCCTGATCGTGCTCGGCACCTCGTCGTCGGAGACGGTGCTGCCGCAGATGATCCAGAAGATGGAGCATCTCGGTGCCTCGCGCTCGGTGGTCGGTCTCGTGATTCCGACCGGCTACAGCTTCAACCTTGACGGCACCAACATCTACATGACGCTGGCGACGCTGTTCCTGGCGCAGGCCACCAACACGCATCTGACGATCTGGCAGGAGCTCGGCATCTTGGGCATCGCCATGATCACCTCGAAGGGGGCCTCAGGCGTCACCGGCGCCGGCTTCATCACACTCGCCGCGACGCTCTCGATCGTGCCCGACATCCCGATCCAGTCGATCGCGATCCTGGTCGGCATCGACAAGTTCATGAGCGAGTGCCGCGCGCTGACCAATCTGATCGGCAACGGCGTTGCCTGCGTCGTCATCAGCATCTCCGAGGGAGAGCTCGACCGCGAGGCGCTGCACGAAACCATGGCCCATCCGCTGGAGGTCGGCGAGTCGTTGGAACCCGGCGGCAGCGCGGCCTCGTAGGCCGGACGCAGCCCAATTCCAACGCGGTAGTTTCCCGGAGTGGTCAATTGATGGGAGACGCGTCACAAGAGCGGCGTTGGGATCACGGATTGATATTCATTCTTTTCCACCCGACGCGCTGGGGGCAGGGCGTCGGGTTTTTTGAAATCTGCCATATCGAACCGCTGGGCGGGATCAGGTGATCCCGCCATTGGCGTGCAGCGCACCGGCGGCAAGATCTAGCCGTCGCGTGACGCCGATCGCCTGCAGGAACGCTTCGTCATGACTGACGACGAGCAGCGCGCCGTCATAGGCTCGCAGGCCCGCCTCGACGGCTTCGATGGAGTCGATGTCGAGATGATTGGTCGGCTCGTCCAGGATCAGCAGTGAGGGCGGCCTTGCCCCGCCAAACACGCAGGCAAGGCCGGCACGAAGCAGCTGGCCGCCGCTCAGGCGCCCGACGATCTGCAACGCAGCGTCGGCGCGAAACATGAACCGGGCCAGGGCGGCACGGCACTCATTCGTGCCCGCTGTTGGATTGAGACGCCTGAAATTGTCCAGGATCGAGACCGCGGGATCGAGCAGGCCGACCTTCTGGTCGAACAGCGCAAAGTCGGGCCTGACCCGTACGGTGCCCGCAAGAGGGCGCATCTCGCCCGCAACGAGGTTCAGCAAGGTGGTCTTTCCCGAGCCGTTCGGTCCGACGATCGCAACCCGCTCTGGCCCGACGATCGTGAAAGACAGATCGCGCATGATCGCGCGCTCCGGATGATAGCCGGCACTGACCCCGTCGAGCCAGACCACCTCCCGCCCCGCCGGCAGTTCCGTCGACGGCAATGTCACCGACAGCGGCTGAAGAATTTCGATCCGACGGCGCGCAATGTCGACAGCCTCCAGTGCCTCCGCGCGCCGCCGCTCGGCGATCTGCGCGGTCTTTCCACCGCTGTCCTCGCTGCGATCCCTGCGCGCGCCGGCCAGGATGCGCGGCATGTCGCCCCTGGCGCGCTTCTTCCTGCCGCCGCCATCCTTGCGCGCCTTCCGCTCCACGGCCTCCTGCGCCGTGCCGTCGATCTCGGCGAGATGCTTCTCGGCATGGGCAAGATCGTGCCTGATGGCAGCAAGATCGACGGCCTTCCGCGCGCGAAAATTGCTCCAGTTGCCGCCGTATCGCGTCGCACCGAGCGACGTCAGCTCGACGATCGCGTCCATGGTCTCGAGCAGGCCCCGGTCGTGGCTGACCACGATCGCGCCGCCACGCCAGGCGGCGAGAAGATCGGTCACAGCCTTGCGTCCATCCCGGTCGAGATTGTTGGTGGGCTCGTCCAGCAGCAGGAAATCTGGCTCGGCGAACATCAGCGCGGCGAGACGAACCCGCGTGATCTGGCCGCCGGACAGACAAGACAATTCAGTCTCGGGAGACGGGTCGAATCCGAGGCGCGCCAGATCGGCCTCCAGCCGCGCTTCGAGCGTCCAGTCGATCACGGCGATCTCGTCCGCCGAAGCATCCCCCCGCTCGGCACGGCGAAGCAGATCCAGGCTCTGCCGCACACCGAACAGATCGGCCACGGTCGCACCCGGAATGACCTGCGCACCCTGGCGCAGCAGACCGATGGTTCCGTTGACGGAGACGCGCCCCGACTGGGGAACATGCTCGCGCGCGATCGACGCAAGCAGCGTCGTCTTACCGACGCCGTTGCGACCGACGAGACCGGTCCGCTCGGCCGCGAATGTCAGATCGATGCTGGAGAGGAGAGGACGGCCGTCAGGCGTGGACAGCGACAGGTTCGACAGGATGATTGAAGCAGGCATGGAATTCCCCGTGAGCAAGGCAGGTCGGCTTTGCGGTCGGGGTAAAATCCATGGCTGCTCATTCCTGATTGGGAGACTGCTAACTAAACCTGGAGGCCGACGAGATCAAGCCGTATCGGCCTGATCCGTCGGCGAGCCCATCAGCCCTTGAGTGCGGTGACGACCACCTCGATCAACGCGCCGCCGCCGAGATCGGCAACGCCGACAGTGGCGCGGGTCGGCAGATTGTCGCCGAAGAACTCGGTCCAGGCCGCATCCATCTCCTTCTTCTTGGAGAGATCTGTGACAAAGATCGAGGCGCTGACGACGCGGCTCTTGTCGGTGCCGGCTTCCTCGAGATAGCCGGCGATCTTGCCGAGGATGTTGCGGGTCTGGTCGCCCATCGAGACCGAGGTGTCGTCGGCGATGGTGCCGCCGACGAAGACGAAGCCATTGGCTTCGACGGCGCGGTGCATGATGGGCGTGCGGATGCTGCGGGTGATACTCATGATGTCCTCTTGTTCCTAGAGCGTGGAGGGATGGAAGCGGTCGATGCCGAGCTCGCTGACGCGAGTCTGGCTGCCGCCGTTGACGATCAGCTCCGCCATCACGGCGCCGGCGCCGGGGCCGAGCTGGAAGCCGTGCAGCGAGAAGCCGAATTGGTGATAGAGGCCCCTGTGGCGGGAGCTTGGCCCGAACACGGGTATGTCGTCCTTCATCTTGGCCTCGATGCCGGCCCAGGCGCGGACGATCGTGGCGCTTCGCATCACCGGAAACAGCTCGAACACGGTGCGGGCGCTGGTCGCGAGGCTCTCCCAGTCCAGCACCGTCTCGTTGCGGTCCTGATAGGGCGTCGCCAGATGGCCGCCACCGATCAGCACGGTGCCGTTCTTGAACTGCTTGAAGGAGAGTTTGCGGCCGCGCAGAATCACGACGGGATCGATGAAGTGCGGCACGCGCGAGGTGATCATCAGCATCGGCGCCACGGTCTCGACCGGAACGGGCTCGCCGAGCGCAGCTGCGATCTTGCCGGCCCAGGCGCCGGCGGCGTTGACGAGTACCGGTGCGGCGAAGGTTTCGCTGCCGACATCGACGTACCACAAGCCGTTGATGTAACGGATGTTGGTGGCGGCTACGCCTTCGCGCACAGTAGCGCCGAGCTGCTGGGCCTTGCGCCGGAACGCCGTCGTCGTCTGCGCCGGATTGGCGGCGCCGTCGCGGCGCGAGACCACGCCGCCGGGGCAAGTGTCGGCGACCGCGGGCACAAGCCGTTGCAGCTCGGCGGCGTCGATCAGCTCTTCATGGGTGAAGCCGAGCGCGTTGAGCTCGGCGACACGTGCGCGGCAAACCGCGAGCTCCTCCTCGTTCTCGGCGACCAGCACCTGGCCGTAGCTCTCGAAGCTGCAATCGTCGTCGAGAAGATCTGAAATCTTCTCCCAGATCCCCATCGAGCGGATCGAGAGCGGAATCTCGGGGATGTGCCGCGCGAGTTGGCGGACGCCGCCGGCGTTGACGCCGGAAGCGTGCCGGCCGGCATAGTCCTTCTCGATCAGCACCGGCTTCAGGCCGGCGAGGCACAGATGCAGCGTCGTCGAGCATCCGTGGATGCCGCCGCCAATGACGATCGCATCCACATTCCGCGTCATCCGCGCACCACGGCCTTGACGTCGGCCTCGCTCTTCGGGACGGCGGCAAGCTCGGCCAGCGTGATCGGCTTGACCGGTGCGCGCAGCCGGTAATAGCCGATCTCCTGCGGAGTCTTGGCCCGCGCCTGCGCCATCAACTCGGTGACGGTGAGGCCGCAGAGCCGGCCCTGGCACGGACCCATGCCGGTGCGGCGATAGGCCTTGAGCTGGTTCGGCCCGGTCGCGCCGATCGCGACGGAGTCGAGAACGTCCTTGGCGGTGACCTCTTCGCAGCGGCAGACGATGGTATCGCCGGTGGGAATGCGGAACTGCGGCGCGGGACGGAACAGCGTGTCGAGAAACATGCGGCCGCGCTCGGCCTTGGCGAGATCGGTGCGAAGCGTGGCCATCGACGGAAGCTTTGCGGCGACCGCAGGTGCCAGCGCTTCCACAGCCGCGCGCGCCGCAATGCGGCCGCGGACCACGGCGGCATTGGCACCGCCAATGCCGGCGCCGTCGCCGGCGATCGCAATGCCGGCAACCGACGAGGAACCATTCGCATCGAGCACCGGCGACCAGCACAATTGCAGATCATCCCAGCGATGCTCGATTCCGGCCGACATCGCGAGGTTGACGTTGGGCACGACGCCCTGATGCAGCAGCAGGAGATCGGCAGGGATGGTCTCGCGCTTGCCTCCGGCAACGTAGCTCACGCTGGCAAGCTGACCATCGCCAGCCGCAGAGAGCTCGGTGACGCCGGAAACGACCTGAACCTTCGCCTTCACCTCGCGCATCATCGACAGGCCTTTTGCAAAATAAGGCGAGGTCAGGAAGGCGAAGGCATGCGGCAGCGCCGCGAAGTAGTTGCCGCGCTCGGTGGTGTCGAGGATGCGGTCGATGCGGCCGCCAAGCCGCAGGATCTGCGCGGCGAGCAGCCAGAGCAGCGGCCCCTGCCCCGCGATCACCGTGCGTCCGTCAGGCACCAGAGCCGACGACTTCAACATGGTTTGCGCAGCGCCCGCGGTCATCACGCCCGGCAGCGTCCAGCCGGGAATCGGGAACGGCCGCTCCAGCGCACCGGTCGCAAGGATCACGCGCTTGGCCCTGACGAAGGCGGACGCGCCGCCGATGGAGACGGCGATGTCGAGATTGCGGTCGAGACTCCAGACCGTGGCGCGATGAATGATTTCGGCATTGCTCGCACGCAGCGCCTGCACGAGATCGGCACCGACCCAATAATCGGCGCCGAGCTGGCTGCGATCGGTCACCGGCGTCGTGGCGATGGCACGGAACACTTGGCCGCCGGGGCCGATGTTCTCGTCGAGCAGCAGCGTGGACAGGCCGGCTTCGGCAGATGTCGCGGCGGCAGCGAGGCCCGCGGGCCCGGCGCCAATCACGACCACATCGTAATCTTCGCGCTTGGGAGCCACAGTCATTTTCCGATCTCCCGCTTGCCCTTCTGGATTTCGACCTGCATGCCCTCGGCGACGGGCACGAGGCAGCCCTGGCGGTTGCCGACGCCGTCGATGGTGACGAGGCAGTCGAAGCACACGCCCATCATGCAATAGGGCAGACGCGGTGCGCCGCTCACCGCGGTCGAGCGCCGTGCGTCGCAACTCGAGGCCAGCAGCGCAGCGGAAACGGTGTCGCCCTGGCGCGCGGCGACGGCGACGCCATCGACGAAGATCTGCACTTGCGGCCGTTTGTCCTGTTCGGATCGTCTAAACATGGGATGCCTCTTGGCTCCTTGATATCTCTAATAGCCGCTGTTGTTCGCCGCGCCCGCGCCGCCGAAGCGACTGGCCGAGAATGCGCCGACCAGCTCCGGCTCGAGCGCGCCCTGCGCCACCATGCGCGCGATCTCGAAAGCGTGGTTGGAGGCGAGCGTCACGCCGGAATGGCAGCAGGCCACGAAGGCGCCGGGATGCGTCTCCGACTGGTCGTAGATCGGAAAGCCGTCCTGCGGCATCACGCGGATGCCGGCCCAGCTCCTGACCACGTTGAGCCGCGACAGATGCGGGAACATGCGCTGGGCGCGATCGGTCATCACCGCGCTGATCGAATGCTTCAGCGTGCGATCATCCAGCTCGTCTTCCTTGCTGTCGCCGATCATCACCGTGCCCTCGTCGGTCTGGCGCATCGTGGTCAGCGGATGCGGCAGGAACGGCATGGTGCGCTCGGTCACCACGATCTGGCCGCGGGTCGGGCCCATCGGGGCGTAGAGGCCGACCATCGGCGCCAGCGTCTGGTTGGCATTGCCGGCGGCGAGCACGATCTTGGCGGCGCGCAGCTCGCCCTTCGGCGTGGTCAAACGGAATTCACCGCCGCTCTTGCTGATCGCCGAGACCGGACGCTCCGGGAAATAGTCGATGCCGAATGTCTTGAAGCCGGTGTGGAAAGCGCGGAAGGTGCGCAGCGAATTGACGTGGCCGTCGAGCGGACAATAGCTGCCGCCGGAGACCTCGGGGCCGATCAGCGGCAGCGATTTCTTCACCTCGGACGCCGAGAGCATCTCCATCTTGTAGTCGGCCGCACCCGTCTGGTTGTGCATGCGCTTGACCAGCTCGGTGCGCTGGCCGAATTCGCCCTCGCCGAGCGTGAGATGGAAGCCGCCATTCTGCTGGAGCGAGACATCGAGCCCGGTCTGCTGCTTCAGCTCCGACGCAAGCCGGCCCCACGCCTGCGACGCCTGCACGGTCCAAACCGTATAGGCGGGCATGCCCAGGCCCTTGCTCTGCACCCAGACCAGCGCAAAATTCGCACGCGAGGCGCGCTTGGTGATGTCGCCTTCGTCGAGCACGGCCACCTTCTTGCCGAGCCGGCCAAGGCCCCAGGCAATGGCGGAACCGAGCAGCCCGCCGCCGACGACGGCGACGTCGTAATCTCCTGACATGAGTTCTCCTATCGTCCCGTATCGCCCTTGCCGGCGAGCACGCGGTCGAGCCCGTAGAAGCGGTCGAGCAGAATGAGGGCGGTCATGGTAACGGCGATCACGCAGGCCGAGACCGACGTCACCAGTGGATCGATGTTGTCCTGGATATAAAGGAACATGCGCACCGGCAACGTCTCGGTGCCGGGCGCGGCAAGAAAGACGGTCATGGTGAGATCGTCGAACGACTGGATGAAGGCAAGCGCCCAGCCGCTGATGACGCCGGGCAGAATCAGCGGCAGCGTTACGCGGCGGAACAGCGTCCAGCCGCCGGCGCCGAGCGAGACCGCCGCCATCTCGACCGTGCGGTCCATGCCGGTCGCAGCCGCCAGCGTCAGGCGCAGCGCGAACGGAAACACGATGATGACATGCGCGATGACCAGCGCCGCAAAGCTGCCGCCAAGACCGGCTGACGTAAAGAAGCGCAGGAAGGCGATGCCAAGCACGACATGCGGGATCATCAGCGGCGACAGGAACAGCGCCGCCAGCGCATCACGACCGCGGAAGCGATGGCGCGCGATCGCCAGCGCCGCCGGCACCGCGAACAGCAGCGCCACGAGCGAGGACAGCGCCCCTAGCCCGAGGCTGACCCAGAAGGCGCGGATGAATTCGGGATAATTGCCGATCGCCCTGAACCAGCGCAGCGAGAAGCCGTTGGTCGGCAGCGACAGAAAACCTTCGGGCGTGAAGGCAACGAGGCAGACCACCAGGATCGGCGCCACCATGATGATGACGAAGATGGTGTGGAAGATCAGCGCGAGCGGGCCGTTCCGTCTCATCGGAACACCTCTGCATAGCGGCGCTCGATCAGCGCGTTGCTGCCGACCACGATCAGCACCAGCGCGACCAGCAGGAGCGTCGCGACCGCAGCACCGAGCGGCCAGTTCAGCGTGTTGAGGAATTCGTCATAGGCGAGCGTCGCCGCGACCTTGAGCCGGCGGCCGCCGATAATCGCGGGCGTCGCAAAGGCGCTGGCCGAGAGCGAGAACACGATGATCGCGCCCGACAGCACGCCCGGCATGATCTGCGGCATGATGATGCGGCGGATGATGGTCACGGGGCCTGCACCAAGCGACATCGCGGCATTCTCGATCTGCGGATCGAGCCGCTGCAGCGCCGCCCACACCGACAGCACCATGAACGGCATCATCACATGCGCGAGCGCGATGACCATGCCGGTTTCGGTGAACATGAAGGGAATGGGGGAACGGATCACGCCCGCCGACATCAGCAGCTTGTTGACGAGGCCGTTGTTGCCGCCGAACAGCAGCGCCCAGCCGAGCGTGCGCGCCACCACGGAGATCAGCAGCGGCCCGAGAATGACCAGCAGGAAGAAGCTCTTCCAGCGTCCGTCCATACGGTTGAGGATATAGGCCTCGGGCGCACCGAGCAGAGCGGTGAGCAGCGTGGTCAGGATCGCGATCCGAAAGGTCCGCCAGAACATTTCCGCGTAATAGGGATCGGTGGCGATCTCGTGCCAGTTCTTCAGGATGAAGACCGGCTCGATGCCCTTGTACTGGCCCCAATCATGGAACGACAGCATCACGGTCATCGCGAGCGGGATCAGCAGCACGCCGACAAACAGCATCAGGGCCGGCGCTGTCAGCGCCCAGGGCGCTCGCGCGTTGCGCTCGTCGGCAGCCATGCTCATACGCCGCCCCTCACGCTCATGTCCTCCGGCCGCCAGGCGAGGTGAACAGCCTCGCCTTCGGCTGGCTGCCTCTCGCCATCATTCTGCCGGATCACGATCGCCGGGCCGCATTCGCTGTCGCACTGGAACAGCCAGTGATTGCCCTGAAAGATGCGCGTGACGATTGTTGCGTTGAGGCCCGCATCGCCAAAGCCGATGCGCTCAGGGCGAATGCTGACGGTCACGGGACCGCTGAGACCAACCGGCGCCGGCGCACTCCAGGAGCCCGCAATCACCCGCGCGGGCGTCGCAGCCCGATCGATCGTCGCGGCAAAATCGTTGGTCTTGCCCAGAAACTGCGAGACGAAAGCCGAAGCCGGCTTTTCATACGTCTCCTGCGGCGTGCCGATCTGCTCGATCTTGCCCTGGCTCATCACCACGATGCGATCGGACAGCGACATCGCCTCGTTCTGGTCGTGGGTGACCAGGATCGTGGTGGTGCCGATGGTGCGCTGGATCTGGCGCAGCTCGATCTGCATCCCCTCGCGCAGTTTTGCGTCGAGGTTGGACAGCGGCTCGTCGAGCAAGAGCACGCTCGGCTTGATCACCAGCGCGCGCGCCAGCGCGACGCGCTGCTGCTGGCCGCCGGACATGCGGCGCGGATGGCGGTCCTCGTAACCGGCGAGGCCGACCATCGCGAGCGCATCGCGAACGCGCTCGGCTCGTTCGGCGCGCGGCACGTTGCGCATCTCGAGGCCGAAGGCGACATTCTCCGCCGCGGTCATGTGCGGAAACAGCGCGTAGCTCTGGAACACGATCCCGAGCCCGCGCTTGGCCGGATGGATCGCGGTCAGGTCCTTGCCCTCCAGCCGGATCGCGCCGCGCGTGGGGTCGAGGAAGCCCGCGATCATCTGGAGGGTCGTGGTCTTGCCGCAGCCGGACGGGCCGAGGAAGGAGATGAACTCCCCCTTCCCCACCGACAGGCTGAAGTCGTCGACCACAGTCTGTGCGCCGAACTGCTTTGCGACCCCTTCGAGTTCGAGATAGGCCATCACGCTGTCTCCGCTATCGTACGATCAGCGTTCGACCTCGCGATTCCAGCGCTTGGTCCACTCCTCGCGCTTCTCGTTGATCACGGTCCAGTCCGGATTGTAGAGTTTTGCCGCGCGCTCGCCGATCGGCGCCATCTTGCCGAACTCCGGCGGCACCACCAGCGATTTCAGCACCGGGCCGTAGCCGTATTCCTTCAACATCACGAGCTGGATTTTTGGATCGAGCAGCATCTTGACGAAGCTGGACGCCAGCGGCGAGGCGTTCGGCTTGGTGATCGGACAGGCGGTCGTCAGCAGCGTGGCCGCGCCTTCCTTCGGATAGACGAAGTCGACGGGGAAGCCGGTGTTGGCGAAGCTCTGCACGCGGCCAGTACCCCACACCGCGATCACGGCCTGGCCGGACTGGAACAGCTCGGTCATCTTGCCCGGCGACGGCTCATAGGCGAGCACGTTCGGATTGATCTGCTCCTTGAAGATCTTGAAGCCGGAATCCACGTTGGTCTCGCCGCCGCCGTTCATCTTCGACAGCATCACCAGCGCTTCGAGACCGTAGGTGTTGTTGATCGGCGGGATCACGAGCTGCTTGGCGTATTTGGTGTCCTTCAAATCGTTCCAGGAGGTCGGCGGCGCCCAGCCCTTTTCCTTGAACACCTTGGTGTTGTACATCAGGCCGGTGGCGACGATGCCGATCGCGACGGCGCGATCGTCCTTGAAGCGCGCGGTGTCATAGATGTCAGTGGGAAGACCTTCGAGCTTGCCGCAGAAGCCGAGCTGGATCGCCTGGTACATCGGGCCGTCGTCGACGATGGCGACGTCGATCTGCTGGTTGCCCTTCTGCGCCTGAAGTTTTGCGAGCGTGTCGGTGGAGTTGCCGGCGACGTACTCGACCTTGACGCCGTTCTCCTTCTCGAAGGCCGGGATCACCTCGTCGCGGATGGTCTTCTCGAACGAGCCGCCATAGCCGGCGACATAGAGCGTTTTCTGCTGGGCCGAGGCGACCGACGGGGCGGCCAAGAGCGCTGCAATGCTGACCGCGGTCAGAAGGCGAAGAGTCTTCATATGGACCGATCTCCAATACCGGAATGAGGTGACGTGCCGACGAGTCTCGCTGGCCGAAGCCTTCCGCATTTCCTTCCGCGCAAAATCCCTTGCCGATCAGGGCTCCGGCCCCTGTTAGGCGGGTTTTGGCGCGATCTGGAGGTTCGAATCCCTCCAATCTGCCGAAAAAGCGGGCTGTCTCCAGTCCTGATGAAAAAGATCGCAAACTCGGGCTTCCATCGTCCAATGAATAATGGCACCCTCTGCATGCCTAAATGTTATGAATGGAATGGGGTATGGCCCGGATCAATTCGCGGCAGGTGGAAGCCTTCCGCGCGACGATGCTGACCGGCAGCGTGACCGAGGCGGCCGCGCTGATGAAGGTGACGCAGCCGGCGGTCAGCCGGTTGCTGCGCGACCTCCAAGCGCTCTTGAAGATGGAGCTGTTCGAGCGGCGCGGCACCGGCCTCGTGCCGACTGCCGCGGCGATGGCACTCTATACTGAAGTGGAGCGCTCCTTCGTCGGCCTCGAGCGCATCACCGCGGCGGCGGAAGAAATCCGCGGACGCCGGACCGGCTCGCTGCGGATAGCAGCACTGCCCGCGCTGTCGAACGGCTATCTGCCGCGGCTCACCGGACAATTTCTGAAAGAACGGCCGAACCTCAACCTTGCCTTCTTCGGCGTGATCTCGCCGATCGTGGTCGATTGGGTGTTGAACAACCAATGCGACGTCGGCTTTGCCGAGGTGCCGATCGCGCATTCCGGCCTGCCGAGCCAGCGGCTGGCGG